>JBIQLU010000005.1:10179-15651 GCA_044463985.1 Gemmatimonas aurantiaca | reverse complement strand
ACCGCGCTCGGCCGCTTCAACCTCACGTCCTTCCTCGACGCGCTCCAGGAAGTTCGTCTGGCCGACGTGCAGGCCGAGCCGAGCATAGTGACGCTCGACAATCGCAAGGCCGAGCTGCTCTCCGGTGAGGAAACGCCTATCCGTATCGTGGACCTCGGATCGCTGAGCCAGGGCGGCTCCAGCGGCCAGGGCCCGCGTGCCACTGTGCAGTTCAAGGAGAGCGGCATCATACTCTCGGTGACCCCGCACATCACGAACAACCGGCAGATCCTCATGACGCTGCACGCCGAGCGCTCGCAGCTCCAGCCGGCGGCGTCCGACCTGGGCTACACCTTCCTCAAGCAGCGCGCCGACAACGAGCTCCTCGTGGCTGACGGCGAAACCGCGGTAATCGGCGGACTCACGGTCACGCAGGTGCAGCAGTCGAAGGTCGGAATTCCGCTGCTCGTGGATCTCCCTCTGGTGGGCAAGCTCTTTGGCGAGACCCGCACCGAGGAGACGAAGAACGACCTCCTGATCCTCGTCACCCCGCATATCATCGACGAGGGCGAGCAGATGCCCGCGCCGGGTGGAGGGAACTGAGAAGGAAGCAGGAAGCAGAGAGCAGAAAGCAGAGAACTGCCCCGGTGTCGAGATCTCGACACCGGGGCAGTTTTCTGCTGCCTGCTTACACCCTCCGAAGCTCCGACGTTGCGCGATGCCGTTCCCCCCTGCTAACCTGCCTCCCAACGGGAACCCCCTTTCTGCCCTTCCGTAGTTGGCAGTTTCTGTTTCCTGTCTCCTGTGTCCTGTTTCCTGTTAGTTCCTGCTTCCTGCTTCCTGCTTTCTGCTTCCTGGTCTAACCCATGCTCCGCTTTACGACGGCCGGCGAGTCGCACGGGCCGGCTCTGGTGTCGATTCTCGAAGGAATGCCCGCGGGGCTGCGCCTCCTTGCGCAGGACGTTGACGTGGAGCTGGCGCGGCGGCAGCAGGGGTATGGACGCGGGCGGCGCATGAAGATCGAGAAGGACACGATTCAGTTCCTCTCCGGTGTGCGCGCGGGTGAAACGCTCGGCTCGCCCATCGCGATGCTCGTCACCAATCGCGACTGGAGGAACTGGGAGGAGATCATGGACGCGGCGCCGCGCGAGGGTGATCCAGCGCCGCGCAAACGGAGCGTCACGCGTGTTCGTCCCGGACACGCTGATCTCTCGGGGATGCTCAAGTACGATCGCAGCGATGCGCGCGACATCCTCGAGCGCGCGTCGGCGCGCGAGACCACGTCGCGCGTTGCCGCGGGCGCGATCTGCAAGCGATTCCTGCGCGAATTCGGCGTGACGATCGGCAGCCACGTCGTGCACCTCGGCGGCATCGATGCGCGACGTCCCGATCCGATGCCCGAGGACATCAATGCCGTATCCGACGAATCCCCGCTTCGCACGCTCGATCCCGACGCGGATGCGCGGATGATCGAGCGAATCGACACGATCAAGCGGGAAGGGAACACGCTCGGCGGCATCGCCGAAGTGGTTTGCAACGGGCTGCCCGTCGGACTCGGCTCGCACGTCTCCTGGGATCGCAAGCTCGACGGGCGGATCGGCGCCGCGATGCTCTCGATCCACGCAGTCAAGGCGGTGGAGATCGGGATCGGGTTCGATGCCGCGCGACTGACCGGCGCCGAAGTCCACGATGAGATCGAGCCGGCACCCGGACACCCGGCGACCGGGAACGTGAGGCGGAAGAGCAATCGGGCCGGCGGCCTGGAAGGGGGGATCACCACCGGTGAGCCTCTGGTGATCCGCGTCGGGATGAAGCCGATCAGTACGCTCATGCGCCCGCTGGCTACCGTGGACATACCTTCCCTCGAGCCCGCTGCCGCCACCGCCGAGCGTAGCGACGTTACGGCGGTGCCCGCCATGGCCGTGATCGCCGAAGCCATGGCGGCCTTCGTCCTCGCGCACGCTCTGCTCGAGAAGTTCGGCGGAGACGCCATGCGCGACGTGCGGGAGAGTTACTCCGCGTACATCAGGCGGGTGGGTGGCCTCTGACGGTCCAGGCCCCGCCAGGGGGAGTGGAGCCGGATCGGCGGCAGGCGCCACGGGCGGGAGAGAACGCCCCGGGGGAGGAGCCGGCTCCCCGCACCTGATCCTCACGGGTCTGCCAGGCTCGGGAAAGTCCTCGGTGGGTGCCGCGGTCGCGAGAGCCCTCGGGCGGCGCTTTCTGGATTTCGACGTGGAGATCGAGCGCCGCGCCGGGCGAAGCATCGCGACGATCTTCGAGACGGAGGGCGAGGGGGCGTTTCGAGCGCTGGAGCTGGAGCTCACTCGAGAGCTCGAGCAGGCGGAAGGAATGGTGCTCGCGCCGGGTGGGGGGTGGATAGTAGTGCCGGGTGCGCTGGAACTCCTGCGGCCTCCAGCCGTTCTCGTTTACCTTCGTGCTTCCCCGGAAGTCGTACTCGAGAGAATGGGGCATTCGCGCTCGCGGAGGCCGCTCCTGAACGACCCGGATCCGCTCTCGAGACTGAGGGCGCTGCTCCATGCGCGCGAGGCGCGCTACCTCCTTGCGGATCACGTCGTGGGGGTGGAACATATTGAGTTGCAACGCGTTGTATTAAAGGTGGCGCGCCTTGCGACAGGTTTTTCGGATCGATAGGTTGGGCTGAAATCGGTCATCCCGCTCTCCCTGAGGGGGAGATGCAAACGGCAATGGAAGGGCGCGGCATTTCGGTCCTTGGCGCAGCCGTTGGGTGGCGGTTCCTCTCGTACCACGCTTTACATTGTTGGCGGCTTCGTCCGGCACAGTGCCGGGGGACTCGGTCAAAAAGTGACATTCAGAATTCTTGGCCCGCATGAGCGGGGGCGCTTTTCGCCCGACGCGTGGGGGCATCTAATCGCCATGAACGGCGCCGGCCTGCTCGATCAGGCCGAACTCGAGCACGTGATCGACCGCGCGCTGGCCCAGATAGAAGGGCGCATCGCGCTGGACGATCTCCGCGTGCTCATGGAAGGCGTCGGCTTCATGGATGATGGCTTGCATGGCGACAACGTGACGGTTCACTAATCATATGGCAGCCAGGAAGAAAACCACTCGCAAAACCACCAGTAAGAGCGCCCGGAAGAGCGCGCCGCGGAAGCGCGCGACTTCCGGCGCCAAGACCCGGAGCTCGGCACGGTCCAAGGTCGCTGCTACGCGTTCCAAGCGTGCGACGAACGGCCACCGCAGCGTCGTGTCGCTCCCGCCCGAAGAAATCGGGAACGGCGCAGGGAAGTCGCTGGTGATAGTGGAGTCGCCCGCAAAGGCGAAAACGATAGGCAAATACCTCGGCCCCGATTACCGGGTGCGCGCCACCGTAGGACACGTGCGCGATCTACCCGCGAAGGGTCTGGGCATAGACGTCGCGCACGGCTTCGAGCCCACCTACGTCACCGTGCCGGGCAAGGAGAAGACGCTCGCTGAGCTGAAAAGCGCAGCGAAGGTCGCTTCGCGCATCTATCTCGCCACCGACCCCGATCGCGAGGGCGAGGCGATTGCTTGGCACGTCTCGGAGAGCATCAAACAACGCAATGGCGCACCCATCCAGCGCGTGATGTTCCACGAGATCACGCGCGACGCAGTGCAGAAGGCCATCCGCCAGGCCACTTCCATAGACGAGAAAAAGGTCGCGGCCCAGCAGGCGCGCCGTGTGCTCGATCGACTGGTGGGCTACAAGGCCAGCCCGCTCCTATGGAAGACCGTCAAGAAGGGGCTCTCCGCCGGCCGCGTACAGACCGTGGCGCTCAGACTCATCGTCGAGCGCGAGCGCGAAATCCGTGCGTTCAAGCCGGTGGAGTACTGGACCATCGAGGCGCTTCTCGAGAAGGCCAAGCAGCGCTTCACGGCCAAGCTCCACCAGATAGAGGGTAAGAAGCCGGAGATCTCCAACGAGAGCCAGGCGAAGGCGATCCTCGCGGACCTCGAGGGGCGAAAGACGTTCACGGTCACCGACGTCCGCAGACGCGAGCGCCGCAAGAATCCGGCTGCGCCATTCACTACGAGTACCATGCAGCAGGAAGCCGCCAAGAAGATCGGCTTCGGTTCCAAGCGCACGATGCGCGTCGCGCAGATGCTCTACGAGGGCGTCGACATCGGCCCCGAGGGCGCCGTCGGGCTCATCACGTACATGCGTACCGACTCCACGCGCATCGCGGAAAGCGCTGCGGGTCAGGCGCGCGACTACCTGAAGTCGCTCTTCGGCGAGGATTTCCTCGCTCCTTCGGCTCGCCTGTACGGAAAGGCCGGTCAGGCGAACACCCAGGACGCGCACGAGGCGGTGCGACCCACCGACCCATCGCGCCGGCCGGAGCACATCAAGAGCTACCTCACGCCCGATCAGTTCAAGCTCTACGAGCTCATCTGGAAGCGCTTCATGGCTTCCCAGATGGCGCCGGCTGTCTTCGACACCACGACCGTCGACTTCGACCTCGGCAAGTATCTCTTTCGCTCGACCGGGAGCATCATCAAGTTCGAGGGCTTCCTCACCCTCTATCGCGAGGCACACGAGGAGGGCGATGGGCGCGCGCTCGAAGATGAGCAGGCGCTCCCCGTGCTCGAGCCGAAGGAAAACGTACCGCTCCGCGAAATCATTCCGCGGCAGCACTTCACCGAACCGCCGCCGCGCTTCAGTGAAGCCAGTCTGGTGAAGGAGCTCGAACGACTCGGCATCGGGCGCCCATCCACCTACGCGTCCATCATCTCGGTACTGGTCGATCGCCGTTACGTGCTCCTCGAGCAGCGTCGCTTCACTCCCACGCCGCTCGGCGAGACCGTGGCCAAGATCATGGTCCACCAGTTCCCCGACATCTTCAACGTCGCGTTCACTTCCAGCATGGAAGGAGAGCTCGACAAGATCGAAGAGGGAGCGCTTAGCTGGAGAGGCGTGCTCGAGGACTTCTACGAGCCATTCGCGGAATCGCTCGGAAAGGCCGACATCGAAGATCTCATCAGCAGGGCGCACGACCTCACCATGCTCGAAACCGAGCGCTGTCCGAAGGATGGCGGTCGGCTGGTGGCGAAGGGCGGCATCTTCGGACCGTACCTCGCGTGCGAGAACCGACCCGAGTGCGACTATTCGCGTCCGCTGGGTCGCGACAAGAAGCCGGCGATCCCCACCGATGAAGTCTGCCACGAGTGCGGCGCCATGATGCTCATCCGCCAGGGACGGTCCGGCCCATTCCTCGGCTGCAGTCGCTTCCCCAAGTGCCGAGGCACGCGCGCTCTCCCCACGGGCGTCAAGTGCCCCAAGGATGGCGGCGACATCATCCAGCTCCGCTCCAAGAAGGGCGGCCGCGCGTTCTACGGCTGCTCCAACCACCCGGCCTGCGACTTCATCGCCTGGAACAAGCCGGTCCTCGAGCGCTGCCCCGAGTGCGGCTTCGAGGGCGCCGAAGCGAAGTCCACCAAGGCCCGCGGCGAATACCGCAAGTGCCTCAAGTGCGGCAACGAATGGGAGCCCGC
>JBIQLU010000005.1:6701-10079 GCA_044463985.1 Gemmatimonas aurantiaca | reverse complement strand
GTCTTTAGCAGTATTATTCCCCATGACCACCATCTCCGTAATCGGCGGTGGGCTGGCGGGGAGCGAGGCGGCGTGGCAGCTCGCCGAGCGTGGGCACGACGTGATCGTGCACGAGATGCGGCCCGTGAAGGGAACGCCGGCGCATAAAACCGATCGGCTCGCCGAACTCGTCTGCTCCAACACCTTCAAGAGCACCGAGGTCACCAACGCGCACGGACTCCTGAAGGAGGAGATGCGTGAGCTCGGCTCGCTCGTGCTCTGGGCGGCCGACCGCGCGCGCGTGCCGGGCGGGACTGCGCTCGCCGTCGATCGCGATGCGTTCTCCGGCGGCGTCGACGAACGCATCCGTTCGCACGAACGGATCACGGTCGTGCGCGGCGAGGTCACCGAGCCGAGCTCCCCGTGCATCGTGGCTACCGGCCCGCTCACCTCCGACGCGCTCGCCGCGTCGATCCGCGAGCGCCTCGGAACCACAGCGCTCGCGTTCTACGATGCGATCGCGCCGATCATCGCACGTGAGTCGATAGATGAGTCCATCGTCTTCGCCGCATCGCGCTATGGCAAGGAAACCATGGAAGGCGCGGACGGCTCCGGGGATTCGTACCTCAACTGTCCGCTCGACCGCGAACAGTACGAGGCCTTCGTCGATGCCCTCATCTCCGCCGACCAGCACCACGGCCACGACTTCGACGAAGTTCCGTACTTCGAGGGGTGCATGCCGGTCGAGGAGATGGCGCGCCGCGGCCGCGACACGCTGCGCTTCGGACCGCTCAAGCCGGTGGGTCTCCGCGACCCGCGCACCGGGCGCGCGGCGTGGGCTGTGATTCAGCTTCGCCGCGAGGACCGGGCGGGTCGGATGTGGAACATCGTCGGCTTCCAGACGCGCCTTCGCATTCCAGAGCAGCAGCGGATCGTACGCATGATCCCGGGACTCGCCGGCGCCGAGTTCCTCCGCTTCGGCTCGATCCACCGGAACTCGTACATCGCCACGCCCGCGGTGCTCACGCCGCACCTCTCCTCGCGGGATGACCAGCGCACGCTCTTCGCCGGCCAGATCACGGGCGTGGAGGGATATACCGAGAGCAGCGCCACGGGTCTCCTGGCGGGCATCAATCTCGCCCGTATCGTGGACGGCCTACCGCCGGTCATTCCGCCGCCCACCACGATGCTCGGCGGTCTCTATCGCTACCTGCGCGAGGCCGATCCGGCCCACTTCCAGCCGATGAACGCGAACTTCGGACTCCTCGACGACCTCGGCGAGCGGGTGCGCGACAAGCGGCGCAAGCGCGAGCTGCTCGCCGAGCGAGCGCTCACGGACCTGCGGCAATGGCGCGCCTCGAACGAGCTGGAGGCGGCGGCGCTGTGAGCGACGCCGCCGCGCCCCCCTCCGACGTTGTCGCCTTCCTCGAGTACCTCGAGAAGGAGCGAAACGACTCGCCGCATACCATCAAGGCGTACGGTCGCGATCTCGAAAGCTTCGTGGACTTCCTCGGCGGCTATTACGGAGCGGAGGGGTGGAGCTGGGAGGGAGTGGACCGCCTCGCGATGCGCGGATTCATGGGGCAGCTCACGCGTCGCGGCCTGTCGAAGCGCTCCATAGCCCGCGCTCTCTCCGCCGTGCGGAGCTTCTATCGCTTCATGCACCGGAACGAAATGGTGGAGGCCAACCCGGCGCGCGGTGTGGCCTCGCCGAAGCTCGAGAAGTATCTCCCTGCCTACCTCGACCGCGTCCAGATCGACCTGCTCTTTCAGATGGCCGAAGTGCGCGCGTGGGAGGGGGCGTTCGTGGATGTGCGCAACCTCGCCATGCTCGAGCTCTTCTATTCCACGGGAATGCGACTCTCCGAGCTCGCGGGGATCGACCGCGCGGACATCGATCTCCTCTCGCAGCAGGTGAAGGTGAGAGGAAAGGGACGCAAGGAGCGCATCGTTCCCGTGGGCGACCACGCCGTGCTCGCGCTCCGCAACTACGAGTCGAAGCGCGACGAGCTCGCGCGCGCGCTGGGCGGCAGGGCCGATCGTACAGCTTTCTTCCTCGGCCGCACGGGGCATCGCATCGGCGTTCGCGCAGTGCAGAGCGCAGTGAGCGCATTCCTCGCGCAGATCGATGAGGAGGCGGGGTTGAGCGTGCACTCGCTGCGCCACACGTTCGCCACCCACCTCCTCGACGCAGGCGCCGACCTGCGCGCGGTGCAGGAGCTACTCGGCCATGCCTCGATCTCCACGACGCAGATCTACACCCACACCAGCGTGGAGCGGCTCAAGGCGGTGTACGCGAAGGCGCACCCGAGAGCCTGAGCGGGTCGGAGCGCGACCACGCGAGATCAGGCGAGCCTCTTCGCGGCGTCGTCAGGCGTCCCTCGGCTGTCTGTGACTCGCGGGGATGAGCGGGTATCTTCCTGAATGTCCTACAAGCTTCCAACGGTGCGGGCCACGACCATCCTCGGAGTTCGGAGAGACGGTCGCGTCGCCCTCGGCGGCGACGGTCAGGTGAGCGTCGGCCAGACGGTGATGAAGTCCAACGCGCAGAAGGTGCGCGTGCTGAAGGGTGGCAAGGTGATCGCCGGCTTCGCTGGCGCTGCCGCCGATGCGTTCACGCTCTTCGAGAAGTTCGAGGAGAAGCTGGAGCGCTATCCCGAGAACCTGTCGCGCGCGGCGGTCGAACTGGCCAAGGACTGGCGTAGCGACCGCGTTCTTCGGCGTCTGGAGGCGCTCCTCGCCGTGATGGACCGGCAGCACGGCTTCGTGCTCTCCGGCACCGGCGACATCATCGAACCCGACGACGGGATCCTCGCCATCGGATCGGGCGGGTCGTTCGCGCTCGCGGCCGCGCGCGCACTCCTCGAGCATTCGTCGCTCACCGCGCCCGAGATCGTGCGCAAAGGACTCGGCATCGCCGGCGAGATCTGCATCTACACGAACACGAACATCACCGTGCTCGAGCTGTGAATCGGAAATAATGGCATCCAATCGTACTCAACAGGCCATAGGTCGACTGGCGGATCTCACGCCGCGGCAGATAGTGGCCGAGCTGGACAGATACATAGTGGGCCAGGCCGAGGCGAAGAAGGCCGTGGCCATCGCGCTCCGCAACCGCTGGCGTCGGCAGCAGGCGAGCGAGGCGATGCGCGATGAGATATCGCCCAACAACATCATCCTCATCGGCCCCACCGGAGTCGGGAAGACGGAGATCGCGCGCAGACTCGCGCGACTCGCGGGCGCGCCGTTCATAAAGGTGGAAGCCTCGAAGTTCACCGAGGTGGGCTACGTGGGTCGCGACGTGGAGTCGATGGTGCGCGACCTCGTGGAGAGCGCGATCGACATGGTGCGCAACGAGCGCGAGAACGAGGTGGAGGATCTCGCGCAGGAGAAGGTGGA
>JBIQLU010000005.1:0-6601 GCA_044463985.1 Gemmatimonas aurantiaca | reverse complement strand
GACAGCGATTCCGACGCTCTCTCCGACCGCCACCGGCGCACGCGCGACAAGCTGCGCCAGCTTCTCCGCGACGGCCAGCTCGAGAGCCGCGAAGTGGAGGTGGAGGTCACGCAGAGCGGCGGCCCGATGCTCGACATGCTCGTCCCGCAGGGCGCGCCCGAGGGGATGGAGAACTTCACCGAGATGCTCCAGGACATGATGCCGAAGCGCACGAAGAAGCGCACGGTGAAGGTCTCGGAGGCGCGGCGCATTCTGCTGGACCAGGAGCTCGAGAAGCTGGTCGACATGGAGGACGTCACCACCGACGCGCTCGAGCGCGTGCAGAAGATGGGGATCATCTTCCTCGACGAGATCGACAAGGTTGCGGGCGCTCGCGGACAGCAGGGCGGTCCGGACGTCTCCCGCGAGGGCGTGCAGCGCGACCTCCTCCCGATAGTGGAAGGCTCGAACGTCCAGACGAAGTACGGGATGGTGAAGACCGATCACATCCTCTTCGTGGCTGCAGGCGCGTTCCACGTATCGAAGCCGAGCGATCTCATTCCGGAGCTGCAGGGTCGCTTCCCCATCCGCGTGGAGTTGAAGTCGCTCTCCGAGGCCGACTTCGTGCGCATCATGACCGAACCGGAGAACGCGCTCACGAAGCAGTACGCCGCGCTCGTGGCCGCCGAGGGCGCGGTGCTCACGTTCACCGACGACGCGATCGCCGAGATCGCGCGCATCGCCGGCACCGTGAACGACCGCATGGAGAACATCGGTGCGCGCCGCCTCCACACGGTGATGTCATCGCTGCTGGAGGATGTGCTCTACGATCTGCCCGATCGCGGCAAGGCGCCGATCGCGATAGATGCTGCCGTCGTGCGTGAGCGGCTGCGCGAGATCGCGGACGACGAGGACCTCAGAAAGTACATACTCTGACCCCTACACACTTCGGATCCGCGTAATGCCCCAGGACTTTCTCGCCATCCCCGACTTCACCGAAGCGGAGCTGCGCGCTCTCTTCGATCTCGCCGAGTCGATGCGCACCGGCCGGTACACCGCCAGGCCGCTCGCGGGGAAGTCGCTGGCGATGATCTTCATGAAGTCGTCGACACGCACGCGCGTGTCGTTCGAGGTGGGAGCGTGGCAGCTCGGCGGCCACGCACTCTTTCTCTCGCCGCGCGACGTGCAGCTTGGCCGCGGCGAACCCATCGCCGACACGGCGCGCGTGCTGTCGCGCTACGTGGACGGCATCATGATCCGCACCTTCGCGCACGCGGAGGTGGAGGAGCTGGCGAGATACGCCGACGTGCCGGTGATCAACGGGCTCACGGATCTGCTGCACCCCTGTCAGATCCTGGCCGATCTCCTCACGGTACGCCAGCAGCTCGGCGGCTGGGAGGGGAGGAAGATCGCGTGGGTGGGTGACGGCAACAACATGGCGAATTCGTGGATCAACGCGGCGTGGCGACTCGGCTTCCAGCTCACGCTCGCGTGTCCCGAGGGGTACGACCCCGACCCGGCGATCCTCGCCCGCGCGAGGCAGAGCGCGCGAGTCGATGTGGTGCGCGACCCGGCCGAGGCGGTACGCAGTGCCGATGCGGTGAACACGGACGTGTGGGCATCGATGGGCCAGGAAGAGGAACAGGCCAAGCGGGCGGCCGCGTTCGCCGGTTACCAGGTGGACGAGAAGCTGATGGCTCGCGCCAACCCCGGCGCGATCTTCCTGCACTGCCTCCCGGCCCACCGCGGCGAAGAAGTCGCTGCCGCCGTGATCGACGGCCCCCAGAGCCGCGTCTGGGACGAAGCCGAGAACCGCCTCCACATCCAGAAGGCGATCATGGCGGTTCTGATGGGAGGGGAGACTTAGACAAAGGAAACAGGACACAGGAAACAGGACACAGGAACTGCACACCGATTCGCGTGGGTGAGCAGTTCCTGTTTCCTGTGCCCTGTTTCCTGTGTCCTTCCTTTTCTGCTTCCTCTATTGCTGCCATCCGGGCATATTCCGGGACCCACTTGCCCGCGGGATGCAGGTGCATCGGGGGCGTAAGGCACCCGGGTTGGCGCCAGCGGGCTGAACCCGATTTCCCGGAGCGACAAGCAGATGGAGCAGGCCAGCACTTCCAGCCAGTTGGAGCGGACACCGCTTCACGAGGTGCACGTTTCGCTGGGCGCCAAGATGGCACCCTTCGCCGGCTTCGACATGCCGGTCCAGTACCCGTCCGGGATAACCGCCGAGCACAACGCGGTTCGGAACTCCGCGGGGATCTTCGATGTGAGTCACATGGGCGAGTTCGATATCCGCGGTCCGGGGGCGGTGGATTTCGTGAACTACGTGACGTCCAACGATGTCGCCGCGCTCGCTGTGGGACAGATCCAGTACTCCACGATCCTGAACGAGCGCGGTACCATCGAAGACGACTGTCTCGTGTACCGCTTCGCCGACCATATCATGATGGTCGTCAACGCCTCGAATCGCGCGAAGGACCTGGCGCACATCTCGCGCTTCGTGGATCGCTTCGACTGCACGCTGAAGGATGTGAGCAGCGACATCGCGCTGCTCGCGGTGCAGGGGCCCGACGCGGTGAAGATACTTCAACCGCTCACGGAAACCGACCTCTCTTCGATCGCGTACTACCACTTCACGGAGGGCGCGGTGGCCGGCGTGAGTGGCGTGATCTCGCGCACCGGCTACACGGGCGAGGACGGCTTCGAGCTCTACATCGGCTCTGCCGACGCGCGCCGGTTGTGGGATGCCATCGTCGGGACGGGCGGCGTGACGCCTGCCGGACTCGGCGCTCGCGACTCGCTGCGACTCGAGATGGGGATGGCGCTTTACGGGAACGACATCGACGACACCACCTCGCCGCTGGAGGCGAACATGGGATGGGTGGTGAAGTTGAAGAAGGGCGACTTCGTGGGGCGTGACGCGCTGGTCGCACTCAAGGAGCGCGGCATCGAGAGGAAGCTGGTGGGCTTCACGATCGGCGAGCGCGCGTTCCCGCGTCACGGGTACGCCGTGTACCTGAATGGCGAAGAGGTCGGAACGGTCCTGAGTGGGACGGTGAGTCCGTCGCTCGGGACGCCGATCGGCACATGCTATCTGCCGAAGGGAGTCGCCGTCGAAGGCACGGAGTTCGAGGTGGAGATCAGAGGGAAGCGGCTCCCGTCGACGGTCGTGAAGACGCCCTTCTACAAGCAGGGTTCGCACCTGTGAGCGAGACGGGAGGGCCTGCACCCCAGCGGACCTTCCCGGCAACCGGCCCGGTGAGAGTTGCCGTGCTCACCATCTCCGACGCCGGCGCACGGGGGGAGCGCGCTGATGGTTCGGGCGATGCCATCCAGGAGTGGTGCGAGCGCAGCGGCCACGCGCTGGCGATGCGGGATCTCGTAGCCGATGACTCCTCCGCGATAGTCGCGCGTCTCATCACGATGTGCGACGGTGGAGAAGTCGATCTCGTGCTGACTACCGGCGGCACCGGACTCTCGCCGCGCGACGTCACCCCGGAGGCTACGCGGGCAGTGCTCGAGCGTGAGGCCCCCGGGATCGCGGAGCGGATGAGAGTCGTGTCGGTCGACAGCTTCCCGCGCGCGGCGCTTTCGCGCGGCGTTGCCGGCACACGCGGTCGCGCGCTCATCGTGAACCTCCCCGGTTCGACCGGAGGAGTGCGCGACGGACTCGCGGCGCTCGATCCGATAGTGCAGCACGCGGTGGAGATACTGCGCGGCGGAAACAGCGACCACGGGAAGCCCCGCGTGGACGGCGAAGGAGAGGGAGGAGGCGGATCATGAAAGTGATGATCACGCTGGCCGATGTGGAGCCCGCAGTCAGGCTCAACGCGAAGCTCGAGGCGGCGGGTGTGGAGACCGCGCTCGTCTCGCCGATGGACGACGTGCCGGCATGGCTCGAGCGCGAGCAGCCCGACGTAGTCGTGCTGACGAGCGGCCTCACCGACGTTGCGAACATCCAGCTCGCGAAGCGCGAGCTCTGGGACGGTGCGTCGGTCGTCGGACTCGCGGATGTTCCTGACCCTGCGCTGCACGACCGGCTCCGCGCGCTCGGCTTCGTCGAGGTATACGCCAAGCCGGTGGACATCGACGAAGTCTTCGCCGGCGTGCTGCGCATCCTCGATCGCAGGCGGCTGTCGCAGGAGACGGGCCTCATAGGCGAGAGCGAAGCGCTGCGCGAGGTCATGGTCAAGATCGAGCAGATGGCGCCCGTCTCCAGCACGGTGCTCATCGAGGGGGAGAGCGGAACCGGGAAGGAGCTGGTGGCCCGAGCGATCCACCACCTGAGCCCGCGGCGCTCGAAGCCGTTCATAGCCGTCAACATCGGCGCGCTTCCGGACAGCCTTCTGGAGAGTGAGCTGTTCGGTCACGAGAAGGGAGCTTTCACCGGCGCGGCCGAGCGGCGCATCGGGCGCTTCGAGCTGGCACAGGGCGGTACACTCTTCCTTGATGAAGTAGGAGAAGCGCCGCTCACCACGCAGGTCAAGCTGCTGCGCGTGCTCGAGCAGCGCGAGGTGATGCGCGTCGGCGGCTCGAAGGCGTTCAGGGTGGATGTGCGGATCGTGGCCGCGACGAACCGGCCGCTGCGCGAGCAGGTACAGAGCGGCGAGTTCCGCGCGGATCTGTACTACCGACTCGACGTCCTCACCATCTACCTCCCGCCGTTGCGCGAGCGGCGGGCAGACATACCCCTGCTGGTACGCCATTTCGTCAAACGATTCTCGGCGCAGCACGAGCGCGAGTTTCGCGGCATATCGGCGGGAGCGATGCAACTGCTGGTGGACTATTCGTGGCCCGGAAACGTTCGCGAGTTGCAGAACCTGGTGGAGAGCATGGTGGTGCTGGCGCCCGGTCATGAGATCACGGCCGACGACATACCTCGCGAGATCCGGGAAGGAGGAAGCGCCAGATTCCTGCCCGTGCCGGTGCCGGCGCTCATGCGATCGGAGGGCGGGGGAGCCGGTGCGAGCGGGCGCGAACTGGAGTTCATAGTTCGCAGTCTGGTGGAGCTGAAGCTACAGATGGAGGAGCTGCGTCAGCGAGTCGAGATGGTCGGCGCGCCGACCGGTCAGGAGATAGCGGTGCCGGGGGAGCATCGATGGGTCGGGGAAGTCAGGCCATCGGTGACGCCGAGCAGTGTGGCGGCGATCGAGCCGCGCGAGAGTGAAGCACCTGCGAACGAGGTTGCGATCAGACCAGGGATGACGATGGACGAGATCATGCGCGCGGCGATCGAAGTCGCGTTGCGTGAAGCGCGCGGCAACCGAAGAAAAGCCGCCAGGATGCTAGGCATGGGAGAGCGGACGCTTTACAGAAAATTAAAGGACTATAACCTTACGAGTTTGTAGCACTGGCCAGCTTGCATTTACGCCCATGGGTCCCAATATTGGACGCAAGCCGGCTTCGTGGCATGGAAACTGGCCCCCTCCACTTCGTAGCGCGATCGCGCTGTCCACGCTTCGATGTCGGTCCTCCGCAAGTTCACTCCCTGGTTCAGCGCAGGTTTATAAGTGTCCGTGCCCTTGAATGCACCGACGCCATCGACGCCGGTATCACCCATAGCCGGTAGTGTATTACCCATAAAGAGAGCTGAAGAGCTGCTGGCGACGTTGCCGGGAGTTCTGGCAGCTCGCATAGTGGCGAGTGACACGGGGGCCATAGCGGAGATACATCTCTTGACCACGGCGGATGTGAGTCCCAAGCAGACCGTCCGCAACGTCGAGAGCGCGCTGATCGCGCACCTCGGTATGCGGGTGGACCACAGGAAGATCTCCGTCGCGACGACTGTGGATCCTCCGAAGGAGTTCGACATTCGGCGTCCGGAGGAGGTACTGACCCCGGAAGCCGTGGCCGTTACGCTGGAGCGGTGGCTGTACTTCGAGGACGTGGAGGTGCGGAGATCGCGCACGCAGGGAGTGACGTGCCGCGTTACTCTGCGTGCAGGCAAGGAGTCCTACATTGGAGAAGCAGAGGGGGTAGAGTCCGAGCGATCGCGTGCCGAGCTGGCTGCTCGCGCAACCGTGCAGGCCATCTCGCGGGCTCGTGGAGCACAGGGCAGTCTGGCGGTGCTCGCTCTCGATGGCTGCAAGCTGATCGACGCGTTCGAGCGCGAGTTCGTATTCGTGGGAGTGTCGGCGCGGGTGGACCGTGAGGCGACGCTGCTCACGGGGAGCTGCGAGATAAGAGACAGCGCCGAGACGGCGAGCGTACTGGCAGTACTGGACGCTACCAACAGGTGGGTGGGGAGGGGGCGGTAGGGCGAGTATCGAAGTATCGGGCGGCAACGCAGCGGAGCCGGCTCGGAGCGGAAGTCGATAAGCGCATACCAGGCGCGGGCGATCGCGCAGCGCAACCTGCAGATGCAATAGCGCACGAGACACCCAGTCGAGTGCGAGAAAAACTCACCAATTCTCCTGCCAATTTTCGAACAAGAACCCCCGATCCTCGGCTGAGCGAAGACGAGCGGGCAAGCCAAATCAGTAAGAGCGGAGCCAACCTGATCTAGCACCCTGGAATCCAACCAGGAGTGACTTCATTGAAGGGAGGTGACGCGAAATGTCTCTCTGGCTGTCGCTCGCGCAGTGGATCACAACAGCGTTTGTTGCGTCTGATT
>JBIQLU010000004.1:48215-66232 GCA_044463985.1 Gemmatimonas aurantiaca | reverse complement strand
CGTTGCACCACACCCCGCTCGCTCGTCGGCCGAATGAGTCGACGAGCAGCGCGGAGCGCGCGCTCTCGTGCGGTGTAGTAAAGGCAGACGGCCTCAGCCAAAGGATCCGCGCCCATGCTGCAGATCGCGCCCACGCTGTGCGTGGCCCTTTCGATGATTTGTTCCTCCGACCCGGGGCCCGTGCATGCAGCCAGCGCGGTCCCCACGTCGTACGTCGCGGAGGCGCGGCTGGCATCTATCGATCACGTGGTACGGTTGGGGCTCGATGCTTCGGGATACGCGGGGATGGCCGTGGTGGTGGGCCGCTCGGACAGTGTGCTCTGGCGGCGCGGCTACGGCGGCCTGACGTGGGGAGCTGGTGCCACGCGCGTGAACGTGGACAGCACCATCTACGACCTCGCTTCGCTCACGAAGGTGGTGGCCACCACGGCCGCGGTGATGGTGCTCTTCGACAGGGATGAGTTGCACCTCGAGGACCGCGCGTCGAAGTATCTGCCGGAGTTTCGCACGGGGCGCAAACGGAACGTCACGATCAGACAGCTCCTCGAACACCGTTCGGGGCTGCCGGCGGGGCTGGAGCTCTCACGCGCGCGCACGCCGCGCGAGGCGCGCCGAATGGTGCTCGCTGCGCCGCTGGTGTACGAGCCGGGCACCCGGCAGATCTACTCCGACCTCGGCGCCGACGTACTCGGCTACATCGTCGAGGCGATCGCGCACGAACCGCTGGATGCGTTCGTCCGGAAGAACGTCTTCACGCCGTTGGGGATGCGATCCACGACATTCCGACCGGCGAAGTCGCTGCACGGTAGAATCGCGCCCACCGAACGGCTCTCCTCGCGCGGGCATCCGTTGCGCGGCGAGGTGCACGATCCTGGCGCGTACGCGCAGGGTGGAGTGGCCGGCCGCGCGGGCCTCTTCAGCACGGCGAGTGATCTCGCGATCTTCGCCCGAACCATGCTGGGTGGCGGGAGCTACCAGGGAGTCAGAGTATTCAGCGATTCCGCAGTCGCGCTGTTCACGCGACGGAGCGCCGGCACGCGCGCGCTCGGCTGGGACACGTGCGCGGGAGGCGCGAGCTGCGGCCAGCACATGGGCGAGCGCGCATTCGGCCACACCGGCTTCACCGGAACATCGATCTGGATCGACCCGGAGCGCGATCTCTTCGTGATCGTGCTGACGAACCGCATGCACGAGCTTCCCGGTGGCCGCGTTCCGCCTGGCGCCGTGCTGGCCGACGTACGCGCGGATATCGCTGACATCGCGGAGCTGGCGATCCCGTACGGCGGCGTGCTGGGAGAGATGCCCGAGCGACTCCGTGCCGACCGCGGCATCGGCTGGCCGGCGCGCGCCACCGTCAGCGCCGTTTCGAGCGTGGCGGATTGGCCAGATCGCGCGCCATAGTGGCGGCCCGACGGAGCGCCTTCACGAACTGATCGGCCTCGGCGCGACTCACATCGAGCGGGAAGCCGCCGTAGTTGGAGTTCGCGAAAAAGAACCTGTACGCGGATTCGCCCGCCGCAATCCGGCGCGTGAACGACACACCGGCGCTGGTTTCCCGATTCACGATGCCGCTGCGATAGATCCGGTCCCTGGCCGACCGGGGGACGCGGCGTGCCAGGAGGCGCGCAGTCGAATCTGCCCACGCGCGCACCTCGGCCCCCGGGAACGTGGTCGCGATGGTGCTGTCGCCCACGGAAGCGCCGATGACCACCTTTCCGTCGCTGTGCGCATCGATCACGACCAGTCCCTTCTCGAAAGGAAGCGTCGCGGCGTTGCGTTTGACCACGGCGGCCTGCGTCGGCGCCGACGCCGAATCCTGAGCACGGGCGACGGGGGTGGCGAGCAGCGCGGCACCGGCGAACGCGAGCCCGACGCGCGCGTGGAACGCCACCCTCGAAACGCGCGCGACTGAAGTCAGCCGCGCCGCGCGCGTGAAGCCGGAGATCCCCACTCGGACCGCGCCCTCAGCGGGTTCCCGAAGAGACTCCCGCGAAGAGATCCTGCTGTGTCTCTCCGCGGCTGATGATCTGCAGCGCGCGCATCAGTTGTGCGTCGTCCTTCAGTTCACGGCGCTTCGCCGTCGAGTCACCGAACGCGAGGCGCGCGATCTGCCCGCCAATGAGACGGTCGACCTCGGACGAAGCCGAATCGTAGAGCGGCCGCCCGACCTCTACTCCGGCCTTCGTGATTCGCTTGTACAGCTCATCGCGCCAGGCGGGACGAACCACGAATCCCGCATCGACGCTGTCCTTCATCTGGAACGAATAGTCGTAGAGCGCGATGTGGAACTCCTGCAGCTTCTGCGACACCGCCCGCAGCAGACGCTGCTCGACTTCGTCGAGAGTATCGGGGCGAACTATGATGTCCGGCGTGATGGCGCCGCCGCCATACACCACGCGACCGGCGTCGCTGTGATAGACGGGCCGCGAGCGGCGAGCAGAATCGGTTTCCATCGAGTCGATCACTTCGACCAGGCGCCCGTCCACGAGCTTGCGCTCCTTCTGGATCGAGCGGCCGCTCGGCGTATACCACTTGGCTGTGGTGATCTTGAGCGCCCAGCCGCCATCGAGCGGAAAGAGCGACTGCACGAGTCCCTTCCCGAAGGAAGTGGTGCCCACCACCAGCGCGCGGTCATGGTCCTGCAGCGCACCGGTGACGATTTCGCTGGCCGATGCGGTGTAGCCATCGGTGAGCACGACGAGCGGCACGGTGGGAGCGAGCGGATTGCCACTCGCCTTGTAGACCTGGTTCTCCCCCTGCCTGCCACGAACGCTGAAGATCTCCTGGCCGCCCTTCAGGAACATGTTGCTGATGGCGATCGCCTGATCGACGATGCCGCCGCCGTTGCCGCGCATGTCGAGCACGATTCCCCGCGCACCCTCGGCGGTGAGGCGTTTCACCGAGCGCTCCATCTCATCCGCGGCGGTTTCGTTGAACTGGAGCAGCGGAACGTAGCCCACCTTGCCGTCGAACATCAGCGCGTACGGCACGGCGGGAATGTGGATCACCGCACGGGTGAACTCGACGTTGATCGGCGTGTCCACGCCGGGGCGGTTGAAAGTGACGTGCACCTTCGTTCCGGGCTCGCCCTTCAGCGAGTCGGTGACCTGCGCCAGCTTCCAGCCGCGCGTCGTGATTCCGCTCACTCCCACGATACGGTCGCCTTCGCGCACGCCCGCTCCCTCGGCGGGCGTGTGCGGGTACACACGACTGACCACGACGACGCCCTGCTGATCCTCCACCAGCATCCCGAGCCCGCCGTAGCGACCACCGGTGGTGAGGGTGAAAGCGCGCAGCTCTTCGGGGGAATAGAGCGCCGCGTACGGGTCCTGGATCTCGCGCACCAGCCCGCGCGCGGCCTTCTCGTACAGGGCGCCCGCGTCCAGGCTGTCGACGAACTGGCCCGACACGAGTGTCAGCACCTGGTCGAAGAGCCGTACGCCGCGCCTGTTCTGCGCCGCGTCGAGGAAGAACGCACCCGCGATAAGCGGCAGAAGGAGAACGCCGGCGATCGCGGCGCGCTGTCGTGTCGTCATTCGGAGTATTCCCGGAAGTTGGCGTGGGAAGGACCGGCGATCCCCTGCCGGCGCTTCGTAGTGTAGCGCCGAGGGAGTAGGCGGGGCAATGCGCTCGGCCCCCTCGTTACTGACCGCCCAGCCCTGCTCCGAGTTACACCGATTCACCCTGCGGGGTTCGAATCGGACGCTCGCGCTACTCCGCGCGCAAGGAATTCGCCGGGTCGATCGACGTCGCGGTGCGCGCCGGAAGAAAGCTCGCCGACGCCGCGGCGAGCGCCATGCCGATCGCCACGAACAGAAAGGTGAGCGCGTCCGTCGGGCCCACGCCGAACAGCAGCGTTCCGAGCAGGTGCGTCACGGCGAGCGCACCCGCGAGCCCCAACGCGATCCCCGCCATGGCCAACGTCATTCCCTTCCTCACTACCAGTCCGAGGACGGCGCCCCGCTGCGCGCCCAGCGCGAGGCGGATCCCCATCTCGTGCCTGCGCTGCTCGACCGTGAAAGCGAGCACGCCGTGTACGCCGATGAGAGCGAGGACGAACGCCAGACCTGCGAACGACCCGAGAAGCAGCATGGTGAAGCGCTCCTTCCCGATCGAGCTCGTGAGTGCATCGCCCATCGAACGTACATCGTAGAGCGCGATCCCCGGGTCGAGAGCGCGCACGGCGCGTCGCACCGCATCCGCCGCCGACGCCGGGTCGCCCGTGGTGCGCACGAGCAGCGTCACCTCGGGCAACGGGACCTGCCACAGAGGAGGATATACCGCCGGAGGCGTGTCCGAGGAGAGACCGGAAAACTTCTCGTTGGCGACCACGCCGACTATCGTGCGCTCGGTACCCCAGAATCGAATGCGCTGGCCCACCGGGTCCGTGTCAGGAAAGAAGCGCTTCGCGCCAGCTTCGTTGATCAGCAGCACCGCCGGCGCTTCGGCATCGTCGCCGTCCGTCAGCATTCGGCCACGCACGAGGCGCACACCTGCAGTGGGGAAATACGATGGGCTCGCGCTGCGGACGAAGATCTCCGGCTGGTGCTCGGCTTCCGCCTCCCTGCCCACGATCACGAAGCTGTTGGTGAAGCCCGTCTCCAGCGGATCGCTCGCCGACACGGATGCCGATGTCACGCCCGGGATGGACTCGACTCGCTCGATCAGCCGTCGGTGGAAGCTCTGGATCTCCGTCCAGCGCGGGAAGCCCGCGAAGTTCTGCGGGTATCGGCTGGGCGGCAGTATGAAGCGTCCCTCGAGCAGATGCTCCGGCTGGAATCCGGGATTCACTTCGCGCAGCGACCACACGCTTCGCACCATCAGCGAGGCTCCTATAACGAGCATCACCGAGAGTGCCACCTCGAGAACCACCAGCACGCCGCGGGCACGCGTACTTCCGCGTGCACCCGACGCCCCCCGGCCACCTTCCTCGCGCAACGCACGCTGCAGATCGACAGTGCGCGACATGAAGGCGGGGAGCACTCCGAACAGAATCGCGAGCAGAAGCGCGATGACCATCGTGAACGCGAGCACGCGCGAGTCGAGTGAGATGCTCGCCAGGCGCGGCAGGTCGGGCGGCGCGAGCGAGAGGAGCGCTCGAATACCGAGCATCGCCACACCTATACCGAGCAGCGCAGCCAGGACGGCGAACATGACGCTCTCGACGAAGAACTGCACGGCGATCCGGGCCGCGCCAGCGCCGAGCGCCAGACGCACCGCTACCTCGCGCCTGCGTGCCAGGGTACGTGCCACCAGCAGATTCGCCGCGTTGGCACACGCGATCAGCAGCACCAGCCCCACGGCAGCGAAGAGCACCGCGAGAGCGGGTCTGACGTTGCGCACCATGGAGGACTGCAGCGGTTCGACGAACGCGCCGCGCGCCCTGTTGTCCCCGGGGTACTCCACCTCGAGTTGCGCAGCGATGGCGGCCATCTCGCGCTGCGCGGCGGCAGCGGTGACGCCATCCCGGAGCCGCGCGATGAGGACGACGTCATGGCGCGAACGCGGCGACGACGCGGGCGTGGCTGCGAGCGGCAGCCAGAGTTGCACGCCGCTGCTCAGAGAGGTGAAGCCGGGCGGCATCGATGGGAGCTCCAGCCCATCCGGCAGGACGCCGACCACGGTGTAGCTGCTGTCTTCCAGTACGATCTGCTGGCCGATTACCGAGGGCGCCGCACCGAAACGTTCGCGCCAGAGCCGCTCGCCGATCAGTACCACCGGCGCACCGCCCGCCTCCATTTCCCCAGGAAGGAAATCGCGACCGAGGAGCGGGGACACGCCGAGGATCCTCGCGAAGTCGCGCGTCACCATCGCCGCGGAAAGCAACTCCGCATCCGCGCCGGGAGACGACGGACGGAAGTTCAGAGCTCGCGGCTGCAGCCCCGCGATCCCGTCGAACACGCGGTTGCGCGTGGCGAAGTCGAAGAAGTCGGGAACCGAGGCCGGCTCGCGCACGGTGCCGCTGTTGCGGTCGTTCTCCCAGACCATCACCAGCCGTGCAGCATCGCGATATGGAAGCGGCTGCAGCAGAACTGCGTTCACCACGCTGAAGATCGCGGTGTTTGCGCCGATGCCGAGGGCGAGCGTGAGCACCAGAGCGATCGTGAACCCGGGGCGCGAGAGCATCGAACGAAATGCTCTCCGTGCGTCGCCGCGGATGGCATCGAGCCAGGCTATGCCGCGGGCGTCGCGACAGTCTTCCCTGAAACGCTCCACGCCGCCGAAGGCGCGCAGCGCGTCAGCGCGTGCTCGCTCCGGCTCTTCGCCGGCTCGGATGCGCGTGGCGATGTCCATCTCCAGGTGAAAGCGGAGCTCGTCGTCGAGCTCGCGCTCCATCGCTCCGCGCGCGAAGATCGCGCGCCAGCGCCGCGCCAGCTTCGACAGGAGGCCCGTGCCGCTCACGCTCGCCTCGCTCTCAGGCGGGTTCGGCGCTGAGCACGCGTTGCACCGCGACTGCGAAGCGCTCCCAGTTGGCGCGTTCGGTGGCGAGCTGCGCGCGTCCGGCGGCGGTGAGACGGTAGAAGCGCGCCTTGCGGTTGTTCTCGGAGGTGCCCCACTTCGCGGTGATCCAGCCGCGATCCTCGAGGCGGTGCAGCGCGGGATAGAGCGATCCCTGGTTCACCTGCAGCGCGTCGCGCGAGATCTGCTGGATGCGCTGGCTTATCCCCCAGCCGTGCATCTCCTCGAGCGATACCGCCTTGAGGATCAGGAGGTCCAGCGTCCCCTGCAGGACATCGACGTCCGCCTTCGCCATGCGCCACTCTCCTTGTCGTTCGACAGGAGAGTACGAAGCCCCTTGTCGAATGTCAAGGGGAGTGCGGCGCGGGCGACGCGGTGCGCCGCCCGCATCCGTCGATCAGGTGCCGCCAGGGATCATCACTTCCGGTGCAGCATCGGGCCGGACGCCGTGAACGCCGTCGTTGTGGGCGTTGCCGAGGTACATCCCGACCGCCACGAGGAGGGCGCCCAGCACGGCCACGCCCGTGCCCATTCCGAACTTCCTGCCGCCCACGGCGATCGCGAAGCCGTACACAACCAGACTCGCGCCGATCGCCCACATGACGATGTAAACCCAGAGCAATTGATCCCCCTGTCATTGGTCGCGCGGCGCCGCGCCCGAACGGCGCGACGCTCCGAGGTGGGAAACTGTGCTGATGCCGCGCCCGGCGAAAGTGGCAGGCCGCTCCCGACGCGTCCGTCACCACACCTCGGAGCCCTCGCTAATCAGCCGCCCTTCCCCACTTCGATGTTGACGACGCGCGTACCCTGAAGCTGCGGCGTGTACACGAGGAGACTGAGCACGCCTCCGCCGGCGCCAGCACTCGAGATGGCCTTGCGAAGATCGTCGACCGAGCCGATCGGCTGCCGGTTCCCGCCGTTCAGCGTGGCGACGATGACATCCCGCGAAACCAGCTTCCCCGCGGCCAATCCATCGGGACTCACGTCGGCCACGGCGAGTCCCGTCGTGCCGGACGGGAGCTCGAGCTGCTGCGCCACCGCAGGCGTCACGCTCATGACGGAGATGCCGAGCAGCTTCGTCGGCGACTTCTCGCCCCCGGACGAGTTGCCGGACTCCGCGACGTCGCTCGATCCGGGCAGCGCAGCGAGCTCCACGTCGAACGTGTGACGCTTGCCATACCGCATCACATCGAGCTTCACCGTTTCGCCCGGCTTGTAGCCCAGCATCATCCCCTGCAGCTCCGAAACCCGGCTCACCGGCTTTCCGTCGACCGCCAGGATTATGTCGCCCGGCTCGAGTCCCGCCTTCTTCGCTGGGCTGTCGTCGCCGGTGAAGCCTCCCACCATCGCGCCGGTGATCTTGTCGAGCCCCGCCGCCTGCGCGTCGGCCGGACCGACGTTCTGGATCGATACTCCCAGAATGCCGCGATGCACCGCACCATACTTCCTGAGATCGTTCACGACGTTACGCGCGATGCTGATGGGAATCGCGAAGCCGTAGCCCGCGTAGACACCCGTGGGACTCGCGATCGCGGTGTTCACGCCTATCACGTTGCCCTGCATGTCCACGAGCGGACCGCCGGAGTTTCCGGGATTGATGACGGCGTCGGTCTGCAGGAAGTCGACGACCGCATACTTCGCGTTGAAGAGGTTCGCGAGCTGGTCGGCGCGCCCCTTCGCACTGATGATTCCGGACGTGACGGTGAAGTCCAGGCCGAGCGGATTGCCGATCGCTATCACCGGGTCGCCGACCTGCACGGTGGTGTCGTTTCCGAGGCGCACCGTCGGGAAGTTCTTCCCATCGATCTTGATGAGTGCCACGTCGGTGGATGGATCGTGTCCGATCACCTTCGCCGTGAAGATGCGGTGGTCGAGGAGAGTGACACGTACCCGGGTGGCGCCATCCACCATGTGGTTGTTCGTCATGATGTATCCGTCATTGCTGATCAGGAACCCCGAACCGGTGGCGTTGACCGGCCGCTCTTCCTGCTGCTGCGGCTGGAGCTGGACTCCGGGTGGGAGGAAGCCAGGCGGAAAGAGTCCGCGCGGGATCTGCTGGCCGCCGCCCTCCATGCGCTCCGCCACTTCGGGGCTGAACTCGGAGGCTATGGACACCACTGCTGGTGTCACTCGCCGGGCGATCTCCGCGAAGCGGCTGTGGATCGCGGGAAGCGGCGTGTAGCTCTCCACTTCCCCGGCGCTCGAGTCGGAAGTGACGGCGGCTCGCGCGTGGCCGCCGGTCGTGTCGGTGGAGTTCCGTTGTGCGCACGCCGTGCCGGCGTTGATGAGCGCGTAGGCAGCGAAGAGTGCGGTGGTGATCGAGGCGCGTCCGCGTCTCGCTACGAGCCGACCTGGTATCGTCCAAAACATATTGTCTCCCATACGATTTGTAAGTGCATCGTCCGCCTTTGCAAAAGTCGGGCGAGCGCGGCGGGGCGGACGGCGTGCGTCCTTGCCTGCCGTGGGAGCTACCGGTTAGCATCCGGGTTCGAGGCGAGCGCTGCAGTTACTCGCTCCCCCCACACGTTGGACCACCACGCGGACGCTCTTTCCGCGCAACCTCATTCTGGCCGTCCGATGTCTCTCTCCTCGCCTGCCCCGCGCTCGCTCCTGCTGCCTCTGGTACTCACGGCCTTCATCGGCGCCGCCGCTCTTCCGGCCCGCGCGCAGAACGCCCCCGCGAGATCCGCCTCCACGACTGCCGCGCCGGCACCGTCCGCCGCCGACCTGGAGCGCGCGCGCCGCGTGCTCGCTTCCTCTCCGCTGATCGATGGGCACAACGATCTCCCGTGGGCGATTCGCGAGTCGTCGAAGGCGCCGCACGACGTGGAAGCGTACGACCTCCGCAAAACCACCCCTGGACACACGGATCTCGCGCGCCTCGCCAGGGGAATGGTCGGCGCGCAGTTCTGGTCGGTCTACACTCCCGGCGAATTCGCGGACTCGGGCTACGCGCGCGTTCAGCTCGAGCAGATCGACATCGCCCGCCAGGTGATCGCGAAATACCCGGAACAGCTCCGCCTCGCGCTCTCCACTTCCGACATCCGGCGCGACTTCCGCGAGCACGTCATCGGCTCGCTCCTCGGGCTGGAGGGTGGCCACGCCATCGAGAACTCACTGGGTGCGCTGCGCGCGTACTACGACCTCGGCGTCCGCTACATGACGCTCACGCACAACGTCACGCTGGCGTGGGCGGACGCGGCGCTCGACAGCGCCAGGCACGGCGGCCTCACCCCGTTCGGCGAGGAAGTCGTGCGCGAGATGAACAGGCTCGGCATGCTGGTGGATCTGGCGCACGTGTCGCCCGGAACGATGAGCGATGCGCTGAACGTGTCGGAGGCTCCGGTGATCTTCTCGCATTCCGGCGCCCGCGCGATCGTGGATGTCGCGCGCAACGTTCCCGATTCGATCCTTCGGCGCCTCCCGAAGAACGGCGGGGTGGTGATGGTGCCGTTCGTACCGAGCTTCGTGTCGCCCGCGGTGGCGGCCTACGAGCGCGATCTGTCCGCCGAGCAGGAGCGCGCCCGCTCGGCCCACCCCGACGACCAGACGGCACAGCGTGCCCAGCTCGCCGCCTGGCGCGACGCACACCCCAGGCCGCACGCCACTCTTTCCGAGGTCGCGGACCACATCGAGCACATACGCGATGTAGCCGGCATCGACCACGTGGGAATCGGAAGCGACTTCGACGGGATCACGGAGGTGGTGACGGGGCTCGAGGATGTGTCGAAGTTCCCCGCACTCTTCGCCGAGCTGGCGCGCCGCGGCTGGAGCGATGACGACCTGAAGAAGCTCGCCGGTGAGAATCTCCTGCACGCGTTCGCGCGCGCCGAGGCGGTTTCCGCTCGACTGCGGAAGGAGCGGCCGCCTTCCAACAGAACCATCGCGCAACTGGACAGCGCTACGGCCAGGTGAACACGTCCGACGAGAGCGCGAGTGATCGCGCTCTCGCCACATCGCGCGGCTCCCTCCAGAGTCCGAGTATCGGCGTGGTTATTCCCGCGCGCATCTGAAATCCGGCGTGCGGTGTGCGCACCACCGGCATTGCGAAGTCGATGCGCATCAGACGACGCGACCGCTTCGGCACCGCGGCCAGCAGCGAGAGTCCCACACTCGCCTTCACGTCGCTGGTCACGCCGTACGGAACGTTGCCGGCCCACATCTTCCCCGCGTCCCCGAACGCGGCGACGCCGATGTTGTCGAAGCGGGTGATGCCGCCGAGCACCCAGCGTCGCTCCACACGCAGCACCAGCCGCCGCGCTCCGGGAATCGCGGAACCTCGGTAGCCTCGCACTCCGCCCTGTCGGTCGCCCAGCGTCAACTGGAACGGGCTCCGTTCGCGCCACCCACCGGAGAGCTCGAGACTCGATATCCAGGTTCCGGTATCCGAAGGCTTGTAATACCACGCGAGGCGTCCACTCCCCACCACGTCCCCCCAGTATCCCTGGTCGGGGCGCCGCTGCGTCTCCCACTGCGTGCGAAGGGCCAGGAAGGAGGTCTCGGAGCCGGTGCCGGCGTACAGATCGGCGCTGACCACCTCGCCGTGGTCGCCCGCGCCCGCACCTCGACCGATGAGCGCACTGAGCTGGATTCCTCTTCCGATGTCCTGCGATCCCATCAGCGCGTCGAAGCCGGTCACCGTCTGGTAGCGAAGGAATCGCATCCCCACGACCGCAGCGAGACGGGTCTCGTCCTGCACGGGGTATCGGCCATCGAGCAGCGAATCCGGGCTCGCGACGAATCCTGTGTCGGTGATGATGCGTGCCTGGCCGTCCACCGTGATGCGCTGCTGACTGATCAGCGGACCGGCGAAGAAGTGGCCGCGCCCTCCTCCAACGCGGAACACGCCGCCCATGTCCCACTGCGTGCGACCGATGCCGAGCGATGCGGTAAGCTGCTCGGGGCGCAGGAACGAGACGTATCCGGTGGTACGCCGGACGCCGCCGAACCACCCCATTCGCTGAAACTGCGTGTAGAACGGATGCGAGAGTGTCGCGCTGTAGTTGCTGGACAGCGGGAACCGCTCGAGCGTTACGCTGGCTGCGTTCGGTCCGTGGAACGCGTGATAGTTCGTGAAGCGAACCCCGAAGCCATCGCGGTACGCGTAGCCCTGACGCCAGGTGGCGGCGGCGTACATCCCGTCGCCCATGATGTTCGAATTGCCGTAAGTGAGTCGGGAAAGCGACCCGTGCGACACTCCCAGGTCGAACACGAGCGGGACTTCGTCCACCGTCGACACCTGCACTATCACACCGCCGCTGTCGTCCGCGAACGCCTCCACGGTGGCGTCGGCGAGATACGGCTGCGCGCGCAGCACGCGCGCGGATTCGGCGAGGCGGAAGTCCGAGCACTCCTGCCCCTGCTCGATCTGCAGGAAGGGAGTGATCGCGGCCGCCTTCGTGTTTCTGTGCTGGACCGCGATGGCCACCGCCGGCCGGATCCATACCGGCTTCACCTTCGAGAGGATCGTAGGCGGCTGGCGTATCACGAGTATCTCGGAGATGAGCTTCCCGTCGCACGACACGGGCGCGCGCATGGTGTCCGCGGCAGAGATCGAACTGGTCGCTGCCGTGTCACGACCCGACACGATTCGAGTAGTGTCACCAGACGAAGATGACCTGCTCGTGTCCTGCTGCGCGCGGACCCCGAGCGGAGAGGCCACGATGAATACCGCAAGCGCGCAGGTACGGCGCGCCAGACTACCGGCGCTCACGATGCATAGCTCACTTCAGAAACAGGGAAGTCGCCACCAGTGCTCCCACACCCACGACCACGACGGCCGCCGTCACCATAGTCACTCGTCTCGGAAGTTCCGTCCCCCGGGCCTGACGAGACACTATCGGAAGCTTCACCAGGGCACTCACGATCGATGCCAGGACCACTGCCGTAGCGGCAGACTCTGCAGATATCTGGCCAGCCGTCGCCAGCGCTGCCGCGCTCGCCGCCGTTCCCGCACTGCTCACGAGCCCACCCAGAACACCCACCACCACGAAGCCTACTCCGCCGAGCGCCCGCTGTGCCAGTGCGCCGGTGACGTTGAGGACGAGAAAGAGAATCGCGAACCTCAGCACGTGGCGCAGCGAGATCGGCGACGAGAGGCTGAGCGACTCGGCAGTCCCGTTCCCTTTCTTGAGATGGCGCCACGCCAGTGCCGCCGCGACCGCAACCATCGCCAGCAGTGGCGTGAGGGCGAGCAGCGCGGCGCCCAGCGCGAAGATAAGGAGGATCACCAGGTTCCTACCGATGGTCGCCGCGTTGGCCACGAGCACCAGGGCCACCAGGCGCTCACTCAGCGCCGCGCTGCCACCCTCTGGACTGTCCGGGCGGCGATCCTTCCTCACCAGTGACACGAGCTCCGCGACCGCCGCCGTACTGTTCACGAAGCCGCCGAGCAGCGCCGTCCAGAAGAGCCCCCGCGTACCGTAAACCCGGAGCAGCACGTAGTTGAGAAACTCGATGCCGGCGATCACCACCACGATCACCCACGCCTGCCGCGGGTTGATCAACTGCCACGGGTCCACGAAGCGATCGGGGAGTAGCGGAAGGATCACGACGCTGATGAGACCGAGGAGCACCGCGCCTCGGATCTCCTCGGGACGCAGCTCGCCCGCGAACTGCTGCAGCTCGGCTTTCCACGCGAGCAGCATGGTGAGCAGCACCGCAGACGTGATCGCGGTGAAGTAGTGCTCGTGACCCACCAGCGCGCCCAGAAGAAAGATCGCGATCAGCGCGCTCGACGTGGTGAGCTCCAGCGCGTTCTCCTTTCGCAGGCTCTGGACGTTCAGCAGCACCACGAGGAGGAGAGCGCCGATCAGCGACGCGACGAGAACCGCAGTACCGAGGAGCGACGCCAGCATCCCGATCAGCGATACGACGCTGAAGGTGCGGACGCCGATCTCCTTCTGCGCCCACTCGCGCTCGAGACCGACGAGAAGTCCGAGCGAAAGCGCCAGGACGATCTGGAGCGCTATCGCGGGATGCGGGAAGACGGGGGCGAGATCAGAGGCTTGCAGTGTGGGCTCCGTGCGCGTGGGCGGATCGCTGGTGTTTACCGCAGTCGCTCCTGGACCAGAGAGGACTGCGCGAGCTCACGGCTCGTCACCCCAGCCGACGCCGACGAAGTGGATCTGAATGTCGGACTTCTTCGGGCGGATCGCCACCGACTCCAACTCCTCCTTCTGCGCGTCGTACGATTCGCCGATCGCATCGATCTCCCGCTGCAGCTCGGCGTCCAGATCCGCCTTCTGCTGGTCGAGCCGCTCCGCGCTCTCCTGGGCGTGCGTCACATCCTCGGCCTGTTCGCGCGAGCGACCAACCCTGCGCGCGGCGGTGCCCATCCTCGATGCGGTCGTCATGCTGATACGCTTTCTCCCCAGCAGAACGCCGAGGAACGCGGTACCCGCGGACATCCACGCATCCATCTTCGCCGCGCCTGCCTGCGCCTGCTCGCGCTCGACGCGCTGTCCGGCCTTCGCGCGGCGCTCCTCGAGCCGGGCGAATTTGTCCGAGTACTTCTTTCGGAGCTCGCTCACCGCGGCGTCGCGCGCTTCACGGCTCGAATGCTGCAGCCTCGCGCGAAAGTCGCCTTCGCTTTCGTCGGGGTTCGACACCAGTTCGAGTTTCGCACTTCTGTAGAGCGTGAGCGCCTGACCGGTTCTGAGCCAGCGTTCGTAGCCCTTCTTCCAGTCATCGACCGCGGCGGAAGTGATGGTGGCGGGACAGGGTGCGAAGCCCGCGCCGGGAAGCGGTTCGGTGTCCAGATCCTCGGGCCCGAGCGGGAGTTCCGTCGCCTTCTCCCACGCGACGGGGATGGGACCATCGCCGATCCCCGTTCTATGAACGACGCGTCGCTTCGCGTTCACCGAGTACTTCGAATTGCTGAACACGATGTCCGCCGAGCCCATCGCGCCTGCGTGGTAGAGCTGTGCGTCGCCCGAAGCCAGTGGCACGAAATACTGATCCACGCCGCGCGGCAGGACGGGCCGTGTCGATGCCGCAACGTTCGCAGCGCCGGTCGCGGCCGACGGTGCGGCGGCCGATGCGGCCGACGTGGTCGCAGGAGCCGGCGACGCGTCCGGGAATTCCGCGCGTCTGTCCTGCATCAGCTTGCGGATCTGATCGCGCGTCATCGGGCCCGCGAGATACGACATCGCCCATCGCGTCTCGAAGAGAGTGGGCGCATCCTCGTGCACGTTGTGCAGGTAGAACACGCGCTTGTCCAATCCTGATATCAACGTCTCGGTAGCCTTCCGGTCGAAGCCGCCGCCTCCGCTCACGGCCGCTCCCTCCAGCCCGTCCATCACGCGCGCCTTGTCCCGCTCCGTCTGCAGACGTCCGATCAGCCACGTGCCGGCGTTGGACAGTCCCTTGTAATCGAGATCCACCGGATTCTGCGTGGCGAGCACGACTCCGACGCCGAAGGCGCGCGCCTGCTTGAGCAGCGTGAGGAAGAGCGGCTTCGACGGTGGATTCGCGACGGGCGGCAGATAGCCCGCCACTTCGTCCATGTAGATGAGCGCGCGGAGGCTGCCCGTTCCCGGCTGGCCTCGCATCCACTCCACCACGTTGCTCAGCAGCATCGTCACGAAGAACATCCGCTCGGCGTCCGAGAGATGCGCGATCGAGATGACCGAGACGCGCGGCTTCCCGGACTCGGAGTGGAAGAGCGTTCCCGCATCCAGCGGAACGCCCTCACGCCACGCCTCGAAACCGGGAGAGGCGAGCAGATTGTTGAGTCGCATCGCCAGCTTCGCACGCTCGGCGCCCGGGAAAGCGCTCTCGATGTCCAGCACGCCGAGCTTGTCGAAGGGCGGCGTCTGAATACCGAGTATGAGCGACTGAAGATCCAGATCGCGACCGGCGTCCCATGAATTACGGAGCAGGTTGGCCAGCAGAATGTGCTCTCGACTGGTGAGCGGATCACCTTCCACGCCGAGCAGCGCGAGGATGCTCGTGGCAGTGGCCTGCACGTGTTCCAGGTAGCGGTCTCCCCGCGCACGAGCCTCCGCCGACGGAGCTGCGAAGGAGCGCAGCGCCGAGATGGGAACTCCGGCACTGCTTCCCGGCGTGAAGATCACGAAGTCGGCGGAATCGCGGAGCGTCGAGATACGCTCCGGCGGCTGATCCCACGCCGCGAGCCCATCGCGCCACTTCTTCGCTTCACCGGCCGCGAATTCGTCCGGCGACTTCCCCGCTCGCTCCGCCGCCTGTACATCGATCCACGGCCTGAAGTCTTCCGTGCGCAGCTCGGGAAAAGTCAGGAGCAGGTTCGCCAGGTCACCCTTCGGATCGATGGCGATCACCGGCACCTTGTCGATCGCAGCCTCCTCGATGAGGTCGATCGCGAGTCCGGTCTTCCCGCTGCCGGTCATGCCGATTATCACGGCATGCGTCGTGAGGTCGCTCGAGTCGTAGAGCGTGAGGCCGCCGGAAGCCGCGCCGGCATCTCCGCCGCGTTCCCTCCCGAGGTAGAAGCTTCCGAGCTTTTCGTAGCTGGTCATCGTGTGCGGGTGGTGGTGTCGTTGGTACGCACTCTCTCAGCGTGGGGTTGGAGCCGCCACCGAGCTCGCCGTCCACTTATCGTTCGAGCGGTCATCGTCGATCAGCCGGTGATCGGGATCCAGCTCGATGCTCGCGAGCGCCGCGCCGGGGAACGCGTAGCGGCGAACGTACATCTCTCCGGCCATGCTCCAGACTTCCGCGGGGTAGTCGAAGTCGCGACTGCTCCCATCCGCGAACGTGAATCGAACGCGAATCGGAAGCACGCCGCGATCGTGGTTGCCATATCCAACCACCGCGTACGTCGTGTCGCCCACCCGGCGCGTGACCACGGTATCCACCGCCTGATCGAAGTGCGCATCCTCGATGAACCACTCGCGCCAGAACCAGTCGAGGTGGTGGCCGGAGACATCCTCCATGGTTCGATAGAAGTCGGACGGAGTGGGGTGCTTGTACGCCCAGCGGCGGATGTACGCGCGGAACGCCGCGTCGAAAGCTTCGGGACCAAGTATCTCCTGCCGCAGAAGCTGCAGGCCCACCGACGGCTTCACGTATTCCGTGAAGCCGAGGAGACCGGGATCGATCCGGTCGGCGGGCATGTCCACCGGAATGTCGAGGTCGCGCACCTGCGTCTGCTCGATCAGCGAGCGCTCTTCGGCGGCGCGCTGCATCTGATCTCCCCTTTCCGGATAACGCTCCGCCTCGGAAAAGGTGTTGATGAAAGTGTTGATCCCTTCGTCCTGCCAGAAGTGGATGCGCTCATTGCTGCCGACGATCATCGGGAACCAGTTGTGCCCGATCTCGTGCGTGATGACGTTGTAAAGATCGTACTTGTCTTCGCCGCGGGCCTCCATGGCGAGCATCGGGTATTCCATCCCGCTTATGGGGCCCTCGACCACGGAGATCTGCGGGTACGGATACTGGTACCAGTGAGTGGAGTACCCTTCGATGGAGGTACGCGCCATGTCGGCGCCATCCTTCCACGTGGCCTCTGCACTCGGGCGGTAGTACGCGTTCGTGACGATTCCCTTCCAGCTCGACGCGTCCCAGTTGTAATCGGGCGCGCCTGCCCACGCCACGTCGCGAACGTTCTTCGCCTGGAACTTCCACGTGAGAGTCCCGTCGGCGCGCGGACGCCCACCCCCCGCCGCCAGTTCCGCGGCCGTCACGATGTGGATCGTGCTGTCAGACTTCGCGGCCCGCGCGAGACTGGCGATCTCGCCCGCGGTGAGAACATCCCTGGCGTTCGTCAGGGTGCCCGTACCCGCGACGATGTAACCCGCCGGCACGGTGACGTCGTAGGTGAAGTCGCCGTACTCGAGATAGAACTCGCCCTGGCCCACGTACGGATCGGTGTTCCACCCCCGAACATCATCGTATACGGCGACGCGCGGGTACCACTGCGCCAGCTCGTAGAGCGAGCCGTCGCGGCCCATCCGGTCGGCGCCGTGCTCGGGGATGGCGAAGTGCCACGCGATGTCGAAGTCCGCCGATTTCCCCGGCCCGAGCGGCTCGGCCAGCTCGGCGAAGAGCATCGTGTCCCACACACGAGTCTTCAGAGCTGTTCGCTTCCCCTTCGACTTTCCCTTGGCGCCGCCGAGCTGATCGAATCGTTCGATCCGATCGCCTCCCTCGAATCCGCGCGCGCCGAAGCGCGAGTTCTGCGGATAGATGTAGGCGTTCAGCGAGCTGTCGGTGAAGGCGTTCTGCTCGACCTGCAGCCAGATGTGATCGAGAGCGGTGGGCGAGTTGTTGGTGTAATGCAGCGTGAGCTCGCCACGCAGCTCGTGCTTCGCGGTGTCGAGGGTGGCGTGGATGTCGTAGTCGGCGCGGTTCTGCCAGTAGGCCGGGCCGGGAGCGCCGGATGCGAGCCGGTACTCGTTGGGCGATGGGAGACCCGTGAGGCGCGCGAAGATGGACGTATCGGCGGTGAGCGTCTCCCCGCTCGCCCCGCGCGCAGTCTGCGCGCCCGCGGTGGATACCATCGCGGCCAGTGCCGCGACGACGAAAAGCTTGCGTGAGTGCAGTTGCATGTCGGCGATGCTGGCTGGGAGCGCTCC
>JBIQLU010000004.1:0-48115 GCA_044463985.1 Gemmatimonas aurantiaca | reverse complement strand
TCGGCGCTTCCCGAATCGATCCGGTCGATTATGACGGTGTGCTCCTCCACCGACTTCGCCAGCTCGTCGACCAGCGCGCTCGTGTAGAGCCGCACGTAGCGCTCGGCCTGGGGTTTGACCGCATCGTGGAGCGCGAGAAGCCGCGGGCCGGCACCGCCTTCCACGTAGCGTCTGTGGAAGGTGGTATCCAGGTCGAAGATCCGGAGAGCATCGGGACGCGGCGCCTCGGCTGCGAGCGCGAGCTGCCCGTTGAGCTGGCGCAACTCGCTCACCACCGCCGAGCGAGCTTCGGGCTCGCGCAGCGCGAGCCCGCGCGCGGAGAGCCCCTCGAGCTCACCGACGATGTCGAACAGCTCGCGAGCGTCCTCCTGGGTCAGGGGGGCGATGACGAGACGTTGCTCCTTTCGCCTGCCGATGCTCGAGATGTAGCCCTCCTGCTGCAGGCGGTGCAGAGCGCTTCGCACCGGCGTGCGACTGACTCCGAGCCGGGATGCGATATCGCTCTCGATCACGCGGGAACCCGGGGCGAGCCTGCCCCAGATGATCAGCTCACGCAACTGTTCGTACGTGCGCGCGATCCGATCGCCTCTCCTGGCCCGCTTGGTGGCAGCGGGGCGACCGTCGGAAGACATCTTCGTCACCTCCAGCATCTGCTCTCCAGTTGGTGTACGATGCGGTGTACCGATTCGCGCTGCATATTGCTCTCCAGAAAGTGCGCTGTCCAGACCTGCATGGGGCCCGGGAAGCGCAACCCCTGATCGCGCCGACCTGCTTGCAGACTCGTTCAACCCTCACACGGCCCTCGCCGTGCGTCGGGCGAGGCGTCACTTCCCTATTCCTCCATACAGCATGAGCGCCATTACCGCTGCCCCACCGACACTCGAGAGACTCGCTCCTCTCTTTCCGGAAGCTCTCCGTACGCAACTCGTGGCGCTCCGACGCGATCTCCACGAGAACCCCGAGCTTTCGCGGCGGGAGGAGCGCACCGCGACGAAGCTCTACGAGGCGCTGGAGACTCTGCGACCGGCGGAGCTCTTTCGCGTGGGTGCCGCCGACGGAGTTACGGGTGTGGGAGTGATCGCGCGCATTCGTGGCCGCAGCGCTTCCGCGCCGCCTGTTGCCGTGCGTGGAGACATCGACGCGCTTCCGATCCAGGAAGACACTGGCCTCCCCTTCGCTTCGCGCAACGCCGGCGTGATGCACGCGTGCGGCCACGACGTGCACGCTACATGGGCCGTGGGCGCCGCGCATCTCCTTGCAGCGGATCCCGCGCTCGGCGATGTGATCGTGGTGTTGCAGCCCGCCGAGGAGACCGGCGCGGGAGCGCAGGTGATAATCGAGTCGGGTGCGCTCGATGGAGCAGCCGCGATATTCGGCGGACACGTGGACCGGCGCTTCGAGGTCGGCCAGGTGGTGGCCGAAGCTGGTCCGCTCGCCGCCGCAGCGGACTCGTTCGACATCGAGCTCACCGGCGCCGGCGCGCACGGCGCCAGGCCGCACGAGTCGTCCGATCCCATCATAGGCGCCGGAGCGCTGATCGGCGCGCTGCAGACCATCGTGTCGCGACGTCTCAATCCGGCGATCCCCGCTGTCGTGACCATCGGAACGATCCACGCCGGCTCGGCGCACAACGTGATACCGGGTAAAGCGACTCTGTCGGGCACGATTCGCTCGGTGGACCCCGACACTCGCCGTTTCGTGCACGAGGAGTTGCGCCGCATCACACAGACCATCGCCGCGGTGTACGGCCTGCAAGCCAGGGTCGATCTCACGCTGGGACCGCCGCCGATCGTGAATCCGGCGAATGCGGCCGGGTGGGCGCGCGAAGCAGCCGTGTCGGTACTCGGTGAGAGCGGAGTGGTACCGCTCGGGACACTGAACATGGGCGGCGAGGATTTCGCGCACTACATGGAGCGAATTCCGGGATGCTTCATGCGCATAGGCGCGCGCGAACGGGGCGGTGAGCAGATCCCCGCCCACTCGCCCCGCTTCCATGCGGCCGAGGAAAGCATCTTCGTCGGCGCCGCCGTGCTTGCCGAGAGCGCGCGAGTCGCATCGCGCGCACTCGCCTAGGGGTGCACTGGTCCCACCACCGAGACCGTGACGTGCGAGGGATAGCGCGCGGAGCGATAGACGCTCTGCGTGGCCTTGCGGTAGTCCGACGCCTTCGCCTCGAAGATGTTGGGGACGAACGTCTGGGGATTCCGGTCGATGATCGGGAACCAGCTGCTCTGCACCTGCACCATGATCCGGTGTCCCTTCCTGAAGGTGTAATTCTGCGTGTGGAGACCGATCTCGAGCGGCGTCACCTGGTCGGGTGAGAGCGGCTTCGGCTTCTCGAAGCTGTCACGATACCGCGCCCGGAAGACCTCGTTCGAGACCATGAGCTGCCACCCCGACAGCGACCAGTCGGCGGGATACTCCTCGGGATAGACATCGATCAGCTTGACCACGAAATCCGCATCGCTGCCGGTGGTGGAGACGAAGAGATTGGCGATGACGTCGCCCGCGATCGTCACATCGTCCTGCAACGGCGACGTCTCCCAACTCAGCACGTCGTCGCGATCATCCACGAAACGCTGGTCCTCCAGAAGCCACGTGTACCAGTTGGAGCCGTGCGGGAAATACGTGGCCTGTATGGGCCGGTGGCGATACGGCACCGGATGCGCGGGGTCGGACACGTAACTGTCGGCGGTGCGGTCGTTCTTCTCGCCGGAAGGCGGCGAGAACGAGAGCTCCTCGTTCGCGTGGAAGTACAGGCTCCGCGCCGTCGTATTCGCCTTGGGCGGCCACGTGTTCCACGACTTCCACACGTTGCTCCCCGCCTCGAACGTGCGCGCCTCCGGAATGTCGAGCTTCGTGCCGGTCGGGTCCTTCAGGAAGTGATGGAACCATGGAGCGAGGATGCTTTCCTGGAAGTACTTCGACGTCGGACTTCCGAAGCTGATGTCGCCCAGCTTGCTCCCGTCCGCCCGCGCCCATCCGCCGTGGTTCCACGGTCCGACCACGAGGTAGTTGAGATCGAGGCTGTCGTGCTTCTCCAGCGTCTCGTAGATCTTTATCGGTCCGTAGAAGTCTTCCTGGTCCCACCAGCCGGCGACGTTCAACGTGGGCACCGTGACACGGGTGAGATACGGCACCATCGTCTGCTTCTGCCAGAACTCGTCGTAGTCGGGATGCTCGACGTAGTCGTTCCAGGTCGGGATCTTCCCCTTCAGGTATTTCGCGTTGACGTTCGAGAGCGGGCCGAGGTCCAGATACCAGTCGTACGTGTCATAGCGATCGAAGGAGAACTGGTCGCTCTCCTTCGAAGTCTCCATCATCGCGGCGTACTCGAAGCCGTAGCTCAGCCTGAAGGCGCCATTGTGATGGAAGTCGTCGCCGAGAAACATGTCGGCGGGCGATGCCTGCGGCGACACCGCGGCGAGCGCGGGATGCGGATCGAGCATCGCCATCACGGTGAGCCACCCCGGATAGGAAATGCCCAGCATTCCGACACGCCCGTTGTTGCCCGCCACGTTCTTCAGTACCCAGTCGATCGTGTCGTAGGTATCCGTGCTTTCGTCGATCGCTTTGTGATCCGTGGTATCGCGTACAGGACGCTGCATCACGAACTTCCCCTCCGAGCCGAAGCGGCCGCGGATGTCCTGGAACACGAAGATGTAGCCGTCCTCCGCCAGCGTCCTGTAGTAGCCGGCGAAGTTGCGATCGGCGTTGGCGATCCCGTACGGAGTGCGGGTGAGGATCACCGGGAGAGCGCCGCGATGCTCCTTCGGCACGAACACCGTGGTATGGAGCCGCACGCCATCGCGCATCGGGATCATGACTTCCCGCTTGTCGAAGGCCGCTGCTGGATCCGGTTGCTGCGCCTGCGCGAGCCTGGCCGTGGAAGCGGCGAGGATCAGAAGGGCGAGAGGTACGAATGCCCTGCGGGAGAATCGGGCGGGTGGCATGGGAGTGGGGAGTCGGAGGAGAAGGGTTGCGGCTACTCTCGTGGCATACCAAAAAGGATACTAAACCATGGGCTGAAAAGGCACCCATGACGAAGACGGTACCTGGTACCGAAAACGGTACCTGGTACCGTCCGGCCGCCCCGCGCCGCCCCGCCGCGCCGCCAACCTTCAGGGAAGGTTCATACGCCGGCGCAATTCGAGATAGCGAGGGTCCTGGCGGAGCGGGTCGAGCACCGGACTGGCGAAGAACGCCTGCAGATCCGAATCGTACTCCGTGCGCGCCCGCTCGAGCCAGACGAAGGCAGAGTCTCTCGCACCCAGTGCCATGTACGCTATCGCGATGTCGGACGCGGAAGTGCCCGCCGCTGTCGAGGGGTCGGCCGCGCGAACCCGAAGCGCCGCCGTCAGCAGCCTCGAAGCCGTATCGGGCTCACCCGCGGATGCGTAGCCATAGGCCAGCACCGCGATGTCGGAGCCTGCCCGCCCTTCCGCCGGACCCGCCGCCAACTCGAACTCGCGTAGCGCAGCGTCGGCTCGCCCCTGGCTCAGACGTACGTAGCCGAGCGTGGCGTGCGCCGCGCGCAGGGTCGGAGCGGTCTCGATCGCCCGCATGAGTTCCGAGGCCGCGTCCTCGAGCCGTCCCTCGCCGTACAGCACCTGCCCCAGGTTGTATCGGGTCACGGCCGACAGCGGATCGAGATCCAGCGCGCGGCGCATCTCCGCCTCCGCCTCGGTGAAGCGACCCTGGTGCGCGAGCGCCTTGCCGAACCACTGATGCGCCGTCGCGTCGTTGCTGTTTCGCGCGAGCGCGAGGCGATACGAACGCTCCGCCTGTCGCCACTCGTAACGGCGCGCGTTCACAAGGCCGAGCACCGCATACGGCTCCGAGAGCGTGCTGTCGAGCGCGAGTGCCCGACTGGCTGCGCTGTATGCGAGCGGATACATCTCGCTCACGCCCGCGTGTGGATCGTACAGCGGAAGCACGGCGTAGGTGGCTCCCAGCGCCGAGTACGCGGATGCGTAATCGGGATCGCCGCGTATCGCCCGCGAGAAGAGATCCACGGCCAGGTGCAGTCCCTCGGCGGTTCGCTGGTGCCACGCGTAACGTCCCCGAAGGTAGAGATCGTACGTCGCGGGCGAAGGCGGCGAGTGCGTGGCGTGCCCCGGGGCGCCGGCTGCGAACTCCCGCTGCAGCGACTGCATTATCGATTCGGAGATCTCATCCTGGATGGCGAGCGCGTCGCCGCTCGGGCGATCGAACTGCTCGGCCCATATCTGGTAGCCGGTGGCTGCGTCCACGAGCTCCGCCGTCACGCGCAGCCTCGCGGTCTTCGACCCCGGCGCCGGGTCGATTCGTCGAACCGTGCCCTCGAGGATGTGCGAGACGTTCAGCGCGCTCCCGATGTCCCTCACGTCCATCGGCCTCGACTTGAACGCGAACGAGGATGTCCTCGCCACCACGCGCACTCCCTGCAGACGCGAGAGCTCGGCGATGATCTCCTCGGTCATTCCATCGGAGAAGTACTCGTCGGCCGGCGAAGTGCCGAGATTGCGGAACGGGAGTACGGCTATCGAAGGAAGCGACCGCGCCGGAGAATCGGTCTCCACTATAACGCGATGATTGCTCCACCAGCGTAAACCGACGCCCACGAGCAGGATGGCGGTGGCGGCGAGCAGCGCCGGACGAAGCCGTCGCCATACCCCGGGGCGCGGACGAGGCTCGACACTTACTGCATTTCCATCCTCCGAATCCGCCTCGCGCAGCACGGCGTGTTCCGGCCGCACGACCAGCTCCGTCGAGGACGGCGCTCCGGCCTGCTGCGAGTCGGATCCAGCCACTGGCTTCGTTCCGGACCCGCCCGAGTACACCGAAGGTGGACCTCCTACGGCGGGAGCAGAGGAAGCGGATCGATTCCCGATTCCACTCACGTTTGCCGGCGCGCGCGCCGGGCGAGCCACAGTCGGGAGCTCGCCCGCGCGTACCGCGTCCACCAGAGAAGCGATCCGGGCATCGACCTCGGCGCCCAGCTCCTGCCTCACGAGCGCCGCATGCACGCGCGCGAACTCCAGAGCCCCGACACGATCGCCGCTTCGCGCGAGCGACTCGATCAACCCTCGTGCCGCGCGACTCCCCATCGGATCGGCGTCCACGGCGCGCCGCCACCAGCGAACCGCATCGTGCCATTGCTCCTGTGCCTCAGCCGCGGTCGCAAGCGACTCGAGACACTCCTGGTATTCGCGAGCGAAGCGAGTGCGCTCCAGGCTCGCCCACCGCTCGAAGTCCGCCGCGTCGGCAAGGAGGAGCCCATCGAGGAAAGGTCCGGAGTAGATGGCTGCGGCCGCGGCCGCGTCTCCACGAGCGATCGCCTCGTTGAACTCCCCGACGTCGCTCGCGAGGACCGCGGCGTTCAGTGCAATGGCCGTCTGCGTGACCGTGAAGACCGACTGACCGCATACGCGCCGGGCAGCGTAGAGCGCCTGGTCCAGAAGATTCCTCGCGCGGTCGTTAGCGCGGTCGGGCCACATGAGGCCAACCAGCTTGTCGCGACTCAGCCCGGAAGAGCCGGCGGAAGCGAGAGCTGCAAGCAGCGCTAACTGTCGTCGCTGTATCAGCGAGCGATCGGATGGCTGCCCGTCGAGCGTCAGCGAGAGGCCACCGAAGGTCTGCAATTTGAACATTCTGCTCCGGTTGAGCCGCAATTAAGACGCGATTGAGGGCGTGTTCAGCGACTCGAACTAATCTACCGCGCGTCCTTACGGACGTCAGCGAGGAGGTCGAGCGCTGGCGCCGCGTATCCATATTGTGCGCGGCGGTCGCCCGATGGAAGCGTCTGGCGGCCCCTACGTCGCGGTGACTTCAAACGGAGGACCATGTCGCATCTCCGCCTGTCCAGGTCTCGGCGTCGCGACCCGGCAACCCGGGCCCCGAAGCCGGCAATTCGAGTGTACGACAAGCCGGAGCACCCGATGTCAGTTTCGCTCGCAATCCCGCTGGATCCCGCCGTCTCGCGCTTCGCGGAGTCGGTGCGGCGGCCGCTGCCGCTCGAAGCGGCGCTGGCCAAGGCAAGATGGATCGCCGAGCGCGATCCCCGAGTATCGACTGTAGCAGCGCAAGCCAGCGTAGCAGTGAGCACGTTCGTTTCGAGACCGCACTCCGACTCGGGTGGCTGGACGCTCGGAGTCCGATATATGGCGGCAACGCGCGGCGGCCCGGAGCTGCTCGCTTCGGCCGTCGTGGACCTCTTCAATTGTCAGTTGCTGTCCGTAGTGACTTTCGATCCGATTACCGAAGCGGCCGGTTACTGGCCGTGACGGTGGACCGGCGGTCCGTTCCGGGGGGGACGGGCTCGCCGGGGCACCGGGGCTGTAGAGCCCCGGTGCCCGCGCCTGGTTCAGAGCGTCCGCTCGTGCCCGAGCGCCTTCAGCACCTCCCGATCGAACTGCGCCGGTAGCGTCTCGCGCCGGGAGTACGGCCCGGGCACGTACGCGCGCGAGGCAACTCCGAGCTGGCTCCGCTCGCAGATCGCCCAGTCCTCGCGATTGGTCCTGTCCCAGAAGGTGATTCCATCTGCGGGATCGAACCGCGCATCACCCGGCGTCTCCGGATTGAACAACCAGGTACAGCTCACCGTCGTGCGGTCGGGCGCCTCGGGCCGAACCAGGTGATACATCACGTAGTCGGGATGCAGACTCAGAAGCAGGTTGGGAAAGATCGCGTAGTAGTAGATACGACGCGTGTCCGCCGCCGGTAGATCGCCCACTGGAAGCCCGCAAACACGCCCGGACAGCGTCATGCTGTCATAGCCCGCGTTGAGCACCATGAAGCCGCCGGTGATGGGCCCTTCCACGAGATCGTTCTCGCCGCTCGTGGGAGGCGTCGCCTTCGAGAGCGTGGGGTGGACCGGCCCGCAGTGGTAGCACTCGGAGAAGTTCTGGAATATCAACTTCCAGTTCGCGCGTACCTGGTAGTCGATCGTGCGCAGAGCGGTGAGTCGCGGCATGCCGAAGCGGGTGAAGCGCCCCATGATCGGCGCCCACGCATCCTCGATGCGCGCCGGCGCGTCGGCCAGATTCACCAGAAGAAATCCTTCCCACCGCGCGAGTGATACCCTCCGCAGCGGGTAGTCGCACGAATGGAAACCGGGAATGTCGGCCGCCGAGGGCGCGCCCAGGAGCTCGCCGTCGAGCGCATACGTCCACGCATGGTACGGGCAGCGGATGGCACCCGGAAAAGTCCCTTCCCTCTCCTCGCAGATCCGCGAGCCACGATGGCGGCAGACGTTGTAGAACGCATTGAGCTCGCCCGCGTCGTCGCGAGTGATGATGATGCTCTCGCCGAGCACGGAGCGAACTATGAAGTCGCCGGGCGACCGGAGCTGTTCCTCGCGTCCCACGCAGAGCCAGCGAGCAGCGAAGATCTTCTCGCACTCCTCCGCGAAGATCGCGGCGGATGTGAAGTACTCGCCGGGGAGCGTGAATTCGCGTCCGAGAGGTATGTCGGTGGTTCGAACGAAGGTTGCCATGTCTGGCCGGAAGAGTGAGGGCGTCGAACGACCACGGTGCCTGCACCGTGGTCGCACCCATCCTTCATCCTACGTGGCGCGCGGGCTGGATGCGAGAGGTTCGCCGCCGCCGGCGCGTCAGCGCCTCGAGCCCGACCTTCCGTTCGTACGCGCCCATGGGATGATGTCCAGGCGCTCGAACGATATCTCCTCGCCGCTCGCCTCGTCGATTCCGTAGCGCTCGGGCGAGTGGTAGAGGCGTTCCAGAGCCGCGTCGATCTCCTCCAGCTCCGCGCTCTCGCGCGATGCGTTGGCGGCTGCGAGCTCCTCGCGGTTCGCGTCGGTGCCGAGGTCCGCGGCGTGAAGCGGTACGACAGTGAGGTCGCCGGAGCGCTCGCGTTCCGTGGACTCGGCGAATTCGGTGTACGCGCCGAGATCGGTGAGAACGCGACGCCGCTCCTCGAGCAGACGATGTTCCAGATGCTGGCGCTGACTCTTGCTGAGAGGCATACAGGTCTCCTGAAAAAGGGAACGCTCTCGATCATGCCATAGGCGTGCCGCTGGGCGGCCGCACTGTCCACGTCCGGAGCGCGCGGCCGCGGAGCGCGATGACGCGTCGTGCTTCCCGAGGTGGCGCGGGGCGGGCCGTGCCGGACGCGACAACGACACGGCGGGTGCGGACGTTCATATTGAGAGCACCCATCGTGAGCGCTGTGCGGGCATGCCGGCGTCGCGACCTGCCTTCGGCACTCCCACCCTGGAACGGACGAGATGATGCGAGCCGTACGCTCGAAGCTACCCCGCCGCTACGACATATCCGGTACGATGGTCGCGCTGGCCATGTTCGCGATGGCGATCGCCCTCCCTGCGCAGCGCGCCGGTGACCCGCCTCCCGATGTGAAGTACGACAGCGGCTATCTGGCGTCGCTCCACTACAGGATGGTTGGCCCGAGCCGCGGCGGACGCGTGACAGCCGTGGCGGGAGTCGGCTCCGAGCCTCGGACTTTCTACATGGGTGCAGCGAGCGGCGGAGTATTCAAGACGACCGACGCCGGAGCGACATGGCTCCCCGTTTCGGACGACGACTTCGCAGTGGGTTCGATCGGCGCGATCGAGGTGGCCCCGTCCGATCCGAACATCGTGTACGTCGGAACCGGTTCCGAGAGCCTCCGCAGCAATATCTCGATCGGCCGCGGTGTGTATCGCTCGGACGATGCGGGGAAGCGCTGGCGGCTCATCGGCCTGCACGAGACCGGCCAGATCGGAGCGGTGCGCGTGGACCCGACCAATCCCGACGTGGTCTACGTGGCGGCAGTGGGAAATCCGTTCGTGAACTCCCCCGAGCGCGGCGTGTATCGCACGCGCGACGGCGGCAAGAGCTGGCGGAAGGTGCTCTTCATTTCCGACAGCACCGGCGCCGTCGATCTGGAGATCCAGCCGGGTCACCCGAATGTGATCTACGCGGCGATGTGGCGCGGCCAGCGCACGCCGTGGACGATCATCAGCGGCGCCCGCGAGGGAGGGATCTACAAGAGCACCGACGGCGGCGACAACTGGACGAGGCTGGGCGGCGGCCTCCCCGACCAGCTCTTCGGCAAGGCAAACCTCGCGGTCACCGCAGCGAATCCCGATCGCGTCTACGCGCTCATCGAAGCGAAGCCGGGTGAGGGGATGTACCGCTCGGACGACGCCGGCGCCACGTGGACGCGCGTGAGCTCGCAGGCGTCGCTCATCACCCGGCCGTTCTACTACACGACGATCGCCGCCGACCCGACGAACGCCGACGTCGTCTACGCGGGTGCCGAGGGCTTCTTCAAGTCGACCGATGGTGGGAAGACGTACCGGCGCTTCTCCACGCCGCACACCGACAACCACGACATGTGGGTGAACCCCCACGACGGCCGGATCATGATCCAGGCGAACGATGGCGGCGCGAACATTTCGCTCGATGGCGGCAATACCTGGTCCACGCAGTACAACCAGCCAACCGCCGAGATCTATCAGGTCGCCGTGGACAGCCAGTTCCCGTATCGCCTCTACGGAGCGCAGCAGGACAACACGACGCTCATACTCCCGAGTCTTCCTCCGGGCGGCCCCGTGGACGATCCGATGCAGCTCTGGCAGGTCGGTCCGGGATGCGAAACGGGACCGATAATGCCTCACCCGCTCGATCCGGACACCGTGTACGGCGGATGCAAAGGTCAGTTCACGCGAATGGATCTTCGCACGGGACAGGAACAGAACTACTGGGTGGGCGCTCAGTACATTTATGGATTCAAGCCCGATGAGCTGAAGTACCGCTTCCAGCGCGTCTCGCCGATGGAGATCTCGCCGAACGATCCGCGGATCGTGTACTTCGGATCGCAGTACGTGCATCGCACGACCGACGGCGGCGTCACGTGGGAGCGCATCAGTCCCGATCTCACCGCCAACGAACCGGACAAGCAGGTGATCTCCGGTAGTCCCATCACTCGCGATGTCACCGGCGAGGAGTATTACAGCACGCTCTACGCGATCCGCGAGTCTCCGCTGGAGAGCGGCGTCATCTGGGCCGGCTCGAACGACGGCCCGATTCACGTCACGCGAAACGGCGGGAAGAGCTGGACGGATGTGACTCCGGAAGGGCTGCCGCCCGGAGGCCGCGTGCAGAACATCGAGCCGTCGCCGCACCGTAAGGGCTCCGCGTACGTCGCCGTCCTGCGCTACATGCTGGGCGACTTTCGTCCATACCTGTATCGCACCAACGACTACGGAAAGCACTGGACGCTGCTCACCACGGGAAGCAATGGCATCCCTGCGGACGAGCCCACGCGAGTCGTGCGGGAGGCCCCGGGTCGGGCCGGACTTCTCTTCGCCGGAACCGAGTTCGGCGCGTACGTATCCTTCGACGATGGCGCGAACTGGAAACCGCTGAGGCTCGGACTCCCGGTGACTCCCGTGACCGACATGCGAATCATCAGGCACGACCTCGTCATCTCGACTCAGGGGCGTTCGTTCTGGATCCTCGATGACATCACGCCGCTCGAGCAGCTCACCAGCGAGCTCGCGTCGGCGGGGGCGCACCTCTTCACTCCGCGCCCCGCGTATCGCTTCCGCTACCGCGGCGGCGCGGGCTCGGGGCCGGCGGCTCCGGAGTTTCCACCGCCGGGCGCCATGATCGACTACTCGATCGGCGCGAGTGGCGCGAGCGCCGTGACGCTCGAGGTTCGCGATGCGAAGGGTGCGCTGGTCAGCAGCCTGTCGAGCGCCCCCGAACGGAGCGCGGGCGACGGCGCGGGCAACGGACGCGCACGTCGCGGCGGCGATGACGAGCTCGAAACGACGCCCGGTCTGCATCGCGTGATCTGGGACCTGCGCTATCCCGGCCCCTGGAGCGAGGGCGGCGCTGGCGGCGGGCGCGGCGGCCGTGGCCCGATGGTGGCTCCGGGGAAATACACACTGAAGCTCACGGTCAACACCGCTTCGTCGAGCGAGCCTTTGACCGCCACAAGGGAGCTCGAAGTGCGCGCGGATCCGCGAATCGTGAAGGCCGGCGTCACACAGCGCGACATGGAGGAGCAGCTCGCCCACAACCTGCGCGTACGCGACGCGGTGAGTGAAGCACGCCGCACCGCCGCGCGTGTGAAAGCGGCGCTGAAGAGGATGTCGGGTGCGACTGGCAGCGCCGCCGATTCGCTCCGGCAGCTCGTCGCGCTCGATACGGCGCTCAGCACAGAGCCGATCAGATATTCACAACCCAAGCTCGTGGATCAACTGCAGTACCTGTACGGTATGACGACCAGCGCCGATCAGCGAATCGGCCACGATGCCGTTCTGCGCTACCAGGAATTGAAAGCGGAGCTCGAGCGCGTGCAGGCGCGGGTGCGCACGCTGCTCGGCCCTCCGGAGGAGCGCGCTTCGAGATGATCGGAAAGCGTGTGACCGAACGTCGGAAGGCGGTGCACGGCGGCGCGGCGCGGCTGCTGTGCGCCGCCGCAGCACTCATCGCCGGTGCGACGGCGTTGGCCGTCGCACCGCGGGCGGCCGCCGGGCAGGCATCACTGTTCGACTACACCTTCGAGATGCCCGCCCAGCCCACGTTGCAGAACGTGCACGCCGTGGTTCGCATGGATTCCACGGGAATGCTCGCCGCGACCATCGACTACGAGAACCGCGATGAGCTGAGCCCCTTCTGCGCGGGGCTGGTGATCGGTGTCTATACAGCCGATGGTGCGCTCCTCCAGCTATTCACCACGCCCGTCCGCTGCACTCCCGCCATGGGCGCCAACGGCAACAATCCCGGCGAGCCGTGGAAGCGGCACTTCACGTGGAACGCGCGCCTTCGCCCCGACTACGCGGCCAGCGCCAGCATCATCGACGTGCGAGCGGTGTCCACCGGCGACGTGAAAGTGATCACGGATCAGCAGGCACGTGAAGCGCTGGAGAAGCGGACTTCGGTAGTCTCCAGCTTCTAGGGCGTCCAGCGCTGGTTGCCGCGATCTAGGTCGGGGAAGAGCCCCTCGGGATCGATCTCGACGCTCGCGATCGCCGGCGATGCCGCAACCGTTGCCACCCATCTGCGCGCACCCTTCAGCCAGACATCCACCGGAGCCTCGACGTGCTGGGTGGTGCCATCCACTCGCTTCACCTCGAGAATCACCGGCATCGTTGCGAGGCCCCTGTCTTCTACCGTTATGGCCACCGAGTCTCCGTTCGCTCGCACCGACCCTATCGCCTGGTCCAGCGACCACGGTTCGTAGAACCAGCTCCGCCAGAACCAGGTGAGATCCCGTCCCGACACGTCGCTCATCGTGTTGAAGAAGTCCGCCGGATACGGGTGGCGGCCGATCCAGCGCTTCCCGTACTCGCGCAGCGCTCGATGGAAGGTGTCGTTGCCGAGCACCGCGCGCAGCGCGCTCAGTACCTGCGCGGTCTTGTTGTAGTACATGACGAAGTAGAGATCCAGATCGGATAGCTCGCCCGGCGTCATGAGCGCCATCTCGTGCCCCGCGCGCGCCTGCTGCAGGTAGACGCTGCGCTGACCCGGTTCCGAGTCGTTGGGACGACCGCCCTTGCGGGGTTCGCCGTAGATCACGCGCATCGCCTGCGCGACGTCGTACTGCGTGAGCCCCTCATCCATCCACGGATGGCGCGTCTCGTTGGAGCCTACCTGCATCGGGAACCACATATGCCCCGTCTCGTGCATCAGATCGCCGGCGAGCGACAGCGTATCCGGCCACGACTGCATGAGCGTCATCATCGGGTATTCCATCCCGCCGCTGCTTATCACGCCCTCCATGGATGTCATCTGCGGCCAGGGATACGACCAGAGGTAGTCCGACAGCTTCTCGATCGCATCGCGTGTGAAGCGCGCACCACCCAGCGGCCACGCCGCGGCCGGAGGATGAACGCGGAAGAACGAGTTGATCGCCACGGTATCGGTGGTTCCTGCTCGCGCTCCGTCGACGAGCGCGATCGTCGCGTCCCAGTCGTACTGGCTGCTCGTACCCCAGGCGAAGTCGCGTACGTTCTTCGCCGTGAAGTGCCACCGTGCCTCCTTCCCGCTCCCCGCGAAGCCCGATCCGTTCGCGCGATCCGCCGCCGTCAGTACGTGAACGACTTCGCGCGTGGTGCGGGCGCGCGCGAGGCGGTCGCGCGTCTGCCGCGACAGAACCGAGTCGCCATTCAACAGCGTGCCCGTGGCACCCACCGGCCACCCATGCGGCACCGTGACCCGAACGTCGTAGTCGGCCGGATCCATGTAGAACTCGGCGCCGTTGATGTACGGGTCGGCCACCCAGCCGTTGACGTCATCGTACACGGCTACCTGCGGATACCAGTAGCCGATGAAGTAGAGATTCTTTCCCTCGCGGCCTTCCCGCCCATCGGAGGGAGCGGGCGCGGGCGAGTAAGACCAGGCGAACTCGAGACTGGTGCTGTCATGCGGAAGCAGCGGCGTCGGGAGTCGCAGCCACATGACCGCGCCGTCCACCGTGTAGCCTCCATCGCGCAGCGACCGGAGCGCGCGACTGCTGGCGGCGCTGCGCAGCAGCTTCCCCGCAGCCGCCACGCGCCCGAGCTTCACGCCGCCGGTAATCGGAACGGCCGATCGCCGAGGATTCCCGGGAGCGAAGACGTTCTGCCGGAGATGGACGGCGATGGTAGCGAGGGTATCGGGCGAGTTGTTGATGTACACGACCTTCTCCCGTCCCTCGAGCCTCGCGTTCGCAGCATCGAGGCGCGCGTCGATGCTGTACCGCGCGTACTGCACCCAGTTCTTCGCGCCGGGACTGCCGGAGCGGGTGCGGCTTCCGCTCTCCACCGCTCTGGTGAAGCCCGGGATCTCGAAGATGGGACCGGGAATGGGGCGGCCCGCGTCGGCGGTGGCGGCCGGATCGACGGTCGGAGCGGCATGAGTCTGCGCGCGCACCGGAGCGGCGAGCGCGAGCATCGCGAGCAGCACTGCGCTCGATACAGTACGGAATACGCTGCGGGCCGGCGAATGTTCTGGCATGTTTCCCATGGTGGTATGTTGCTTGATCACTGTCATCGGCATTCATACTCGCGTGTGGACCTGGCGTGCGCAAACCGCGCCCGCCATGTAAGCTTCCCCGGAGCACGCTCCCGAACCCGGAGTCTCATGCGCTTGAATCGCGTCGTCGTGGGGATGGATTTCAGCAAGCCGGCGGAGGACGCGGCGCGGTGGGTGGCCCGCGACTTCGCTCCCGGCGCCGAGCTGGTGCTGGTTCACGTGGTGGCGGTGCCCGAACCTCCGCGTTTCTTCCGAGGGAAGTTCCCCCCGCGCGAGACGCTCGTCGAAACGGCGCGTGAGGGTGCCGACCGCAGGCTGCGCGAGCTGAGCACCACGCTCGGCGCCGAGCGCATCTGGATGGAGATACGCGAGGGGGATCCAGCCGAACAGATCGACTCCGTGGCGAGCGAGTACGACGCCGACGTGGTCGTGGTGGGCCCGCACGGGGCGCGGCCGGGGATCTGGGATCGTCCGGGCGGCACGGCCGAGAAGATACTGCGCGAGTCCAGACACACGGTACTCCTCGCGGCGAATCCCCGGGAGGGAGATCCGCTGCGCATACTGGTACCGCTGGACGAGTCGGCCGCGACTCCGATCGTACTCGACTGGGCCGCGCGCCTGGCGAGCAGACCGGGTGCGGAGGTCACGCTCCTTCACGTGGTCAGTTCCACGATGCTCAACGAGTTGATGACGGCGGGCGCGGTGGTGTCGGGCGTGATGATGCCTGTCCCCGACGATGTGCTGACCAATGCCGAGATGGATTCGGGTTCTTGGCTGGCGCGCCTGGCGGCAGATGCGGGACTCGATGCTTCCGGCGTGAAGACGGAAGTGAAGGCGGGCGATCCGGCCGACCAGATACTGGCCGCGGCCCAGCGACTCGATGCGGAGTTGATCGTGATGGGAAGCAGCTCGCGCGGCATCCGCGCGGCGCTGCTCGGGAGCGTGGCGCGCGAAGTCATACGCTCCGCGAAGCGCCCCGTGCTCGTGGCTCGCGGCCGCCTGGAAGAAGCGTCCGCCGAAACCGAAGGTGCGGAGAGGAGAGAGGGCGATGAGCAGAACTCCTGAGCCGGTGTATCGCACGCTGGAGCGCGACGAGATCGACGCGCTCCTCGCGCGGCATTCGGTGGGTCGCATCGCTTACACCTTCCGCGATCGGGTCGACGTTGAACCGATCAACTACGTGTATCACGACGGCTGGATATACCTTCGCACCGGGCCGGGAACGAAGCTCACGACGCTGGCGCGCCATCCATGGGTGGCATTCGAGGTCGATGAGGTGGACGACACCTTCGACTGGCGCAGCGTCGTGGTTCACAGCACCGTCTACGAACTGACCCCTGGCGGCACCGAGGCGCACGAAGAGGCGTACAGACAGGGAGTGGAAGTGCTCCGCCGGCTGATCCCCGAGAGCTTCACGGACGCAGACCCGGTTCCGTATCGCTCGGTGATCCTGCGCATGAAGGTCGACGAGGTGGAGGGGCGCGAGTCTCGATCCACCGACGACTGATCGCGTCGGTTCCGGCAGCCGCGCGCCCGCTCGGCGTCGGGTAAACGCCGACAAGAGCGGGGTCGATTGTCTCACCCAGATTCCGCAATTCCCCTGATTTTCGGTCACTCGCGGGAGTCGTAGCTTCGCGAGTGTGGAAGTGGAACCGCTCCATCGAAGGAGCGGGCCCGGATGCCGAACGGCCATCCGATCCACTGCCACACCAACGAGGCGTACCGGCTCAACCTCTCGCAGAAGAGACCGCAATGTCATCGGACATCACACGCAAGCTGGTGCTCGGCGCGGGCGCTGCCCTCGCCGTTAGCGCGACCCTGTATGCCTGCGTGGCAACGGGGTCGAAGGGCGGCAACCTGGTCACGGGCGATGCAGCATCCGCAGTCTACGTACCGCCCGGATCGTACGACGAGTACTACGCATTTCTGTCGGGAGGCTACAGCGGGCAGATCTCGGTTTACACGCTCCCTTCCGGACGGCTGATCAAGCAGATCGCGGTGTTCTCGCAGTTCCCGGAAACCGGCTACGGCTACGACGAGAACACGAAGGACATGCTGCGCACCAGCTACGGGTTCGTTCCGTGGGACGACTCGCACCACCCCGAGCTGTCGCAGACCGACGGCGTTCCCGACGGCCGCTGGATATTCATCAACGGGAACAACACGCCGCGCGTCGCACGTGTCGACCTCTCGCTCTTCGAGACAACCGAGATCCTCGAGCTCCCGAACGCGGCCGGAGGTCACGCATCGCCGTTCACCACCCCCGACACGAAGTACATAGTGTCCGCAACGCGCTTCAGCGTGCCGGTTCCCAATACCGACGTGGCGATCGACACGTACAAGAAGAACTTCAAGGGCGTGCTCTCGTTCATCTCGGCCGATCAGCCGGGGAAGATGGACATCGCCTTCCAGATACTCATGCCGGGCTACAACTACGACCTCGCGCACGCCGGCAAGGGGCCCTCGGACGGCTGGTTCTTCTTCACCACCTACAACACCGAGCAGGCGTACGAGAAGCTCGAGCTCAACGCATCGAAGAACGACAAGGACGTCATCGCGGCCGTGGACTACCACCGCGCCGAAGCGTGCGTGAAGGACGGGAAGGCTCGCTCGATGCCCGTCAAGTACGCGCACAACTTCAAGGATGAGGCGACCCACATCGCGAAGAGCGAGTTGAAGACGAGCGTGAAGGTGCTCGACCCGCGCGACTGCGAGGGAGTGGTCTACCTCCTTCCCACCCCCAAGTCGCCACACGGCGTCGACATCGATCCGAGCGGCGAGTACATCGTGGCGAGCGGGAAGCTGGCCACCGTGATCCCGGTGCACTCCTTCAGCAAGATGAAGAAGGCCATCGCGGACAAGGCGTACGACGGCGACGTGGATGGCATCCCCATCCTGCAGTACACCGCGACCATCGCCGGCGAGGTGCAGAAGCCGGGGCTCGGTCCGCTGCACACGGAGTTCGACGGCAAGGGGAACGCCTACACCTCGATGTTCATCTCGTCCGAGATCGTGAAGTGGAAGCTCGGAACGTGGGAGGTGCTGGACCGGATGCCGATCTACTACTCGGTGGGCCACCTCATGATTCCCGGCGGCGACAGCAAGCAGCCCTGGGGGAAGTACCTCGTATCGCTCAACAAGATCACGAAGGATCGCTACCTCCCCACGGGGCCCGAGCTCGCGCAGTCCGCGCAACTGATCGACATCAGCGGCGACAAGATGAAGATGCTGCTCGACTTCCCCACCATCGGCGAGCCGCACTATGCGCAGGCGCTGCCAGCCGAGGTGCTGAAGGACAAGCAGGTCAAGTACTATCAGCTCTCCGAGAACCGGAACCCCGGCGTCGTGAAGGCCGAGAGCGAAGGCGGGATCACGAGATCCGGCAAGCGCGTGGATGTGAAGATGGCGGCGATCCGCAGCCACTTCGCGCCGGACAATCTCGAGGGAGTGCAGGTGGGCGACACGGTCTACTTCCACGTGACGAACATCGAGCAGGATTGGGACATCGTGCACGGATTCGCGGTGCTCGGCGCGAACAACGCGGAGCTGATCCTGGCGCCGGGCGCGACGCGGACGCTGAAGTGGATTCCGCAGGCACCGGGCGTCTACCCCTTCTACTGCACCGACTTCTGCTCGGCGCTGCACCAGGAAATGCAGGGTTACGTCCGCGTGTCGCCCGCGGGATCGAACGTCCCGCTCACGGCGAACATCAGCAAGAAGACCCTCGCCCAGATGAACGGTAAATGACACGCATCGCGCGAGTACTCACGGCAGTCGCGGCGCTCATCATGGCCGGCGCGTTCGCCGTACCGCTCTGGCAGATTCGCCTCCTGGCACCGCAGTACCCGGAAGGGCTGGGACTCCTGATCCACGTGAACACCGTGCGAGGAGCGGGTCATAACGATCTCGCCAGCATCAACTCCCTGAACCACTACATAGGGATGAAGGCGATCGACCCGGCAGCGATACCGGTGCTGCACATCATGCCGTGGGTACTCGGCGCGCTGATCGTGGGAGCGCTGGCGGTGGCGCTGGCCGGGCGGCGGAAGCTCCTCGCCGCCTGGCTAGGAGCATATGCCGTCGCAGCGGCTCTCGGACTCATGGAGTTCTGGAAGTGGGAGCGCGACTACGGACGCAACCTCGACATGGAGAACGCGATAATAAAAGTGCCGGGGATGACGTACGAGCCGCCGCTCATCGGTGCGAAGCAGCTTCTCAACTTCACGGCGATATCGCTTCCGGCACTCGGTACGATCCTTCTCGGAGTGGCGTTCCTCATCGGAGCGTACGCACTCTTCCATTCCGTGCGGGCGGCTCGCGCCGCCCGTATGGAAGAGGGTCCTGCCTCGAGCGCGGCGAACGATGCCGCTTCGCAGGCGACCAGCCCCCGACTGCAGCCGGCCGGAGGCCACTGATGTACGAGCGCACCGCGCCCCGTGTCGGCATGCGGCGGCAACGCCCGCGGCTTCTCGCGACGCTCGCTTTCACGTTCGTCCTGGCCGCGTGCAGCGCGGGCCCGGTGCCCATCGCGTACGACCAGGACGGTTGCGACTTCTGCAGGATGCAGATCAGCGACCCGCGGTACGGCGCCGAGCTGATCACGCGCACGGGGAAGGTGCACAAGTTCGACTCGATCGAATGTCTCGCTTCCTTCTACTCGACTCTGCACGACAGCGCCAGCGTCCGTTCGCTCTGGGTGAGCGACTACCTGAAACCGGGGACGTTCCTGCCAGCGAGCGAGGCGCTGTACATCCACCACACCGGCCCCGGAAGCCCGATGGGTCGCGGCCTCCTCGCGCTGCAAACAGGGAGCGAAGCAGGCAGTGCAGGCGTCCCGGCCGGGGAAACTCTGAACTGGAGCCAGGTGGTGGAGCTGGTCGCGCATGAAGGTCTGGCACCGGGAGTGAAGCCGCTCCAGGGTGCCGATTCTTCGAGCGTCGGAGTGCGTGCTGGAGCGGCCGATGCGCACGGGCACTGAAGTGCTGCGCGGGAGCGTCCTCCGTTCCCTGAGCGTGGCGATCGCGCTGGCCGCGCTGTCGAATTCGCTCGCGGCGCAGCGCACCGTGGTGGTGAGCCCGGACGGTCCGGTGCGGACGATCGCCGAGGGAATACGGCGTGCGTCCGCGGGCGACCGGATCCTGGTGAAGCCCGGTACGTACCGCGAACCCACCATCCTCGTGGACAAGAGCGTGGAGATCGAGGGTGTGGGTCTCCCCGTGCTGGATGGCGAGGGAAAGCGGCAGATCATGACGGTGGCGGCCGACGACGTGATCGTGCGCGGCCTGCACTTCGTGCACGTGGGAACGAGCTACGTGGAGGACCGCGCAGCCATCCGAGTGGCCGGCGCGAAGAGTTGCACGATCTCCGACAATCGCTTCGACGACACATTCTTCGGCATCTATCTGGCCGAGGCCACTGACTGCGTGGTGGAGCGCAACGAGCTCCGTGCCATCACGAAGGGAGAAGCCGGTTCCGGCAACGGCATCCATCTCTGGTCGTCGCGCGGGACCACGATCGCCGACAACCGGATCACGGGTCACCGGGACGGGATCTATCTCGAGTTTTCGCACGGGAGCGACATCCGCGGAAACGTGAGCGAAGGCAATCTGCGCTACGGCCTGCACTTCATGTACTCCAACGACTGCCGCTACACCGACAACGTCTTCCGCGACAACGGTTCGGGCGTGGCGGTGATGTACGCGAAGAACGTCACGATGAAGGGGAATCGCTTCGAGCGAAACTGGGGCGGCGCCGCGTACGGACTTCTCCTCAAGGAGATCGCGGACAGCCGGCTCGAGGGGAACGTCTTCGAGCGGAATACGACCGCGCTCCTGGCGGAAGGCGCGAACCGCCTGCAGGTGGAACACAACGAATTCCTCGCGAACGGCTGGGCGGTGAAGCTCGCGGCCAGCACGCAGGACGGCCGCTTCGCGCGCAACGATTTCATCGGGAACACCTTCGACGTGGTGACCGACAGCCGTCAGATCAGCAGCACCTTCGCCGGTAACTACTGGGACAGCTACAAGGGCTACGACCTGGACCGCGACGGAGTGGGAGATGTGCCGCACATGCCGGTTCGCCTCTTTTCCCTTCTTGCCGCGCGCGCGGAGCCGTCGCTCGTTCTGCTGCGGAGTGCCTTCGTCGAACTGCTCGACGCCGCCGAACGTGTGCTGCCGGTGCTCACGCCCAGCGGGGTGAACGACCCACGCCCAGCCATGCACAGGATCTCATGATAGAAGTCACCCGGCTCGAGAAGCGCTTCGGTGCGCTGCAGGTACTGCGCGGGCTCGACCTGAACATCGGCAGCGGACGCGTGACCGCGGTGGTGGGGCCGAACGGCGCGGGGAAGACGACGCTGATCAAGATCATACTCGGACTCACCCGCGCCGATGCGGGGAGCATCTACATCGACGGGAAGCCGATCGATGCGGACGACGAGTATCGCTCGCGAATCGGCTACATGCCGCAGATCGGGCGCTTCCCGGAGAACCTCTCGGCTCTCGACCTCGTTGCGCTCCTGCGCGATCTGCGCGGAGTCGACGGCTCGATGGATGAAGAGCTCGTGGACCGGCTGCGGCTGGGCGGCGAGCTGCGGAAACCCATCCGCACGCTCTCGGGCGGAACGCGCCAGAAAGTGAACGCCATCCTGGCGCTGCTCTTCCGGCCGGACATCCTGATCCTCGACGAGCCCACCGTGGGACTCGATCCCATCTCGAGCGGGGTCGTGAAGGACAGGATCCTGGCCGAGCGCGGCGCAGGACGCACGGTGGTGCTCACCTCGCACATCATGAGCGACCTGGAGGAGCTGGCGGACGACGTGGCCTTCCTGGCCGACGGCCAGATCCGATACGCGGGTACGCTCTTCGACCTCAAGCGGATCACGCGCCAGAACAATCTCGAGCGCGCGGTAGCCGCGATGATGACCTGGGAGAAGGCGGCATGAAGACGGCCATGAAAGTCGCCCGCTACGAAGGGAGCAACGTGCTGCGCAGCCGCTGGATGGTCGTGTACACGCTCTTCTTTCTCGTCGCCAGCTACGGGCTGCTTCGCTTCGCGGGAAGCGGCACGAAGGCGCTGCTCAGCCTCATGAGCGTGGTGCTCTTCCTCGTGCCGCTGGTGACCGTCGTCTACGGCACCGTCTACCTGTACGGCGCGCGCGAGTTCACCGAGCTCCTTCTCGCACAGCCGGTGAAGCGCTGGCAGTTGTACACGGGTCTCTATCTGGGGCTGACCGTACCGCTTTCACTGGGGCTGGCGGCGGGTGTGTCCCTTCCCTTCCTGCTGAACGGCTTCGACGAGCCGACGCTCGCGGGCACGCTCGCGGTACTCGTGCTGGCGGGAGTGGCACTCACGAGCGTGTTCACCGCGCTCGCCTTCCTGATCGCGCTGCGCTACGACGACCGCCTTCGCGGGCTGGGCGCCGCGATCGGGCTCTGGCTGGTGCTGTCGCTCGTGTACGACGGGCTCGTTCTGTTCCTCATCGCCACGTTCGGCGATTACCCGCTCGAGCGTGCGGTGCTCGCTCTCACGCTCGCCAATCCTGTGGATCTGGCTAGAGTGATGCTCCTCCTCCGCTTCGACATCTCGGCGCTCATGGGTTATACGGGGGCCGTGTTCCAGCACTTCTTCGGCGGCGTCTCGGGCGCCGCTCTCGCGGCCGCCACACTTGCTCTCTGGATGGCGGCTCCAATCGCGCTCGGCCAGCGCGCCTTCCGGCGGAAGGACTTCTGATGCTCCGGCCGCCAAGTGCCGGACAGCACGGGACGGCGCCGGCCGCCCCGCATCACCGGGACATCATGACACACAGCGTACATACCAGGAGAAGCGTGATGAGATTCGTATCGAGTGCAGTCGGAGTCGCGATGGCCGCCATGCTGGTGGTCGCCTGCTCGGGCGATGCGAACAAGCAGGTGACCGGCAGCAATGGAGCAGCTTCGACGCCGAGTGCGAGCGAGGCGCCAGCTCCGACGGGCGACACCATCATCGTGGAGATGATCACTGACGAGACGGGGAGTCACTTCCAGCCGAAGGAGATACACGCAAGGAAGGGCGACCTGGTTCGCTTCACGCTCACGAGCGGCGTTCACAACGTGCACTTCCTTCCCGACTCGAACCCCGGAAAGAGCAACCTTCCACCGATGAGCGACTTTCTCCAGCTCCCGGGGCAGACATACGACCTCGTCGTGAACCTGGCTCCCGGGGAGTACTACTTCCAGTGCGACCCACACGCTCTGCTGGGGATGGTGGGAGAACTGGAAGTGAAGGAGTGAATAGCGCAACCCGGCCCGAAGCACCAGTTGCGCGCTAATCATCAGCGGGGCCGCCGCGTTAACGGTGCATTCATCTCCGGGCGCTAATCTGAATCGCAGCAATCCGGCCGCGGTGCGACCGGCGCCGGCGCGGGCGCACCGCGCAGTCGGTCGACCCGGAGCGTATAAATGAATGGCGTACACCTGCACCTGCTGCTCAATCATCTTCCGGTGATCGGATCGCTCTTCGCGATCCTGCTGCTGGCCTGGTCGTTGTTCCGCAGGAACATCGAGGTGGGGCGCGCTGCGCTTGGCCTCTTCGTCGTAGCGGCGTTCGCGGGACTGGCCGCGTATTTCACCGGAGAGCCTGCGGAACACGCGGTGGAGAAGATCGCCGGCATCGACCGGCAGATGATCCATGCTCACGAGGAAGCGGCCGAACTCGCGACCGTGATACTCGGCATCTACGGCATCTTCGCGCTCGGTGCGCTCTTCCATTTGCGTAAGCACGCCGCCGAGTTCCCGCGCAGACTCGTCACGCTGGCTCTCGCGATCGCGCTCGTGCCAGCGGGAGCAATGGCGCGCACGGCTAATCAGGGCGGCAAGATCCGCCACCCGGAGATCACCGGCAGCGCCACGCCGATGGCAGCGAGTGCGGCGCGTACCGACCCGGCCAACAGCGATGACGGGGAGCGCGGGCTGGCTGAGCGAAGAGCGCGCGAGCCCTGAGCAGATGCGCGTTCTGCTGGTGGAGGACGATGATCGCCTGGCATCGAGCGTGGCCAGCCAGCTCCGCCAGGCGGGTTTCGCCGTGGACAGTGTAACCCGCGGTGAAGATGCGCTGCGGGAGAGCGCCATCTCGCCGTACGACGCCATCGTCCTGGACCTGCAGCTCCCGGACATCGATGGGGTGGAGCTCTGTCGCCAGATCCGGGAGCGCCGCACGCCGGCAAGGATCATCATGGCCACGGCGCGCGACGGAGTCGCCGACCGAATAGCCGGCCTGGATATGGGAGCGGATGACTACGTCGTCAAACCGTACTCGGTACAGGAGTTGATCGCGAGGCTCAGGGCGCTACTCCGCCGTCCGGATACATCGCTCGCCACTGTCCACCGAGTTGCCGACCTCGAGCTGGATACGACGACGCGGATCGCGCGCCGTGGTGAACGCGGCATCGCTCTCACCACCAAGGAATTCATGGTCCTGGAGTACATGATGCGCAACGCGGGGCGCGTGCTCACGCGCGAGCAGATAAGTGAGCACGCCTGGGACGCGAACTACGACCCCTTCAGCAACGTCATAGATGTCTACGTGGCCCGGCTGCGACGGAAGGTGGATGCTCCGGGAAGAGCGGCACTCATCGAGACCGTGCGCGGAGCGGGCTACAGACTCTCGGAACCGCGCAAGCCACTGGTGCGATGACCATCCGGCTTCGACTCACGATCTGGTACGCGGCGAGTGTGCTCACGCTCTTCCTGGTCACGGGCCTCCTCCTTCGCGCGGCCCTGCGCGCCGCGATCGAGCAGGACTTCGAGCGGAGCGTGGCGCGTTCCACCGATCTTGTGCATGGCTTCTTTCGGACCGAGGTCGCGGAGTACGTGACCATCGAGGGCACCGTGGCGCACATTGCTTCGGAGATCATCACTCCCGATATGGCACTCGACTTCATCCGGCCCGACGGAGCGGTGTACATCACGTCGCCCACGGCGTCGGTCGCCACGAGTGAAGAACGGCTGAACGGCCCTATCGTGACATCCATCCGACTCCTCGATCCGGAGCTGGCTCCGGGATGGCGGCTTCGAGCGAGAGCGAGCAGAGCGCGGCTCGACGCATCACTCTCCCGAATCGACCAGTCGCTCATGCTCGTGATCCCTCTATCTGTCGTTCTCGCCGCGCTCGCCGGATGGTGGCTCACAGGACGAACGCTGCGACCCGTGGGTGCGATGGCCGCGGCCGCCGAAGCGTCGAGCGCGGGCGCAGGCGGTGTGCGCATCCCGGTCGCCAACCCGCGCGATGAGCTGGGCCGCCTCGCTACACGGTTCAACGCTCTAGTAGACAACCTCGAGGACGCACTTTCACAGCAGCGCGCATTCCTGGCCGCTGCCGCGCACGAGCTGCGCACTCCCGTGGCAAGGATGCTCGCCGAGGTGGAAGAGCTCCTCTCAGCCGATCGTGTCGCATTGGCCGCCGGCGACCTTTGCGTACCGCCGCCCCGCGATACTCTCCTGCTCCTGAAGGATGACCTGCGCCGTACGGGAGATCTGGTGAGTGAGCTTCTCCATCTCGCGCGCGCAGACGCTGGGGAACCCACGCCGCCGCTTGCCATCGGCTACCTGGACGACGCCATCTCCGAGGCGATCAGACCGTGGTTCGCCATGGCCGCTCGCGGTGGTGTACATCTCGATCTTCCCGTGCTCGATGAAGCACCGGCGCGCTTCGACGCCGAGCACCTGAGCAGGCTTCTCGGCGTACTGGTCGACAACGCCATCCGCTATACGCCAGCTGGCGGAAGGGTGCGCGTGCTGGTCAGCCGGCGTCCGAACGGCGAAGCAGTTCTCGAGGTCTGCGACAGCGGTGTGGGAATCGCCGAGAGCGAGCGCGACCGGATCTTCGAGCGTTTCTACCGTGGTGCGTCCGCTCGTGCGCTCCGCCCCGATGGAAGCGGCCTGGGACTCGCCATCGCGCAGACCATCGCGCGCGAACACGGTGCGCGGCTCGAGATCGACACAGCCCCATCCGGCACCGGGAGCTGTTTCCGCGTGGCTTTTCCAGCGGCAGTTGCGCCGGAAGCGCACGCACGCCCCTGAGCTGTCGCAGGCGAGAGCCCGCGTTCACAGTGTGTTCATCTTCGGCTCTCAGATTGTTCATCATGAGATACGCTTGCGTTCTGCTCGCGCTGCTGATCGCGGCGCCGGCCGGCGCGCAGTCGAGGACTCTGACGCTGCGCGATGCACTTGCCGCGGCGAGGGTGCACTCCCCCGCGCTCCCGGCGGCGTCGGGACGCGTCAAGACCGCTACCGGTTCCGCACGACAGCTCTCCGCGTTCCCGAATCCCGTTGTGGAGCTCCGTCGCGAGCACTGGAACAGCCCCATCGCGAATGATGACTACGCGACCGTGACGATCCCGCTGGACCTGATGATGCGGCGCAATGCTCTCCGCTCGGCGGGCCGCGACGCGGTTGCGGCGGCAGTAGCCGATTCCGCGGTCGCGGCTCGCAGGCTCGATGTGACGGTCACCATTGCCTACCTGCAGTCCGCGCTCGCCAACGAGCTCGCGTCAATCGCTGCAGACCGTGCCCGAGCGCTGCGGGGGATGTCGGAATTCGAGGCAAGGCGCTTCAGGGAAGGTGCCGTCGCCGAGGGCGTGGCGGTCCGCACTCGACTCGAGTCCGATCGTGCGCAGCTCGAGCTGGCGAGCGCTCTAGCGGATGTCGAGAGATCGCGAGCAGCGCTCGCATTTGCGATGGGCGCGGCGCCGGACGCCGTGGGCGCGGCGGCGCTTTCCGCCGGGCCGACTCCCATCGAGCGGCTCCTCACGGTGGAGGAGGCGGTGGATCTGGCGATGCGCCACCGACCCGAAATCGCCGCAGCCGAGAGGCGAGTCGCCGCCGCGCGGAGCATGGTGAGCGCGGAGTGGCGCGCGACGCTCCCCGATGCAGGCGTGCAACTCGGCGCCAAGCGCACTGGCGGCTACGACACGGGAGTAGCGGCGATTTCGATCGGGCTCCCGATCTTCGACCGAGCGAGCGGCGCGCGACAGCGTGCGCGCGGCGAACTGCAGGTTGCGGAAGCCGAGCTGCGCACCGAGCGAGATCGCCTGAGCAGCGACGTGGCCGGCAGCCTGCTCGCCTACCGCGAGCTCTACGCCGCGAGGCCGGCGGGTACTGCGGCGCTCGCGGGTGGCGGTGCCGAGGTAGCACGGATTGCCGAAGCGTCGTATCGCGAGGGAGCGATCCCCCTCATGGAACTGCTGGATGCCGAGCGCGCTCACGCTGACTTCCGCGCAGCGCTCGCACGATGGTCGGCGGACGTCGCACTCGCACGAATGGAAGTGAACCGCGCGCTTGGCGCGCCGATCGAGGAGGGGTTATGAGAAGGCACGTTGCGCTGGCCGCGAATGCCAGCGCGATCCTGCTCGGCGCACTCGCCTGTGCAGGCGCGAAGAATGAGCAGGTGGTGGAAATGGTGAGCGCCGGTATGGTGGCCGCACCAGCGCCCGACACCGCGCTCCTCGGCGCGCAAGCAGCCGCCGTTGCCAGAATAGACACCGTTCGCGTTACGCGTTCCGCGTGGCGCGATGAGTGGACGGTGCCAGCTCGTCTCGCTTTCGATCCGCAGGGGACGCAGGCCATCGGTTCTCTGGTGGAGGGGCGCGTGAGCCGCGTGCTCGTCCAACCCGGCGAGCCGGTGCGCGCGGGTCAACTTCTGGTGGCGATCAACTCGCCGCAACTACTCGATGCACGGCAGGCACTGGTGGATGCCGAAGCATCGCTGATTATCGGGGAGAGCGGCCTCCGCGTCGCGACTTCGAGTGCGGCGCGCACCGAACGGCTCTATGCCGCGAAGGCGGCCTCCCTCGCGGACCTCGAGCGCGAGCGTGCCGCCAGGACGGTCGCCGAAGCTTCGCATACACGACTCGCTGCCGAGCTTCAGCGCGCGCGCGCAGCGTATGCGCAAATGGGGGGCTCATCAGACGGCGCGCTCTCCCAGGAATCATCGATCCGCTCACCCATGAATGGAGTCGTGGTCACGCGTGCCGTAGAACCGGGACAGGTAGTGAGCGCTGGCACGCCGCTCGTAACGGTCAGCAAAACGAACTCTCTGGTCCTCGTCATCCAGGCGCCGGAGGAGGCAGTGGCGAGCGTCATGCCGGGCGTACCGCTCCACTTCAGCGTTCGCGCACATCCGGGGCGCGACTTCGAGGGGCGCGTGACTCGCGTAGCGCCCGCACTCGATCCGCGCACCCGCACTCTGGAGATCGTGGCAACGGTAGCCAACCCATCGGCAGAGCTGCGCCCCGAAATGTTCGCGACCGTGGTGCTGGCGGGTGAGGCAGCCGAAGAGGTCCTCACGATTCCCGCCAGCGCGGTTCAGGCGCTCGAGGGAGACACGGTCGTGATCGCCGCTTCACGGCGCGGGTCGGGACTGCACATCGAGGCACTGCCGGTCCGCATCGGTCGACGCACAGCGGTGCTGGCGGAAGTGCTCGAAGGAGTGAGCGAGGGAATGCTGGTCGTAACGACCGGTGCGTCCATAGCGCGAGCCGAAATCCTCCGCGTCTCGAGAGCGGAGGATCAGTAGATGTCGAACAAGTTGATCTCGTTCGCACTCCGGCAGCGTGTGTTCGTGCTCGGTGGAGTGCTCACGCTCGTTATCGTCGGCGTGCTGGCCATGAATCGCCTGCCGTTCGACGCATATCCCGACCTCACTGGCACGACAGTGGAGGTCATAACCGAGGCGCCTGGACTTGCACCGGATGAGGTGGAACGGCTCGTTACCTACCCGGTGGAGTGGTCGCTCATGGGGCTACAGGACGCGGGACGCGTGCGCTCCATCTCGAAGTACGGGCTCTCGATGATCACGGTGCCCTTCGCCGACAAGATGGATATCTACTTCGCGCGCACGCTGGTACAGCAGCGTCTCGCAGAAGTCACCCGGACGCTCCCTTCCGGGATCGAGCCCGTCATGGGGCCAGTCTCCACCCCGATGGGCGAGCTGTATCAGTACACGGTCACCAGCGATTCACTCTCGCTGTACGAGCTGAAGACACTGCACGACTACACCATCCGCCCGCGTCTTCGCACGGTTCCGGGCGTCTCGGAGGTGAATTCGTGGGGCGGCTACATAAACCAGCTTCAGGTGGAAGCCGATCCGGTGCGGCTTGCGTCGTACGGCCTGACCCTCGATGACGTGCACGCCGCGTTGCAGCGCAACAACACCAGCTTCGGCGGCAGCTACATCGAGCGCGCCGGCGAGCGCTACACGCTGCGAGGACTGGGACGCGTCGCCTCCGCCGAAGAGGTCGCGCGTGTGGCGATCACGGCTGCCAACGGCACGCCCGTACGAATCGGCGACGTGGGCACGGTTCGTCTCGGTGCTCTCCCGCGCGAGGGAGCAGTGACACAGGACGGGCATGGCGAGGTCGTGAGCGGAATGGTGCTGAAGCTCAAGGGCGCGGACAGCCGCCGCGTGATCGAGCGCGTAAAGACACGCATGGCGGAGATCGAGAGCTCGCTTCCGACCAGCGTGCGCATCACCCCATTCTACGACCAGACGGAATTGGTCAGCCGCACCACGCACACGATCGTGAAGAACCTCGTGGAGGGCGGGCTACTGGTGATCGCGGTGCTCTTCCTCTTCCTGCGCAACCTGCGTGCATCGTTGATCGTGGCTTCGGTGATTCCGCTATCCATGCTCTTCGCGTTCACCGGCATGTACATCTTCGGCTATTCCGCGAATCTCATGAGCCTCGGTGCGCTCGACTTCGGGCTGATCGTAGACGCCTCGGTGGTACTGGTCGAAAACTTCATTCGCAAGCTGGAGGACAACCCGGCGGCCAGCGGCACAGGAGCGTTTCACCGCGCGGCATTGGAAGTGGCGCGGCCCATCCTCTTCGGGATAGCGATCATCATGGCGGTCTACATCCCGATCTTCACGCTGGATGGGATGGAGGGTCGGATGTTCATCCCGATGGCCTTCACGGTCGTGGTGGCGGTACTCGGATCGCTGCTCCTGGCACTCACGTACGTACCGTCCATCTCGTCGCTACTCCTGCGGCATACGCACGAGCAGCCGGGTCGATGGATGGAAGCTCTGCGCATACGCTACTCGCGCGCGCTCGGCTGGACGCTGGAGCGCACCGCGCTCGTGGTGAGCGCCGCCGCGCTGGCGCTCGGCATCGCGCTGTTCGGGCTCACACGCATCGGCACCGAGTTCATGCCACGACTCGATGAGGGATCCATTCTGATCAACACGCTCCGATCGCCGAGCATCTCGCTGGCAGAAGCCACGCATCTCTCGAGCGAGGCGGAGCGAATCGTGCGGGGCTTCCCCGAGGTGACGACGGTGGTGACCAAGGAGGGACGTCCGGATCTCGCCACCGAGGCGATGGGATTGTACGAGGGCGACATGTACGTCATCCTCCGCCCGCGAAGCGAGTGGACCACGGCGCGCACGCATGATGGGCTCGTATCGGCATTCGACTCGGCGCTCGCCGTGGTTCCAGGGCTCCGCGTTTCGTTCACGCAGCCGCTCGCGATGCGACTGGACGAAGCGGAAAGCGGCATCAAGACCGACCTGGGCATCAAGGTCGTTGGCCCCGACATCGATCAGAACCAGCTCCATGCCGAGAAGATACGTCGCGTGGTGGCGGCCACGCCCGGAGCCGCCGACGTGGGAATGGAGGTGGGCGAAGGGACGGGACAGATCAGGATGGAGGTGAAGCGCGACGAACTCGCGCGCTACGGCCTCTCCGTCGATGAAGTCCGAAGCGCAATCGAACTCTCTGCAGGAGCGCGCGTTGCGACCGAGATGGTGGACGGTCCGCGCCGCATGGACGTGGTAGTGCGCCTACCCGAGAGCATTCGAAATGACCCGGCACTCCTCGAGCGACTCACGGTGCGCTCCAGTGGAGGCGAGCTGGTGCCGCTCGGCGCCGTGGTGGATTTCGTGTCCGGAACCGGGCCGGCCCTCGTAGGCCACGAGGATGCGCAGCGCCGCGCGCTGGTATTCAGCAATGTGCGCGGGCGCGATCTGGGCGGCTTCGTGAACGACGTTCGCCGGCGCGTGGCCGAGCAGGTTACTCTTCCTGCGGGGATGTTCCTCGAGTGGGGCGGGCAGTATGAAAACCAGCAGCGCGCCATGCAACGGCTGATGGTAGTCGTGCCGCTCGCGCTCGTGCTGATCTACCTGCTGCTCTTCGCGTCGTTCCGCTCAGTGCCGCTGTCGCTGCTGGTGCTCGCGAACGTTCCATTCGCCCTCGTGGGAGGAGTGGCCATGCTCTGGCTTCGCGGGCTCCATCTCAGTCTCTCGGCGAGCATCGGGTTCATCGCTCTCTTCGGTGTCGCCGTGTTGAACGGACTGGTTCTGGTCACGCACCTGAACGAGTTGCGTACGGGCATTGGTGATCTCCGAGACGCGGTGATCGCCGGCGCCGCCGACCGCCTGCGCCCCGTGCTGATGACGGCGCTCGTGGCGAGCCTCGGCTTCGTGCCGATGGCGCTCTCCACGAGCCCCGGCTCGGAGGTTCAGCGCCCCCTCGCGAGCGTGGTAATCGGAGGTCTGGTGACGAGCACCTTCCTCACGCTCTTCGTGCTTCCGTCGATGTACCTTGCGCTCGAGCGTTGGCGAGCCGTTCGCCGGAAGAGCGAGGCTGGAAGGGACGTGATTGCCGGGCCAGAACTGGCCACGGCCATGACCGCGGCAATCGAGGCATCTTGAGCGCACGAGACGCTGGCGACGATGCGCGCTACTACCTTCGCGTCACTCTGGTTGTAGCGTTCGGAATGGCGGGAGGCGCCATTCTGCAATGGGCCACCCCGGAACCCTCTCCGTGGCGCTGGCTCCCGCTCGGCATCGCCTACCTGACCGGCGGGTGGCGCATCGCGCTCGACAGTTGGCGGCAGTTGCGCGACGAACATGGCCTCTCGATCGACTTCCTCATGGGTGCGGCCGCGATCGGCGCCGCCGTGGTAGGGAGTCCCTTCGAGGGTACCGTCCTCATCTTCCTCTTCAGTCTTTCGAACACGCTCGAGCACTACGCGATGGGACGGACGCGCAGGGCCATCGCGATGCTCATGGACCTGCGCCCGCGCGAGGCCACTCTCGTAGACGCGGATGATCGCGAGATCGGACACGTTCCCGTCGATGATCTGGAGCCCGGCCAATCGGTGCTCGTTCGCCCAGGCGAACGGATCGCCGCCGATGGAGTGGTGCGTTCGGGGCGAAGCGACGTCGATCAGGCGGCGATCACCGGGGAGTCTGCGCCCGTCACGAAATCGGTAGGTGACGAAGTGTTCGCCGGCACCATCGCGCAGGGCGGCTCGCTGGTCGTGGACGTGACGCGGCGCGCTGACGAGACCATGCTGGCGCGCATCGTCCGGCTGGTGGAGGAGGCTCAGGAGGAGCGCGCGCCCGCTCAGCACTTCATAGACCGGTTCGCGCACCCGTACACCATAGGCGTGGTACTCGCCACGCTGGTTGCCGCAGTGATCCCGCCGTGGCTCTTCGGCGCTGCGTGGAGCGACGCGTTCTACCGCGCGATGACGCTTCTGGTGGTGGCGAGTCCGTGTGCACTCGTCATTTCGACGCCCTCAGCCATCCTCTCGGCGATCGCCAACGGTGCTCGACACGGCATCCTCTTCAAGGGCGGCGCGTACCTCGACCTCGCGGGCTCGATCGACACCGTGGCCTTCGACAAGACCGGTACGTTGACCGTCGGTCGGCCGCGCCTGGTGGCGATCGCTCCGGAGGAGAGCGGCGTCGATCTGCACGCAGAGATGTCGGCGCCATACGAGTCGCGCGATGTATCACGCGCCGATCGCGAGCTCCATGTACTGCGGCTTGCCGCCGCGGTGGAAGCGAGCGCCGAGCATCACACCGCACGCGCGATAGTGGAGGCAGCGCGGGCGAGGCAGGCGGAAATCCCGCGGGCCGACGACTTCGCTGCTACGGTTGGCGAGGGAGTCGCGGGGACAGTCGAAGGAAGGCGCGTGTGGGTGGGGAACGAGAAGCTCGCCGCCCGGATGGGAGCGCAGGTCTCCCCCGCCCTCGTGGGCTGGAGTGCGGAGCAGCTCGGCCGCGCCCGATCGGTGGTGTACGTGGGCGACGGGGAGCGCGTACTCGGCGCGATGTCTTTCGGCGACATGCTCAAGCCGAACGCCGCGGCGACCATACGCCACCTGAAGTACGAGGGGATTCGCTGGATCACGATACTCTCGGGTGATCATCCACTCGCCGTGCGAGCGATAGCGTCGGAGCTCGGCGCGGACGAAGTGCGCGCCGGCCTGCTGCCGCACGAGAAGGTCGATGCGGTGCGTGCACTCGCCAGCCGGTCGCGCGGCGTAGCGATGGTGGGCGACGGCGTGAACGACGCACCGGCGATGGCGGCTGCTACCCTTGGTGTGGCCATGGGAGCGGCGGGAACCGACGTCGCCATCGAGACTGCCGACGTGGTACTCATGAGCGACGACGTCGAGAAGATCGACTACGTCATCCACCTCGGCAAGCGGGCGAGACGGGTGGTGCGGCAGAACGTCTTCTTCAGTGTGGGCTGGATGCTTCTCCTCGTGGCGGTCGCTCTGGGAGTGGGCATTCCGCTCACCCTGGCGGTGGTCGCCCACGAGGGGAGCACGCTGGTCGTGGTCCTCAACGGCCTCAGACTTCTAGGTGGACGGCCGCATCCACCCACGGTGCCTCGGGAGCGGAGATGGCGCCGCGCCCCGGCACGGCTAATGCCAAGCGGAAGCGCGGGAGCGTAGCTCGGAAGCGTGGCGCGGCGACGGTGGTCGAGGAGGCGACGGACTGGGTGCTCGAGTCGACGGGAGTGGAGAGGCGGTCGGAGCTGGCGCGGCGGGCGGCCGTGGCAGTGCGCATCGCCGCAATGGGAGCAGCGCTCGCCGCCGCCGCGTGCGCGGCGCGCTCCGATCACGCACCGGACGTGGCCACCGAAGGAGCGTCGGTGGCCGTCGATTCCATCTCGCGACTGCCACTCACTGTGGTGCAGGCGGCGACAGCGGCCAGAGCAGCACAGTTCGCCATCATCCTCACGGGAGACGGTGGCTGGGCGTCGATCGACAAGGAGATCGCCGACTCGCTTGCCAAACACGGAATTCCCGTCGTCGGCCTGGACTCGCGCGCGTACCTGCACACGAAGCGCTCGCCGGAGGAGGTTACCGACGATGTCGCGCGGATGATGCGCTACTACGCCCGCACCTTTGCGAGACGCGAGGTGGTATTGATCGGCTACTCGCGCGGCGCGGACATGCTGCCATTCGTCGTGAATCGACTCCCGAGCGAGCTTCGCGGGAAGGTGCGGCTCATCGCACTCCTGGGGATCGCGCCGAACGCGAACTTCAAGTTTCACCTGATCGATCTGGTGAGCAACCACCACAGAGACGACGATCTCCCCACCCTCCCCGAGCTGATGGAGATGCACGAGCCGCACACGCTCTGTTTCTATGGCGAGAAGGAGAAGGACGCGGCGTGCAGGTCACTTCCCGACAGCGTGGCCACTGTCGTGGCCATGCCGGATGGGCACCACTTCGGCGGGAAGTACGGCGTCATCGCCGACCGCATCCTCTCGGCGCTCGGCGGAGCGATCACGCCTTCGCAGCCCGGATCCTCCGATTCAGCAGCGGCTCGAGAACCGCGGCATTACTGATATCGGCTGCGTGCGACGAGAAGAGGAGCGTCACCCGCCCGCGCTTCCCTCGCTTCACCAGATCATCCAGCACCGCCTTCGCCTCGGGTGCCTTCAGTTCCTCTCGGAAACGCTTCTGGAATTCGGACCACTTATCCGGATCGTGGCCGTACCAGCTTCGCAGCTCCGTAGAAGGCGAGATCTCCTTCGGCCACGCATCCACGTGCGCGTTCGCCTTGGACACGCCACGCGGCCAGAGCCGGTCGATGAGCACCCGGTAGCCATCGGCTTCTTCGTACGGTTCGTACACACGCTTGCTTACCACCATGGACGATCCTCCCCCCCCAGTCCCGGCGGACGCGTCGAGCGCCGCCGGGCTTTGACGGTCATTCTTCGTAATTGGGCTCCGCAGCGCCGGGACGTCGTCCGGCCATGGCAACGCTCAGCAGCATGTCCGCGCCCTGTTCCGACTCGACGTCGTGCGGGATTTCCGGCTGGAGAACCAGCGCCTCACCCGCGCTGAGCGAGTGCTCCGCCGAGGGAGTCGTAACGCGCACGGCACCGCGCAAAGGCTGGATCATCACGACCCCGGGCGCCTGGTGCCGCGGGAGGCTGCCGCCCGGCTCGAAGGTGAAGAACACCAGGCGAAGAGTGTCGCTGTGGAACAGCGTCACCTCGTTTCGTCCGTTCTTCAGAAGGCGCGGCTCCGCTCGCAGTTTCTCCCGTGCCGCGGCGAAGTCGAGCGTGTGCTCGGGGCCAGCGAATCGCTCCGCTGGCGGCGGCCGCAGTCGATCCTGTGAAGCACTCATGTGATGCACCGTCTCCGTTGATGGCCGGCATAGCCGGTATGATGCGACACCGGCGTCATGCGTCGAGTCGTATACGACGGCAAACTCCGAGCCCGCTCACGGACGGTCTAGGCGTGGTGGGCCCCGTTGCGTCCCTTGCCGCGTCCGAGCACGTTCGCGTCCTGCGTCTCCAGTGCTTCGAGAAATGGGCAGTCGCCGAGCGGACCGTGCGCGTGACATGCGGCCGCCATCTCGCGCAGTGCTCCGCTGATGCGGGTGAGGTCCTCGATCTTCGCCTCGACCGCATCGATCTTTTCCTCCACCGCGCGGTGCACATCCTCGGGCGTGGTACGAGGATCTACACGCAGCGCCAGCAGTTGCTCGATCTCCGAGAGCGTGAAGCCGAGCGCCTGTGCCCGCCGGATGAATTCCAGCCGTGCCACGTCGCCGGCGACGTATTCACGATAGCCCGATGCGCGACGCTTCGGCTTGGGCAGGAGTCCGCGCCGTTCGTAGTAGCGGACGGTCTGCACGTTCACTCCCACGGTACCAGCGAGCTCACCGATGGTGAGCGTCCGTGCCTCTTCCAGCTCGATTGCCATTGCCAGATCCCTCGATCATGGATTCAAGTACAAGGTAAGGATTACACCATGGTAGAGAGTCAAGGGGCGGCAAATCACCTGGCGGGATGCAGGATGATTGAAAATCACTAAGACATTAACACGATAGAAGTTAAGACCAGTCTGCCAATGTACATTATCAGTGTCTTTGGCTGCATTGCCCTTCACGCCGTTCGCGACTATTGCGCCGTGTAGCCTCCGTCTATCACCAGCTCCGCACCCGTCACGAACTTCGACTCGTCGGACGCGAGGTAGAGAATGCCGTACGCGATGTCGTTCGGCTCACCGATGTGGCCGAGCGGGTGCAGCGCCGCGAGCGCGCTCTTCGCCGCCGACGCATCGCCGCTCGCTTCGGCGTAGCCCTCCACCATCGGCGTGAGGATGTAGCCCGGATGCACCGAGTTCACGCGGATGTTGTAGCCCGACCGCGCGCAGTGGAGCGCCGCGGACTTCGTGAAGAGGCGCACACCTCCCTTGCTGGCGTTGTACGCCGCCAGGTTCGGATCGCCGACCAAACCCTCGATGGACGACAGGTTGATGATCGAGCCGCGCCGCGCCGGCTTCATGGCTTCGATGGCGAAGCGGGTGCCGAGGAATACGCCGTCGAGGTTGATGCTGAGCAGCCACCGCCACTGCTCGAGCGTCGTCCGCTCCACGCTCTCCCCGAGCGCTACACCGGCGTTGTTGACGAGAGCGTCGAGCTGTCCGAACCGACGCATCGTCTCGGCCATCACGCGCCGCCAGTCATCCTCGCTCGAGACGTCGTGCGCGAGGAAGGAGGCGTCGCCGCCACTCTTGACGATTCTCTCCGCCGCCGCCTTCACACCGCTCTCGTCGACATCCGTCAGCATCACGCGCGCCCCCTCGCGCGCGAGCATCGCGGCCGTCGCTTCGCCGAGCCCCTTCGCCGCGCCCGTGACCAGCGCCGCTTTCCCCTTCATCCTGTCCATTGCCGCCTCCGGTCCGTGGTTCGCCGACCGCGCAAACGCGCCGCCGGGTACGTACACCGCTGCAGCCAACGTACCGCACGCGGCCCATCGCGACTGAGCGACAATCCCCTACGGCGTATCAGCCATTCCCCGATTGGGAACCTGGCGCCGCTGCATTACATATGCAGATGGGCGCGGACGCCAGCGAAGCGATCGCCCCGCCGGCCCTCGCGCGTGATGAGGAGGTCCATATGTCGATGAGAGAGAGCGCCGCCGAGTCGGCGCGCGCAGCCATGACGTCTGCGAAGTACAGGAGCGCCGCTCAGAGCGACGAGTCGATCGCCGCACGCGCGCTCGGCGCGCTGGAGCGCGAGAATCTCCTCGAGGTATTGCACGTCGAGCTCGCCGTGGACCACGGTTGGCTCACGCTGACCGGAGCGGCCGCGCACTCCGTGGATCGGTCGGCGGCCGAGTGCGTCGTGCGCTACACGCCGGGAGTGCGCGGCGTGACGAATCGTATCGTGGTTGCGCTGGTGGACAGGCGCTGACGGAGCGTCGGCGCCCCGGCCAGCGGTGCGCGCGGAGTCACCCGCCAGTCGCGAGTGGTGTCGGCGCCGGCTCGATGACGACTTCGTCCACGTAGCACCAGCCCCAGTCCTCTCCCGGCTCGAAGCTCCGGATCACCGGATGGCGAGTCGCGTGGAAGTGCTTCGTGGCATGCCGATTCGGTGAGCTGTCGCAGCAACCCACGTGGCCGCACTCCAGGCAGAGGCGCAGGTGCACCCACCGCGACCCCATCTTCAGGCACTCCTCGCAGCCTTCCGGAGTCCGCGGCGCCACGTCGCGGACCTGATCGAGGTGCGTGCAGTTGCTCGCCATGTAACACTCCTCCCGGTTCCGGCCGGGGATCAGGGGTCGCTGCGTTCTCCACCAGCCGTGGAGAACTTCGTCGCTTCGGACGCACCGAGCGCCTTCCGCACCGCCGGTGCGACTACCGTGCCGTACAACTCGATCGAGCGCATGACGCTCGCATGCGGCATCGTGCCTACAGTCATCTGCATGAGGAATCGATCGTAGTCGAAGAGCTCGTGTTCGTAGAGCATCTTGTCGATGACCTCCTGCGGGCTGCCCACGAGCATCGCGCCGTGCAGAGAGCGCTCGGTGTCGAAGCGCTGCCTGGTGGGAGGCGGCCAGCCACGCTCGCGCCCCAGTCGGCCCATCACGTCCATGTACGGAGGAAGCGCAGCTTCGACGGCCGCCTCCGAAGTATCGGCGACGAATCCGTGCGAGTTGATGCTGAGTCGCAGCCTGGCGGGGTCGTGCCCTGCCCTCCGCGCGCTGTCTCTGTACAGATCCGCGAACGGAACGAAGCGCGACGGAGCGCCGCCGATGATGCCGAGCGCCAGCGGCAACCCGAGCGAACCGGCGCGCACCACCGATTGCGGAGTGCCGCCCACCGCGATCCACACCGGAAGAGGATCCTGCAACGGCCGCGGGTACACGCCCTGCCCGCTCAGCGGCGCCCGGTGCGTGCCCTTCCACGAGACGCGCTCGTGCTCGCGCAGTGCGAGGAGTAGCTCGAGCTTTTCGGAGAACAGCGTGTCGTAGTCGTCGAGGTCGTAGCCGAAGAGGGGGAAGCTCTCGATGAACGATCCCCTTCCGGCCATGATCTCCGCACGCCCATGCGACAACAGGTCGAGCGTGGCGAAGTCCTGGAAGACGCGCACCGGGTCATCCGAGCTGAGCACGGAGACCGCGCTCGTGAGCCGGATTCGCTTCGTGCGAGTCGCGGCGGCGGCCAGGACGACGGCGGGCGATGACACCGTGTAGTCGGCCCGGTGATGCTCGCCGATGCCGAAGACATCCAGCCCGACCTCGTCGGCGAGCACGATCTCCTCGATCAGATCGCTCAGCCGATCTTCCGCGCTCGGCGACCGCCCCGTGTGCGGGTCCGCCGTTCGCTCGGCGAAGGAATAGATGCCGATCTCGACTGGCGGACGTTCCGCGTCGGGCTCATCGCCCGGGGAATGGGGCTCCGGAGGCATGCAGGAAGATAAGCGAAGCCGCACCCCCGGAAGCCCGCCCGACGGATCGGTGAGGGCATCGAGAGTGCGGCTCCTGGTTCGAGGACGGAGCCCGACTGCGTGGCGAATCAGCCGCCGCGCGTCGGGTTCGTCCGACTCAGCGGTGCATCAGGGGACGTCCCACCAGACCCTGTCGTTCAGCGACGCGCCACCCTGCGCGGCGATGGCGGACTGGAGGTTATCGTTGTTGAACGACTGCTCCGCGAGAGGATACGTCAGCCGGCGAGCAACGATCTTCGGATCGGTGATCACCGCGGGGCCTGGCTGCAGCGCCGGCACGCCCGTACGGCGGAACTCCGCGTACGCATCAGCGCCCTGGGCGTAGAGCGCGATCCACTTCTGGAGCGCGATCTGCGTGAGGCCGTTCGCCGGTACGTAAGCGACACGCGGCGACGCGATGTACGCGTCGATCACGCTGCCCGAGATCCCGTTGTATTCCATCGAAGCGCGGATGCCATCGGCGTAGAGCGCCGCAGCGTCGCCTGCTGTCCAGCCGCGGGCAGCGGCTTCCGCTTCGCCGAAGAGCACTTCGGCGTACAGCATCAGGATCGAAGGCGTGGCGCGCTGGCGATAGGCTGCTCCTACGCGCGACGTGTTGGAGATTCCTATGGCAATGGCATCGTCGTCCTGCAACCCGTTCGGCGCGCCGACGTAGACGATGTTCGGAAGCGCGGACGCGATCGGATCGGCGTAGACGGCGAGTCTCGGATCGAAAGTCGTGTCATTGCCGGCGATCGAGACGTAGAGCGCCTTGAGCGTGTCGACCAGGGTCTGGCTGACATGCTGATCGTCGCGCGTACGGAACGTGTTGAAGAACGGATTGTCGTTCGTACCATCGCCCGGCCACTGCAGCAGCGCGTTGTCATCATTGGAATTGAAGACGCCCGCGGCGATTGCGGCGGTAGCCTCGCTCTTCGCCCTGTCAGGGTCGACCTTGACCAGACGGAGCGCGAAGCGCAGCCGGAGCGAGTTCGCGAAGCGCTGCCACTTGCCTGCGTCACCCTGATAGATCGGGTCGGCGCTGCCGTAGCCCGCGCCGGCGGAGGCCATGAGGTCGTTCGCCGACGTCAGGTCCGAGAGAATGCCGTCGTAGACACTCTTCTGGCTGTCGTACTTCGGCGTGAAGTTCACGGTTCCCTGATTCGCCTCGGAGTAGGGAATGTCGCCCCAGATGTCGGTCATGACTCCGAAGGTCCACGACTTCATTACCAGCGTCGGCCCCACGAGAGCGGGCGATTCGTTCGGATCGGTCTGGTCGAGGATGGTCTGGAAGTCCTCCAGCTCACCGGAATAGAAGTTCGACCAGTTGCCGTCGATGGTCGCCGGGCGGATGGAATAGCGATCTTCATCCGTGAAGCGGTCCATCGCTATGTGCTGCGCCCAGAGCGAAGTGAAAGTGAGGTCGAAGCCGCCGCCACGAATCCGGCCCACGGCACTGGTTACGCCGTTGGGGAAGAGGTATTGCGGCGTGACGCTGCCCGGTGCATTCGGGTTGTCGTTCACCCCGGTCAACCCGCTGTCGCAGGACGTCGCCACGAGCGCGAGCGCGAGTAGAGGAACGATCCCGGCGATCGTGAAGTGTCTCATGCCTGGTCCCGTATGTGAAGTGTGCTGTATGCTCATGGCGTGACGTTGATCATGAAGCCGAAGCTCCGTGCCGATGGGAACTGCGCGTTCTCGATTCCCTGGGCGTTGCTGGACGAGAAGGCGGTCTCGGGATCGATGTTCGGGACGCTCGTGTGCAGCCAGAGATTGCGTCCCACCACGGCGACGTAGGCCGACGAGATACCGAGCTTCCCGCTGAACGACGACGGCACGGCATAGCCGAGCTTCACCTCGCGAAGCTTCACGAAGCTGGCATCGTACACGAAGGGCTCGTGGAGCTGGAACAAGCCATTGAAGTACGCCTGGGACGTGACGATGGTCGTATTCGGAGTGCCATCCTTGTTCACTCCGGGAACGATCATCCCGCCGCCGTCCTCGATCGCCTGAGCCTTCTCTCGGCCAAGAAGGGAGGAAGCGAGTACCCCCGACATGTCACCGAACATGTTCGAGGCGCTGAAAATCTGTCCACCCTGCTTGGTGTCGAACAGGAAGCTGAAATCGAAGCTCTTGTAGCCGAGGCGATTCTGGATGCCGCCGGTCCAGTTCGGCGTGTAGTGTCCCAGCACGCGCTTCTGCGGATCCGGCTGCGGGAAGCCGTCGACCGTGATCAGCCGACCCTGGTCATCCCTGAGGAACGGAGTTCCGTAAAGCGCGCCGTATGGCTCCCCCTCACGCGCCTCGACCGTGAGACTCCAGTACGTGGCCAGAACCACGGTCTCGAGACCGGGATACAGGCTCTCTACCTCGCTGTTGTTCTTGGCGAAGTTGACGTTGACGTCCCAGGTGAAGCCACCGGCCGTGCGCACCGGCGTCGCACCGAGCTGCAGTTCCACGCCCTTGTTCCTCACCGAACCGGCGTTGAGCACCGCGCTCGTATAGCCGCTCGCGCCGGATACCTGTGCCGGAATGATCTGGTTGCTCGTGAGCTTGTCGTAGTACGTAGCGTCGAGCGACACCCTGTCGTGCAGGAAACGGAGCTCGAGGCCCGTCTCCCACGAGCGCGTCTTCTCGGGCTGGAGATCGGGATTGGGCACCTGATTCGGCACAGCGAAGCGCGGGATGCTCCCGAACGGCGTCGTGGGAGAATAGGTGATCGCGAGCTGGTACGGATCGGCGTCGTTACCCACCTGAGTCCAGCCGCCGCGCAGCTTCCCGTATGTCAGGAGGCCGCCGAGGTTGAACGACGGGAAGGCATCCGTGAAGACAAGGCTGCCCGAGACCGAAGGATAGAAGTACGAATTGTTCTCCGCCGGCAGCGTCGAAGACCAGTCGTTGCGGCCCGTCACATCGACGAAGAGATAGTTGTCGTAGGAGAACTGCGCCTGGCCGTAAAGACTGTTGGTCTGCCGGTTGCGCTCCGTCTGATCCACGTCGGGGATCACCGCCGAGTTGCCGATGTTGTACGTTCCAGGGATCACCAGATGGTTCGTACCCTGGCCCGACATGCTGTAGCGGCTCACGCGCTGGTTGCCACCCACGTTCACGGTGACACCGAGCTTGCTCGTGACGTTGCGCTCCGCGGTGAGGAGGAAGTCCGTGTTCGTTTCACGGTTGAAGCGCACCGACTCGTTGAACGCGCCACCGGAATAGTCGATGCCGAGCATGCCGTCGGCGTAACGCTGCCTGCGCCAGTCACGATACCAGTCGGTACCCGAGCGGACCGCACCGGTGAGCCAGTCGTTGAACTTGTACGTCACGGTCCCCACGCCGATCACGCGGTCGCGCGTGTCGTCGTTGGAGTTCATGTACAGCACCCAGAACGGGTTGTCGACGGTGGTGTAGCTCGGTGCCCGCTGGGTCCCATCCGGATTCTTGTAGTTGCTCAGCGTAGCGTTATCGAGCTGCCGGCCGCTCCAGATCACGTTCTGCAACACGTTGCGGTTGTCGTAGCCGGTACCGGGCCGGTTGTGCGCGCTCGACTTCACATACTGAATCGAGGCGCGCACGCTCAGCTTCTCGTTGACGTTCGCGCCGCCATTCAGCGAAGTGTTGAACCGCTTGATGGTGTTGGTCGGCAGCATGCCGAGCGCGTCGAGGTTGGTGATCCCCAGTCGGAAATCAGCCTTCTCGCTCGCGGCGGATACTGACGCGTTCGTGTTGGAGGTGCGACCCGTCCTGAAGAAGTCACGCACGCGATCGGGGTGTGGGAGCCAGGGCACGGCTTCTCCATCGCTGAACCACTGCTTGATCAACCGTCCATCCAGCGGCGGCCCCCAGCTCCTGTTCACGTTGTCGCTGGTACCGCCACCCTTGCCATCCACGAACTCGAACTTCCCGCCCGACCCCTGGCCGTACTGGTTCTGGAAATCGGGAAGGCGCAGCGGCGTCTCGAAGGTGAGGTTCTGGCTCGCCGTGATGCCGAGGCCGCGGCTTCCCTTTCCGCTCTTGGTGGTGATCACCACCGCGCCGTTGGCCGCGCGCGAGCCGTAAAGGGCGGCCGCGTTCGCGCCCTTCAGGATGCTGATCGACTCGATGTTGTCGGGGCTGATGTCCTGCGCGGTATTGCCGTAGTCGTAACCGCCGCCGGTAGGATTCGCCGTCGCCGAGTTGTCGATCGGGATGCCGTCCACGACCCAGAGCGGCTCGTTGTTGCCCGCAATGGAATTGGCGCCACGGATGACCAGGCGAGAGGAGCCGCCCGTCGGCCCGGCGTTGGTGATGTTCACGCCGGCCACCTTGCCGCTGAGGGAGTTCACGATGTTGTTCTCCCTCGCGGAGGTGAGCTCTTCGGCAGTGACGCTCTGCTGCGCCACGCCGAGCGAGCGCTTCTCGCGCGCGATGCCGAGGGCGGTGACCACCAGCCCCTCGAGCTGTACCGCGTTCTGCGCCAGCACGAAGTCGTGCGTGATCGCGCCGGGCGAGAGCGTGATCTCCACCGACTCCGCCTTGTAGCCGATCAGCCGTGCCGTGAGAGTCACTTTCTGCCCGTTCACGTTTCCGGGCGCCACCGTGAAGGAATACGTGCCGCCCTCGCGCGCCAGCGTGCCGACGTTCATTCCCTCTATGAAGACGCTCGCATTGGCCAGCGGCAGCCCTCCGTCGCTGCTCACCCGCCCGCTGATGGTTGCTTCCTGGGCCGCGATCCATGCGGGCAGAAATGCCATCGCGAACGTGAGCGAAAGGACGGACCTGATTCGATATCGCATGCTGTCTCCTGTCACGCTTTGTAAAAGGTGTGATCTCCAATGTCGGCGCCGAGTCGCGCGACCGGCTGCGGCGCACCACCTCGATGTTGCTATCTCGCCGGACTCCCGGTCCGCGAGCCACTACGCGCGCCATCGGGCGCGACCGAAACGGCTCTCGGTCGACGCGCCGGCGGCACCACCACCGCGAGCGAGCGATGGCCATCCGGTCCCACGCTGCGTACCGCCGCCCAGACGTCGTCGAGCTGCGCGTCCAGCTCGAAGGCCGTGGTATCGCCGGCCTGGATGATCCGCTCCCAGGCCGGCGACGTCGTCGAGCGCACCAGAATCTCGTAATTCACTGCGCCCGGAGAGCGCTGCCAGGTCAGATCCCAGCTCTGACCCGCGGGAGGATGGCGGCGCGCACGCACACTGTCCGGCGGCGGCGGTGCGCTGCCGAGCGAGCCGATGACGGCAGCGTTCAGGCGCGCGATGTTCGCCGCGTAGCCGAAATTGACCGCGGAAAAGACATCGCGCGGGCTGTGCTGGCGCGACAGCGCCTCCATCCTCTCGGTGGTGCGGATGCCCGGATCGCCGCGAGCCACGAACGGTTCGTGATCCGTCCCGCGTCCGATTCGATCGATTCGGAGTACGTGCAGGATGCGGAAGTCCGGGTTGTAAATCCCTCCGAGCGCCACGGCATATCGTGCCAGCTCGCGACTGGGCGAGTTATCGGGGTCGGCGCTGTATATGCGCATTGTGGTGGAATCGATCCGGCCATCGTCGGATTCGACATTCCCGACGATGTCGTCCGACATGTCTCCCACCACCGTGTAGCCCTCGTCATGAAGACGCTGCGCGAGGTGGCCGGAGCCCAGGAGGCCCTGCTCCTCGGCGCCCACCAGGGCGAAGAGGACGGTCGCCCGCAGCCCTTTCGGATAGCGCTTCGAGAAGACGCGCGCCAGCTCGACGACGGCCGAGGTGCCGGAAGCATCGTCATCGGCGCCCGGAGCGTCGGAGACGGCGTCTTCATGGTCGGTCTGGCAGATGCACGAATCGTAGTGGCCAGTGATGACCACCACTCGTTTCGCGTCGCTGCCAGGGAGCCAGGCGAGCACGTTGACGACATGGGCGATCGGACGAGACGGGAATCGCCTGACCTCGATGCTCGCGGTGTCGTACTCCACCCTGAGACATCCGTCGCACTCGTCCGCGTAGCGCCGAAGCGTGGCATGTAGGAACCGTCGTGCAGCGCCGTTCCCGCGTGTATCGCTGACGGTGTCGCTGAACGTGTGTCGCGTGCCGAACGAGACGAGGGTCGAGTCGGTGGCGCGGATCATCGCGGGATCGATGTCCGCGATGACGCGCGCGAGCGCGGTGTCGGGCAGCATTCCCATGTCGTGTCCGACGGACGCACCCAGCGTGGAGTAGCGCTGCTCGATGCCGGCGCCGCCGCGGGCACCACCGGCGTCCGCCCTCGCACATGCGGCGACTGCGACTGCGAGGATGGCGAGTATCGCCCGGCGCAGTATCTTAGATTCCATACTTTTACAACTGAGATGAGTGGGAGAGACTGGCAGGGAGCGAACGAGGTGGGCGGAACGGCATCGGCGGGCGAGTGCGCGTAGCCGGGTGGCGCGGGCGAGAGGCACCGGATCGCGGCTACGACGCTGCTCTTGGATATTGTATTCGGATATATTGTATACACGGTTTGCGCTTTCGTCCATACCCCTCCCCTCCGCAGCACCTGCCCGCCATCCTCCGGCCCGACCCATGACCTCAACCCGCGCCCATTCATGACTGCACGAACCGCAGCGACGGCCGTCGCCGCATGTGCGATCGTACTCGCTTCCACGGTCGTCGCCTACGCCGGTCCGAATCGCTACACGAACAACGACCGCACCGATCGTCACATGCTCCCCGCCACGAGTACCGGTCCGCTCGATCCCGCGTGGAGCCCGGACGGACGCTGGATCGCGGTGTCGATGCGCGGCGATGTCTGGAAGGTCCCGGTGAACGGCGGCGAGGCGGTAGCGCTGACCGCGGGACCGCGCTACCACTTCGAGCCCGCATGGAGCCCCGACGGCAAACGCGTCGCCCTGACCGTCGACTTCGATGGCAATCTCGAAATCGGCGTCGTCGACGCCGATGGCGGCGAGGTGGCTCGCATCACGAGCGACGCCGCGGTCGATGTCGAGCCGACGTGGAGTCCCGACGGCAGGAGCATCTACTTCGTGAGCGATCGCGGCGGCCGCGGTTTCCACATCTACAGACACGACGTCGACAGCGGGAAGGACGAGCAGGTGGTGAGTGGAATCCAGCCGGCGATCTCGCCGGATGGAAAGCTGCTCGCCTACGTGGACCGCGTTCGCGGCAAGCTCGGAAGCGGCGGCCTCTGGGTAAAGGAGCTTCCTGACGGCGAGCCGCGACTCGTGCAGTACGAGGAAACCGAATACCGCATGAAGCCGGCGTGGACTCCCGACGGCACCGCCATCCTCTATGTCTCGGACGAAGGTGGATCCAACGACGTGATGCTCGTCGCCGCATCGGGCGGTAATCCCGAGCTGCTCACGGCGGACGCACGCGACGAGTACTCTCCTACGCCGAGCCCCGATGGGAGTCGCTTCGCATTCGTCTCCAACCGGGCGGGGGCGACCGCGCTCTACACGGTCGGTTCCGGTGGCGGCCCGTTTCCTTCCTGGAGCATGGTCTCCACGACCTCTCGTCGCCCGCGTCTGGCGACCGGCCGGCTCAGGGTGAAGGTGCTGGGCCCGGACGGCGCACCGGTGGCTTCGCGCATCTACGTGCGAGCGAGCGACGGACGCGCGTATGCGCCCGACGGCGGCTTCCATCGCGTGATCTCGGTTACGGAGTCCCACTACTTTCACACGACTGGCGAGTTCGAGCTCGAGCTCCCTGCGGGCGACGCCACGATCGAAGCCATGAAGGGCTTCGAGTACCGGCCGCGCGCCGTGACCGTGAACGTCGCGCGAGGCGGCGTGGAGAGCGCGACCATCCAGCTCGAGCGCATCGCGGATCTTCCCTCCCGCGGCTGGTATTCGGGCGACACGCACATCCACGATCTGCACCAGGGTCGCTTCGGCCTCACGCACGAGACTTTCTTCGATCAACTGCGCGCCGAGGACCTGCACGTCACCAACGCGCTGATCCACATGGACGGCACGCGCATCATGGGACGCTGGGACGATCTGACGGGGAAGCCGAGCCCCCTCTCCACGCCGGAATACATCCTCCAGTACGGCGAGGAGTTCCGCGGCTCGCTCGGCCACATCTCCATACTCGGAACCAGCCGGTTCATCCTTCCGTTCACGAGCGGCGTACGCAACACCCCCTATTCGCAGCCGGAGCTCGACTCGCGCTATGTGGATGAAGCGCGCGCGCAGGGCGGGATCGCAGGTTTCGGCCACCCGTACATCACCGAAGTGACCACGCCGGAGCGTGCGGCCAGCACGTTGATTCCCGTGGACATCGCGCTCGGCAAGGGCGATTTCTACGACATCGGAGCGATCTGGTCGGACGAAGTCGCATCGTCGGAGTTGTATTACAAGCTGCTCAACTGCGGTTTCCGGATCGCCGCCACGGCCGGAACCGACAACTTCTCGGATGTGTGGCGCGACCCGCCGGCCGGCTCCGATCGTACGTACGCGCACGTCGACGGGCCGCTCTCGCTCGAAAGCTGGATCGCCGCGATCAAGGCACAGCACACGTTCGGCTCTACCGGTCCCCTGCTCTTCCTGGATGTGGCCGGCCACGAGCCGGGCGACGAGATCCGGCTCGACGGGAAGGCGGGCAACACGCTCCGAGTGCGCGCCGAGGCGACGTCGATCACTCCGATGGCGCGCCTCGAGATCATCGCGAACGGCAAGGTCGCGGCGACCGTGAACGCCGCCGATTCGAGCCGAATCACCTTCGATGGCAGCGTGGCCGTGCCGCAGGGCGGCTGGGTCGCCGCGCGAGTGATCGGCCCCTCGTCGCGCTACGTGGCGGACAGCTACGCGTTCGCCCAGACGAGTCCCGTCTACGTGGTGCGGAATGGACGTACCTTCACATCGAGGGAGGATGCACAGTTCTTCGTCGCGACCATGGATGCGATACTCGCGCGCGTCGAGCGCGGTCCGTGGCGTACGCCGGCCGAACACGAGAAGTTCAAGGCCGAGGTCATGAAGGCGCGCGCCGTGTACGCGGCGATCGCAAGCGGTCGATCGTAAGGGGTCAGGCACCTGCTGTAGAGGGAAAGGGGTCAGGCACCTGCCGTAGAGGGATCGTCAGCGACGCTGACGATCCCTCTACGGCAGGTGCCTGACCCCGCCGTTTATCCCCATTGACTCTCCAGTATGGTGCAGGTCGTAGGATTCTCCGGCACGAAGCCTC
>JBIQLU010000003.1:45037-70742 GCA_044463985.1 Gemmatimonas aurantiaca | reverse complement strand
GGCAGCGTCGCTGCCGGGACCTCTACTTGAAGTACCTGACCCCGTCGTGCGCAGTACCTGCTTTCTGCTTTCTGCTCTCTGCTGCCTTCCTCTACTTCCCTCCGCCCTTCGGGCCCGCGGCCTTCACCTCCGGGCGCGCGGCGTCGAACTGCTCGAAGTTCGCGGCGAACATGGAGGCGAGTTTGCTGGCCTGGGCATCGTAGGCTGCAGGATCGGACCAGGTGGAGCGGGGATTCATGAGCTCCCGCGGAACTCCCGGCACCTCTTCGGGGATCGCCAGGCCGAAGACCGGATCGGTGAACGTCTTCACGTCATCGAGCTGTCCGGCGAGCGCAGCGCGCACCATCCTGCGCGTGTACGCCAGCTTCATCCGCGAACCAACGCCGTAGGGGCCGCCGGTCCAGCCGGTGTTCACCAGCCAGACGCGCGCGTCGTGCTGCTCCAGCCGCTCGCCCAGAAGGCGCGAGTACTTGGTGGGCGGCCACACGAGGAAGACGTCGCCGAAGCAGGCGCTGAAGGTGGCCTGCGGTTCGGTCACGCCGCGCTCCGTGCCCGCGACTTTCGCGGTGTAGCCCGAGAGGAAGTAATAGAGTCCCTGCTCGTGGGTGAGCCGCGCGATAGGTGGCAGCACGCCGAAGGCATCGGCCGTCAGGAGGATGATGTTGCGCGGGTGGCCGCCGCGGCCGCCGGGTACGTGATTGCGGATGTAGTGCAGCGGGTAGGAGGCGCGCGTATTCTCGGTGAGCGACTGGTTCGCGAAGTCCACGCGGCGCGAATTCGGATCGAGCACCACGTTCTCCAGCACCGTGCCGAACATCTGCGTCGTGCGGTAGATGTCCGGCTCGCCTTCCTCCGAGAGGTTGATCACCTTCGCGTAGCAGCCGCCCTCGAAGTTGAATACGCCGTCGTCGCTCCAGCCATGCTCGTCGTCACCGATGAGGAAGCGCTCGGGATCCGCGGAGAGCGTGGTCTTGCCGGTCCCCGAGAGGCCGAAGAAGAGCGCGGTGTCGCCTTCGGGGCCGATGTTCGCCGAGCAGTGCATGGAGAGGACGCCCTGTCTCGGCAGCTCGTAGTTCATCACCGTGAAGATGCACTTCTTGATCTCGCCGGCGTAGCGGGTGCCGCCGATGAGGATGATGCGCTTCTCGAAGTTGATGATGATGAACGTGCCCGAACGCGTGCCGTGCCGGGCCGGATCGGCCTGAAACTCCGGCGTGTGAAGAACGGTGAAGTCCGGGGCGAAAGTCGGGAGGTCGCTGAGCTCCGGTCGCACGAACATGTTCCGCGCGAAGAGCATCTGCCACGCGTTGGGCGACACGAAACGAACCGAGAGGCGATAGCGCGGATCGGCGCCCGCCCAGAGATCCTGCACGAAGAGCTCCGACTGCTCGTTCAGATACGCCTGCACATCGGCGAGGAGCTTGTCGAAGTTCGCGGGTTCGAAGGGCTGGTTGATCTTGCCCCACCACACGTCCTTCTCGCTCCCGGGCTCGCGGACGATGAACTTGTCCTTCGGCGAGCGTCCGGTGTGGGGAGTGGTGATTCCGACGAAGGGTCCCATGTCGGCGAGCGTGCCTTCGTCACGCCGTACGGCCGCCTGAATCAGCTCCGGCGCCACGAGATTCCAGTGCAGCGTACCGCGCGGAGCGAGCCCCTGCTGCTCCAGCCCGGTTTTCCCCTTTCTTTCAGCCGCCTCGGCGCGTGGTGTGGTTTGCGTGGCCATGACTATTCAGATCCTTGTTCGAGTTCCATGCAAGTAGCCGTTGACCGTGGGCACGAGCGATGTGCAACGCGACATCGACTGATGCGGACGGTCGTCAATTCGCTTCCTGGTTCGAGACCGCTTCCTCCGCGACGACGTGCGGCGATGGCGGGAAGATCCCCGGCGACTCGCACCGCACGGGGATCGCAGCGCAAACTCCGTACGCGGCCAGGTAGCGCCAGCTCCGGCCGCCGGAATAATTACGCAACTTGCAGGACGAACCGCTGATGCTCAAGCGGTGAGGCTTCGGCAGGCGTGCTGCACGGGCCGGACGGGGTGAGGCACACCGCGGCTGCGGCGACGCTGCGCGGGGTGTAGCGGCACGGGGTGGAGCGGCGCGATCAGCGCCGGCGGAAGAGCCAGGCGACGAAGACGATGACGCCGGAGACGGTGATGATCGCGGGGCCCGATGGGAGATCGAAGGGAACGGAGAGCGAGAAGCCGGCGAGGGCGGCAAGCAGGCCGCTGGCCACGGCCCAGGCGAACATTCCGGCCATGCTACGAGAGAGGAGCATGCCGGTGACGGCCGGGAGCACGAGGAAGTCGAACACGAGCATCACGCCCGCGAACTGCATCGCGAAGGCGATGACGAGGCCGATGGTGAGATAGAGGAGGAGATTCCAGAATACTACGTTGTATCCAAGTGTGCGCGCCGTCTCCCGGTCGAACGATACGAACACGAACTCCTTGAAGAACACCAGATGCACCAGCAGCACCGGCACCGTCACCGCCACCAGGACCATCGTGTCCGAATGCGTTATCCCCAGGATGTTGCCCTGCAGAAAGATGTCGTGCGCTTCGCCGGTCTTCGCCTTCGCTATGAGAAGTATCCCGACAGCCGCAGCGACCGCGTAGACGACCCCGATGGTGGCGTCGGCCGGTATCCGCGAACGCGCCCCGCTCATTCCGAAGAAGAGCGCGCCGCCGAGTGTCACCGCCACCGAAAGCGCCACGGGATGCGTCGTCAGCGTGGACGCCACTCCGATCCCGGCCAGCCAGAGGCCCAGCGCCAGCCCGGCCGACGACAGCTCCGCGAGCGCGGCTCCCACGAACACTATTCGCCGAAGCACCACGTAGACGCCGAGCGTGGAGCACGCGACCGCGATCACGAGCGCGCCGTAGAGCGCCTCGCGAAATAGAAGTACAGAGTCAAACATCGTCGCTCACCGCCATCGCGCTCTCGCGTCGCACGAACACCGTGCGGTGGTCGCCGGAGATGTCCACCTCCACCGGGATTCCGTACATCTCGCCCAGTGTCTCTTCGGTGAGCACCTCGTCCACGGCGCCTACGCGAAACGCGCCCTCCTGCACGAGCGCGATGCGGCGCACGTAGTTCGCGACTTCGTTCAGGGCGTGGCTCACCATGAGCACGGTCAGCCCGTCGCGTTCGTGCAGCTCGCGTACGAGGCCGAGTATCTGCGTGGTGGAGAGCAGGTCCATCCCGTTCGTCGGTTCATCGAGTACGAGCAGGTTCGGCTTACCCACGAGCGCACGCGCGATCAGCGCCCGCTGCCGCTGCCCTCCCGAGAGCGCGGACAGCGCTTCGTTGGCGAGTTGCGCGATGCCCACGTGATCGAGTGCCGCGAGGGCGAGCTCGCGGTCGCGCGCCGCCGGTCTGCGAGCGAGCCCGATCCGATCGTAGCGTCCCATCAATACCACGTCGAGAACTTTCAGGGGAAAGTTGTAGTCGACCTGGTCGCGCTGCGGCACATAGCCGAAGCGGAGTCCCTCCGCCCGCGTTATCGCGCCTGACATCGGCGACAGCGAACCGAGGATCGCTCGCAGTATCGTCGTCTTCCCGGCGCCGTTGGGTCCCACGAGTCCAAGGAAATCTCCCTCCGGTATCTCGAACGAGAGATCGGTGAGCACCGCGCGCCTGCCGTAACCGAGAGAGACGCCGTCGAACGCGATGAGTGCGGTCACGAGAGTACCTCCGCGAGACGGGAGATGTCGTGGCGCATGAGTGCCTCGTAGTCATCCACTCCCTTCTCGCCGCCCACGGAAGGCGGCAGTATCAGAACCGTCGCGCCGGTGTTCCGCGCCACGAAATCCGCCATCTTCCTGTCGTAGAACGGTTCCATGATGATCACCTTTGCGCCGGTGCGCTTCATGGTCTGGATGAGTCCAGCCAGATGCGATGGCGATGGCGGCACGCCCGGCTTCGGCTCCATGAAGCCGACGATGTTCATCCCGGTGTATTCGGCGAAGTAGCGCCAGCTCGTGTGCCACGCCACGACCGGCTTGCCGCGCACCGTCGCGAGCTCGTCGGCCCAGTCGCGTGCGGCGGCGTCGATGCGGTCCACGAACGCCTTCTCGTTCGCCGCGTACTGCGCCGCGCCTGCCGGGTCGAGCTGCGTGAAGCGCGCGCGGAAGAGATGCGCGATGCGCTTCCCGTTCTCGGGATCGAGCCAGTAGTGCGGGTTGCCGAGCGGGTGAACGTCGCCCTGACTCCGGTCGACCTTCCCCTGCGGAACGTCCAGCAGCGGTATTGCCGTTGACACGTCGAGATAACCGCTTCCACCCGGCCGCACTTTCTCGTTGCGCGCACCGTTCAGCAGGAGCGGCATCCAGCCGATCTCGAGATCGAGCCCCACGAACGCCCAGACATCGGCGTCGCGCAGCTTCAGCACGAAGCTCGGCTTCGCCTCCACGAAGTGCGGGTCCTGATAACCCTCGCCAATGTGCGAGGCCTGTATCCGGTCGCCACCCACCGAACGCGCGATGTCGTAAAGGTCCGTGGTGCTCGTGACGACCTTCAGCTGCGCGTTCGCCACGAAGGGCGTCAGCGCGAGCGCCACAGCGGCGAACAGCGCAGCAGCGCCCCGCGATCGCCTTCTCGCCGTTCCTCCGATCCCTCGTTTCGTCGTCTCGTGTTTCATCTCTTCTTCTCCCTCTGCTCAGAATGGATGCGGCTTGTGTGGACCGATGGCGAACGTCGCCTGAAGCAGGATCCTGTTGGCGTGGCGTCCGGGTCCGAGGTCGGGGAAGTCGAACTGTGTGCCGCTCCGGGTCGTGTGCTCGAACATCGCCATCAGCTTCGAGAACTCGCTCGGGAAGAACTCGAGATAGGCGGATTGCGCGTTCAGCTTGCCGGCGCCGTCGCTGTCGCGCGACGAGCTCAGATGGTCGACGCGCGCGCCGAGGTAGAGCCGGCGTGTGAGCTGGTAGCGCGCGAAGGTGTAGAAGCCGCTGCGGGCTCCGCGCATGCCGGCGTAACGCGCATCGGCGAGCGCCAGCTCGGCGGGTATCTCCGGATCATCTTCGTTCATCTGCCGCAGCCACTCGGCCTGCAGGATGAACGACTCGTAGAGCCCCTGTCTGAGTGGACGCCAGCGGTAGGTGAAGTCGGCACCGATCACGGTTTGCCGTGCAGCCACTCCAGCTACCGTCTCATCATCGCCCGCGCACGGCTCGCTGGCGACGCCGCATACGAGGGGCTGCGCCCGCTTTCCCGTTATCGCGGATGCGGAGAGCTCGATGTTCGATGCTTCGGAGAGATCCCAGTAGTTGCGCAGGCGCACCGAGTAGCCGAGCCCGGAGAGCTTCTTGTTGACCGGCTCCAGCGTGGCGACGCCCTCGGCATCCTCGCCGAAACGATCCACCACGGCCGCCTGCAGCTCCTGGTAGAATCCGAACGGCGCGAATATCCGACTAATCCAGATCCCGGTCCCGGTGAGCCCTTCTTCGCCGAGAAAGCTCTGCAGCACCCACGGGTACTCCACCGTGTGCAGGTCGTGGCGGTGCATCGTGTTCTGCTTCCCGACGGGCATCAGAAAGCGACCGGCGCGCAGCTCGAGGCCCGCGGGGAGCGCGGTCGCGGTGAGATACGCCTGCTCGATGGAGATCTTCTCGAGGTCGTTGACGCCGAGGAAGATGTCGCCGCGAAAGTACGGATCGACCGCCGCCTGCAGCGCCAATTCGATCTCGCGGATCGCGAATCTGCTGCCATCCTCCTGCGTACTTCCGCGCGGAGTGAGATCGCTGACGAAGTCTCCCACGGCGCTGATATCGGGGAGAAGCCGCGGGTTGATCGGACCGGACGATCCTGCGCGCGCGACCGGCCGCGCGGAGCTGTCGCTCGACGCGCCGGCGCTCAGCGCCTCGAGCTCGCGAACTATTCGTATCGAATCCGCATGTGCCGCGGAGTCGGCGCGCGCGGCGCCGGCGCGCGTGGTGTCGCCCATCTGCTGGGCGGGTAGCCCCACGGCGGCGAGCGCCAGGAGCGCCGCCGCTGTGATATGTGGATGCATTTCTCCCTCTGGAGTCGACGAGTTGCGTCATGGCTCCGTCCAAACCGGTGCGATGCACGTATGCCGCGGTTCACGCCGGGCAGGCGCGTCGAGGGGCCGTGTCGAGCAGTGTGGACAGGGGCACGACCTCGGCGGTCGTGCGCTCTAGATGGTTCCGCTGAGCGGAATGGGGAGAAGTGGCGAGGGGGGAGCTCTGGCGGGATCGCGCCGCTCGTGTCCCGCCACGACCACCGCGAGCCGCGGCTCCGGGCGGATCGACTGGTGCACCACCACCTGGCGCGCCACGCCGCCGGGTCGCGCGGGGAGTGGGCTGAAGTGCCGCAGCACACAGAAAGCGCAGACGCCGGAATGGTGTCCCGCGTGCGGCGGCGCGCCGGGCGCTTCGATGTGGTTCGGGAAGTCCACGAAAGCCCGCCCCTCGGCGAGCGGCGCGAGGCATACCGCCACGAGCTGCGCCGCGAGCAGCAGCAGCGCGGCGAGTTTCAGCAAGCGGGAGCGTTCGGAGCCGTGGACTTGCATACCGTGTTGTACGCCGCAGTCACGCCGATTGTTGCGTCGCGCCGTCGCGATAGCTCCGCAGCAGCGCGAGCATTCGCGAATCCGTGACCGTGGCGTCATCGCCCTTCGGCGTCTCGATCACCTTCGGCACGCCGTGGAACCGCTCGTCGGTCATGATCCTGCGAAAGGGGGCCTCGCCCAGACTTCCCTCGGCGATCAACTCGTGCCGGTCGCGGCGCGATGCGAATGGCGTTTTCGAATCGTTCAGGTGCAGCACCCGGAGCGATTCGAGCCCGAGCGCGTCGTCGAAGCGCTGCCACACCGCGTCGTACTCGTTCACGAGATCGTAGCCGGCGGAGTAGATGTGGCAGGTGTCCACACACACGCCCACGCGCTCGCGGAGCGGCGCGGGGATTCGCTGGATGATTTCCGCGAGCTCCTCGAACGTGGAGCCGAGCACCGTTCCCGTGCCCGCCGTCGCCTCCAGGCAGAGAATCGTGCTCCCCGACACGCGCTCGAGCGCTTCCGCGATGCCGTCCGCGTTTCGCGCGATGCCACTCGCCCGGTCGTCCATGTAGTTCCCGGGATGCGAGACGAGGCAGTCGATCCGGAGCGAAGCGCAGCGGGCCAGCTCCGCCTCGAAGGATGCGATCGAGCGTTTGCGCAGCGTGGGATCGGGACTGGCGAGATTTATGAGATACGAATCGTGCGACACGGTGGCGGCGGCGCTCGTGCCGGCCAGCGCGGCGGCGTACGCGGCACATTCTTCGGCGGCGAGCGTCGGCTCCGCCCAGCGGTTCGGCTGCTTGGTGAAGATCTGCATGGCGGTTGCGGCTATCGCGCCGGCGCGAGGAGGCGCGGAGCGGACCCCGCCTGCGGTGGAGACGTGAGCGCCGAGCAGATCGTTCATCGTTGATGACTCATGGTTTCTGGCCGAGATAGGCTAGCGGATCGGCCGCGCGCCCGGCGGGGCGCAGCTCGAAATGGAGGTGCGGGCCGAGCTCCGGGTCGGAGGAGCCGACGTAACCGATGATCTGCCCCTTGCTCACCACATCACCCTTGGTCGCTGCGAGGCGGCTGAGAGAGCCATACACCGAGTAGTCGCCACCGAGATGCTGGATGATCACGGTGAGGCCGTAGGTTCCGAACGGTTCGGCGACGAGCACCTTCCCACTGGCCACCGCGTGCACCGGCGTTCCGACCGCTGCCTTGATGCCGATGCCGTTCCATCGCACGGTGGTGTTGTTCGGATTGACCACGCGCCCGAAGTTGTAGATGAGGTCACCGTCCACCGGCCAGTCGAGACGCACGCCGGCGAAGGCGCTGCGACTGCGCTCCGCCTCTGGAGTGCCGGCCTCCGCCCGCTTGCGGGCGGCCTCCAGTGAAGCGATCACGTCGGCGAGCCGTTTCTCGTCGCGGCCGATCTGCGCGAGACGCTGTTCCGTATCGCGCGCGCTGCGTCTGGCCCGCGTGAGGCTGCGCGCCTGCTCGTCCTGGAGATTGCGGAGGCGGCGCTCCTCGGCCGCCTTCTCCTCGAGATTCATCGAGATGTCGCTCTGAAAGCGCACGAGGTTGCCGCGCTGCCGGTCGATCTCGTTTCGCAGCGACTCCACGCGCTCGACCAGCGAGCGATCGCGCAGCGTGAGCAGATGCAGATACTTGTAACGGGCAACCAGGTCGCCGAAGCTCGTGGCGGAGAGCAGCACCTGCACGGTGAACAGCGGGCCCCGTTTGTAGATGTCGACCAGCCGCTGCCGCAGCGCGACACGCTTGACGGTGAGCTCATCCTGCGCGGCCACGAGGTCGGCAGTTGTGGATGCCACCTCGCCGTTGATGGTCTCGAGCTGGCTGTCGAGCGACCGCACCACGCTCGCGGTCATCTCCGCTTCGCGCTTGATGTTCGCGATCTCCTCCGAGAGGTCGTGAACCGTATTCGCCAGGTTCGCTCTCTGACGCTCGAGCGTCTCGCGCTCGCTCCGCAGCTTCTCGAGCCGCTGCCGCTCCGCACGCAGCTTCGTGTCCGCGTTTTCCGTGCTCTGTTGCGCGGAGAGAAGGGCGGGGGAGGAGAGCAGAAAGCAGACGGCAGACAGCAGAAACGACACACGGACCAATGTCATCCCCGCGAAAGCGGGGATCCATTTTCGAATGAAGTGACGTGGATTCCCGCTTTCGCGGGAATGACGTCGATGGTGTGCAGTGGCTGCTTTCTGCTCTCTGCCGTCTGCCGCCTGCCTCACTGCAAATGCCTCCCCACCGACACGGCGCTTCCGAGCAGGCCGATCAGGCCTCCCGCGACGATACCGAGGAGCGCGAGAGACGGCGCGAAGAAGGAGGTCTCGATCAGATACCGACCGATGGCGGCGTGTGCGAGCCACGTGAGAAGCAGGGCGATGACGCCGCCCACGATCCCCTTGAGGAATCCATCGATGAGAAATGGGCGTCGAACGAATCCGTCGGTGGCGCCCACGAGACGCATGATCGAGATCTCGCGTTCGCGCGCCAGCACCGCCATCCGGATCGTGGATCCGATGATGATCACGGCGACGACCGCGAAGGCGATCCCGAGGATGAGGCCCGCCGCGCCGGCGACGTTGCGGATGCTGTACAGCTTCTGCACCCAGTCCTCGCCGTATCGCACGTCATCCACGAAGCGATAGCTCTCCAGCCGCTGCGCAACGGCGCCGACGGTTTTCGGGTCGCGGAACCCAGGCTTCAGTCGTATCTCGAGCGACGCGGGGAGGAAATCGGCCTCGAAGACGTCCTTGAACTCCGAGAGCTCCTTCCTGGCCCGCTCGAGCGCCTGCTCGGGCGAGAGGATGTCCACCTGCGCCACTTCCGGGAAGGCGGCGATGTCGCCCGCGGCGGCCGAGACGGCTTCGACAGGTGTGCCGTCGGCTATGAACGCGCGAATCTCCACGCGCTCCTCCACGTTCTGGAGCGCGCGGCTCACGTTGAGCGCGACCAGCCCGAAGAGGCCGAATGCGAACAGGCTGAAGGCGATGGTGACTATGCTGAGCGCACTCAGAAGCGGCGCGCGCCGAAGGCCGAGTGCGACTTCCCTGAGGGTGAGCTGCATCAGGCTGAACCCCCGGGCGATGATGCTGGCGAGTCGGGATCCACGGAATCGACCGAGTCGTACACGATCTGCCCGCGGTTGATCTCGATCACGCGGAACGGGGACCGTCGCACGAGCTCCAGGTTGTGGGTCGCCATGAGAACTGCCGTGCCGGCGGCGTTGATGTCGCGGAGGAGCTGGAAAACGCCGCGCGTGGCGCGATCGTCGAGGTTTCCGGTCGGCTCGTCGGCTACCAGAACCATGGGGTCGTTCACGAGCGCGCGGGCTATCGCCACCCGCTGCTGCTCACCGCCGGAGAGCTCTCTCGGGAAGCTCGTTCCCTTCGACGCGAGCCCCACCTGGGTGAGCAGCCGGCTCACCTTTGCGGGGATGCTGTCGCGCGGAGCGCCGGTGACCTCGAGCGCGAAGGCTACGTTGTCGGCGGCGCAGCGGTCGTCGAGGAGACGGAAATCCTGAAAGACGATGCCGAGGCGGCGGCGAAGTCCGGGAATGTCGCGGTGCGCCACCTTGCTCGCCTGCAGTCCGCTCACGCGCACGTCGCCGCTGGTCGGGCGTTCTTCCATGAACACGAGCTTCAGGATCGTGGACTTTCCGGCGCCGCTGGGGCCCGTGAGGAATGCGAACTCGCCCTTGCCGAGGTGGAAGGAGACGTCGTTCAGCGCGCGCCCTGTGCGCGGGTATTCCTTGATGACGTGCGAGAATCGAATCATGTGGTCACTCAGCGTAGCGCCTGGCCGAAGTCCGCGATGATGTCCTCGGCGCTCTCGATTCCGACGCTGATGCGCACGAAACCATCAGGAATGCCGACCGCGGCGCGTTCCTCCGGCGTCAGATGCGCATGCGATGTGAAACGCGGCTCCGACACGAGAGTATCCACGCCACCGAGGCTGGCCGCGTGCGTCACGAGCTCCAGACGCGACACGAACCTGTGCGCCGCTTCCCCGCCTCCAGCCAGCTCGACCGCCAACATGCCGCCGAAACCATCCATCGTTTCGCGAGCGACCTCGTGATCGGCATGCGAAGGGAGGCCGGGGTAGTGCACCTTCGAGAACTCCGAACGCTCGGAACACCACTGCGCGAGCCGGAGCGCGTTCTCGTTCTGTCGACGCACGCGGACGTCGAGCGTCTTGAGCCCGCGCTCCAGAAGCCAGCAGGCGAAGGGGTCGGGCGCCTGGCCCCACACTATCATCTTCTGCCTTACCTCCTCGACGTACGGCGCGGTGCCCAGCACGACGCCCGCGAGAACGTCGTGGTGCCCGTTCAGATACTTGGTCGCCGAGTGGATCACGACGTCGGCACCATGTTCCAGCGGACGAAAGTTGACGGGCGACGCGAACGTCGAATCGATGACGAGCGCGAGTCCGGACTCGCGGGTCAGGTACGAAATCGGCTTGAGGTCGAGAACGCGGCAGGAGGGATTCACGGGCGACTCCACGAACACGGCCCGCGTGTGCTTGCGAAGCTTCTTCCGCCAGGCGCGCGGTTCATCGGGGTTCACCAGCGTGACCTCGATTCCGAGAGGCGCGAGCTCCTGGGTGAGGAGCCGGTGCGTGCCGCCGTAGATCCACTCGCTGGCGAGGAGATGGTCGCCGGGTCTGAGGAGCGCCAGCATGGCGCAGGTGGTGGCGCCCATTCCGCTCGCGAGCACCAGCGCCGCCTCGGCGCCCTCGAGCATCGCGAGCCGCCGCTGGAGCGTTTCGGCATTCGGGTTGTTCCCGTAGCGCCCGTAGCGCATCCCGCTGTCGCTGCCCACTTCCTGGACGAAGTTCACCGACTGGAAGATCGGTTGCACCACGGGTTCCTGCGGCGCACGCGTGCCGCGCCCGCCATGGATGGCGATGGTAGAGAGCCCCTGCCGTCGATTCTTCGCAGTCATTGTAGTTTCGTGGATGTTGTCAGGCGAGCGTGTCGCGGCGGCGTGTGTCGAGGTCGGGTTTCATCACACGAACCACCTCCGACGGTGAAGCTCCGGCGATGTCGCGGAGCACCACGTCACCCCTCGGGAGCGAGTCGTCCACGCGCACCGTGGCCAGCTCGTGTCGGCGCGGGCCATAGACCCACGCCAACTCACCATCGACGAGCATCCTGTGTGCGGCGTCATCTCCCCGCATCCAGATCATCGGCCCGCGCTCGGCGTCGCCCGCGCGAGTGGCGATGAGGCGGATCACGCGAAGCGGCGGATTGTAGCCCTCGGGCTGCCTCCCGGCCGGCGGCGGGTCTTCCCGGCGTTTCATGATGCGGCCCCCACGGCCACGTAGGCCTCGTCGAAGCGCATCGCGAGGCGGTGCCTGCAGAGCGCGGCGAGCGCCGCGTCGACCTGCTCGCGATCCACCCCGAGCTCGCGCGCGAGTTCCACGGGAGCGGCGCGGCCGATGCGCCGCATCACTTCCCAGGCGCGCCGCTCGCTCTCGCCCACGCTCCCGATGATCATCACTGCACCATCGGGGTCCTGCGCCACGATGGCGAGGCCGTGTCGCTCCAGCACCGCCTCGATCGCGTCCGCATGCGAGTCGCTCACGCCGCGGAACAGGAAGTACGCCTCGCGCGGCCGCGCGTCTGCGGGAACGGGCGCGCAGTAGCGCATCAGCAGCTTGGCCACGATCTCGTCGGCGCACGAATAGTCGAGCAGTCCGACGTGGGAGAAGTCGATGACGGTGAGGGTGCGGTCGCCGATTTCGGCGAGCTGCTTCTCGATGCCGTCGCGCACCGCCTTGCCGGTGGGACGCGTGACGAGATCCGAATATAGATCGCACACCGTACGACGCAGCACGGAGCCGAGGTCGATGTGATTGATCACTTGTCGGCGACCCGTTCCGGGATGGTGATCTGCATCTGTGCTCCAGGAAACGCGGGTAGATGTTCCTCCAGCGGGACGTCCTCGTCCCAGCTCGGAACTATCGCTATCCGCGCGGTGCCTGAACGCACCGACAGCTTCCCGTCCCAACGGCCGATGTATCGCCTGACGCCCGCAAGACCCTGGCCACGTCCCGGATCGCGGAAACGACTCACGCCACGGATGACCGCCTCCTCGAGCGCCATCCCGTCATCCCAGCGATCGCTCTCACGATGGTTGGGCGAGCTTTCGAGCGACTGCCTGAAGCCCACGCCGGCGTCGCACACCGCGATGACCACCACTCTGCGCCCGAGCCGCTTCTGCCAGCGATACGTCTGAACCGCCACCCAGCCGCCGCGACCAGCGTGCTCCACGATGTTCTGGCACGCTTCACTCAACGTCATGGCGAACCCCATGGTGGCCTTTGCATCTATGTTCAGCTCCTTCGTGAGTATGCTCTGCGATTTCTGCTGGATACGGCCGACTACTTCGTGTACGTCTTCGCTGCGCGCCACGGGCGTTATCTCGAGGAGCACGTCGGAGTCGCCGGCCGCGCGCGACTGGTGCGGCGCGCCGTGCAGCTCGAACAGCTCGGCCGCGTGCGTGAAGAAGGCGGTGCGTGACCAGTAAGAGCAGGTCTCGTCCGACTCGGGCGCGTACAGCGCCGGCCGTTCGGCGCGCGTCTGCGCCACGGTGAGGAGCGCAGTGAGTCCGTAGGGGGAAGCCCACCGCGTGTGCCGGGCATCCAGGAGAATCTTCTCGTCCTGGGGAACGGGCGCGAGCTGCTCGAGAACCAGCTCGAAGGTTCGATCATCGAGTGAGGGCGGAACCTTGATTACGGTGGTCATCGAGTGATGAGCTCTCCTCGCAGATGCCGGGCGAGCCCCGTGGCTCCACGGTGCTCGACGTTGCGTGCGGCCGCGCGATGTGCCGCGCGCAATGCGTCCTCCAATTTATCACCTGCGAGCAGTCTGGAGAAATTCGTGGCGCCCCACACGTCACCGCACCCGGTTGGGTCGCCATCGGGCACCGGAGTCTGCGCCACGAGCTGTGTGCGTATCGGACCGGTGTCTCCCTCGAGCGGCGAGGGCCGGGAAAGGTCAGCCAGCCGGTCGAATCCCGGCGCCGCGAAGTAGACCACGCCTCGTCGGGCGAGCGTCACCATCAGCACGCGCACACCGGCACCGAGCGCCGTGGCGGCGAGCGCCATCGGTTCGCTCGCCATCGCGTTCGCCTCGTCCTCGTTCACCTGGAGGAAATCGAAGCAGGAGCACCACTCCGCCACGTGCGCCAGCGGCTCGATATGACGCCACCCGCCCGGGCTGACCGTGGTTACCATCATGTGCAGATCGCAATAGATGGGACCGCGGAAGTGCTGCCGCAGCAGTCGCGCGGTTTCGAGGTCGAGCTCCCAGCCGCTGATGAAGTTGATGTAGAGAGCATCCAATCCGTGAAGGAGCGGCTTCAGCCCGAGCCAGCTCCACCCGGGCACACCTCCCGTGGCGCGCTCGGTGCGCCGTTCACTCGTCTGGTAGTGAAGCTCGACCCGGTTGTTGGGATGGGGCACTTCGATGAGCGCCGCGTCGGTCGCCGTGCGGCGCAGCGTGGCGACGAACTCGCGAGCGCGATCGGCAAGGTCGTCGCCCACCTTGATGAGAGGAACGAGCTCCCACTCATCCGGGAGCGCTGCGTCGAGACCGCCCAGGGCGTAGGCGATGCCGCCCCACTCCTGCACGGGCTCGCTGTGCGGCTCGCGGCCGTAGATCGTGTCCCACACGAAGGTGCCGATCACGCCGAGCCGCTTCCGCCGTTTTCCCTCTCCCGTTGCCGCGGCGGGAGCGGCCGCCCTCCGCTCGGTCACAGCGCGCCGAGCTTCTGCAGTCTGAAGGTGGCGACCGCGCCCACCATGCCTGCGGTGCCGGCGAGCTTGCCGGGTACGATGCGACACGCGTCCACGGCAGGGCGGAACGCGCGCCGCTTCACCTCCGCGCGCAGCGGCACGAAGAGCGGGTCGCCTGCGCGCGTCACGCCGCCGGTGATCACCACCACGTCCGGGTTCAGCAGATTCAGGAGATTCGCGACGCCGGTGCCGAGAAACTTCGCCGTGTCGCGAACCAGTTCGAGTGCGAGCGCGTCGCCATGGTTTGCGGCGTCGTAAACGATGGCAGCGGTGAGCTGATCGAAATCATCGCTGACCATCCGGTGAAGTATCGATGCTTCATCGCGCTCGAGGGCCTCGCGCGCGCGCAGCGCGATGGCCGGTCCCGACGCGTACGCCTCGAGGCATCCGTAATTGCCACAGCGACAGTAGCGGCCGGTCGAGTCGATCGTGGTGTGTCCGATCTCACCGGCCACGTCGGAGGCGCCGTGATAGAGCTTCCCATCGAGCACGATACCGCCCCCGATGCCCGTACCGATCGTGAGTCCCACGACGTTCCGGGTTCCCTGCGCCGCGCCGCGCCACCACTCGCCCATCGTCGCGCAGTTGGCGTCGTTGTCGAGCGTGGCGGGTATGCGAACGCGGTCGGCCACGGCGTCGCGCAGCGGGAAGTTGCGCCACCCGAGATTCGGCGCGACGATGACGATCCCCTTCGCCCGGTCGAGCGGTCCCGGAGCCCCCATCCCCACTCCGATGAAGTCGTCGCGACTCGCGCCGCGACTCTTCACTGCTTCGTCGATGACTCCCTCGATCATCGCCACGATCCGATCCACGACCGCGTCGGCTCCGGCCGCGGTCGGAGTGTCCTCGAGCCGCACTCCCACATCCGCCCCGCCATCGTCAGGGATGGCGCCTACGACGATGTTCGTTCCGCCAAGGTCGACGCCGATGACGTACTTCGTGCGAGCGGGCATGGGTGGGGGGGGGAGGGGAGAGAAAGCAGAAAGCAGAGAGCAGGAAGCAGGAACTACCCGGGGGACAGGGGACAGGGGACAGGTAACAGGAACTGCATACACAGCAAAGTCATTCCCGCGAAAGCGGGAATCCATGTTACTCCGTCGAAAATGGATCCCCGCTTTCGCGGGGATGACGGGGCTGGGCGTGCAGTTCCTGCTTTCTGCCCTCTGCTGCCTGCTTCCTCTTTCGCAACCCCTCCCCCACCGCCGCCTCCACCACATCCACGTCCAGCTCGCGCATGCACTTCCAGTGACCGAGGGGGCAGGTGGGGGGGCCGTGGTGATGGCATGGGCGGCAGGGGAGGGTCGGATGGCCGAGGGTGATCGAGTTGGGCGCGAGGGGACCGAATCCGAACGCGGGGACCGTCGGGCCGAATATCGTTATGGTTGGAGTGGACATCGCCGAGGCGAGGTGCTGCGGCGAGGAATCGTTGCTCACCAGCAGATCGGCTCGGCCGATCGCCTCCGCAGACGCAAGCAACGATAACTTACCCGTGGCGTCAACCACCCCTTGCGGAGCGGCCGAGCGCACTATAGCGGCAGCGGCGGAAGCATCGTCGGAGCTCCCGACTATCACCATCCGGCAGCGCTCCGCGAGGCGGGCGGCGAGCTCCGGATAATAGGGCCAGCGCTTCGTTCCCCACACGCTCCCCGGCGCGAGCGCCACCAGCGGGCGACGGTCGTCGCTCGGAGGCAGCAGTGCGTCCACGGCAGCACGCTCGGCATCGCCGGGGAAGAGGCGGGGAGCGGGCATCGACGCTGTGCCACGCGCGGCGCCTTTCGGACGCGCAAGCGACCAGAGCCGCTCTGCGTGGTGCAGGGCGCGATCGTAGCTGATCGTATCCGTGTAGAGGAAGCGCGCGGCTGAGCTTTCGAAGCCAACCCGCTTGCGGTATCCTGCCAGAAGTGCGAGCGCCGCGCTGCGGACCGAGCCCTGTGCGAGATAGGCAGTGCGCCGTGCGACCGCCGAATCACGATCCGTGGCAAGACTCTCGCGCGCCACGTCGCGCGCCAGTCGACGAAGTCCGGCCATGCCCCTGTCGCGGCCGCGCTTGTCGTAGATGAGCAGCCGGCGAATTCGAGGATCGTGGGCGAGGAGCGAGGCGCTGGCCGGCGTCACGACCACATCGACGGGGCCGCGCTCCGCCAGCTCGGCGATGAGTGGAGTGGTGAGAACGGTGTCGCCGATGAACGAAGTCTGAACGATCAGCGAGTGCTCGCTCATTCGACCTGGAGCACCGCCAGGAAAGCCTCCTGAGGTATCTCCACCGATCCCACCTGCTTCATTCGCTTCTTTCCTTCCTTCTGCTTCTCGAGGAGCTTGCGCTTTCGCGTTATGTCGCCGCCGTAGCACTTGGCGAGCACGTTCTTGCGGAGCGGCTTGACAGTCGTGCGCGCGATGATCTTGGTGCCGATGGCCGCCTGGATCACCACTTCGAAAAGCTGACGAGGAATGAGTTCCTTCAGCTTGTCGGCCACCTTGCGTCCCCACTCGTACGCCTTGTCGCGGTGGATGATCACCGAGAACGCGTCCACCGGCTCGCCGTTGATGAGCATGTCGAGCTTCACGAGCGCGCTCGCGCGGTAGTCGAGCATCTCGTAGTCGAGGCTGGCGTATCCGCGGCTAACGGTCTTGAGCTTGTCGTAGAAGTCGAGGATGATCTCGGCGAGCGGGAATTCCCAATCGAATTCCACGCGGCTCGCGTCCACGTAGCTCATGTCCTTGTAGACGCCGCGTCTGTCGGTGCCGAGCGTCATGATCGCGCCGATGTACTCGGCGGGTGCGACGATGCGCGCCTTCACGAACGGCTCCTCGACGTGGTCCACCACAGATCCGTGCGGCATGCGCGAAGGATTCTCGATCAGTTCGCGCGCGCCGTCAGTGAGGTACACGTGGTACTTCACGTTGGGGACGGTCGTGACCAGATCGAGGTCGAACTCGCGCTCGAGACGCTCCTGCACGATCTCCATGTGCAGGAGTCCGAGGAAGCCGCAGCGGAATCCGAAGCCGAGCGCCGTGGAAGTCTCGGGCTCGTACTGCAGGGAGGCGTCGTTGAGACGCAGCCGCTCGAGAGCGTCGCGCAGGTCGGGGTAGCGGTTGGGATCCGTGGGGTAGATCCCGGCGAACACCATCGGGTGGATGTCCTGGTAGCCGGGGAGCGGTTCGGCCCGAGGTGCGTCGGCGTCGAACACCGTGTCACCCACGCGAGTCTCCTGGACGTGGCGCACGTTCGCCACCACGTAACCCACCTCGCCCGGCCCGAGCGAAGTCGCCTTCACCTCGCGCAGCTCCCGGTAGCCCACTTCGCTCACCTCGTACACGTTGTCGCTGGCGCCGAAGGTGATCCTCGTCTCGGGCCGTATCACGCCGTCCACCACTCGAATGGATGGAATGGCGCCGCGGTAGCGATCGTAGTACGAGTCGAAGATGAGCGCGCGCAGCGGAGCGTCCGGGTCGCCCTCCGGCGGACGGATGCGAGCGACTACGGCCTCGAGCAATTCAGGGATACCGGTGCCTTCCTTGGCGCTCACCGCGAGGATCTCGTCGGGCGTGGAGCCGAGGAGGTCGATGAGCTCCTGACGACGCCGGTCGGGCTCCGCGCCGGGGAGGTCGATCTTGTTGAGTACGGGGATGATGTCGAGCCCGGCGTCGAGCGCGAGGAAGAGATTGGAGAGAGTCTGCGCCTGGATCCCCTGCGACGCGTCGACCACGAGAATCGCACCCTCGCACGCCGCCAGCGAGCGGGAGACTTCGTAGGTGAAGTCGACGTGACCCGGAGTGTCGATGAGATTGAATTCGTAGTCGCGACCGTCGCGCGCGCGGTACGCCATGCGCACGGCGTTGAGCTTGATGGTGATGCCGCGCTCGCGTTCGAGGTCGAGCGTGTCGAGCACCTGCGCCTTCATGGCGCGCTTTTCGAGCATCCCCGTGCTCTCGATGAGGCGATCGGCCAGTGTGGACTTACCGTGGTCGATGTGGGCGACGATGCAGAAGTTGCGGATGTGATCGAGCTTCAAGCGGGGACTCGGGTGGCGGTAGGGTCGCGGTAAACCCTGAAATATAAACGCGAAGGGGCCCGCGCCCGCGTCATCGGCAGTAATTCCGATAGGACTTGTCGGGAATTAGACTATACTATACATTCGGCTCGGTTGAGAACGATTCCCAGTTGAAATTTAGTCTCAATCCGTGGAACGGATGATCGATACACCAGTCGCGGCGCTTCTACTCGCCGGCCTAGTGGTTCTGACCCCCACCGTCCCGGTGTCGGCGCCCGCGCAGAGCATCAGCATCACCGACGTGAGCGGGCGCGTGGTCACCGTGCCGCGCAGCCCGCAGCGCATTCTGATCGACGACGGCCGCTTCCTCGTCGCGCTCTCTCTGATCACTCCCGACCCGGCGAGCCGCCTTGCCGGATGGCCGCACGACATTCAGCGGATAGGTGCGCGTACGTACGCGGCGTATCGGGCGCGCTTCCCGCGGCTCGGTTCGCTCCCGCGCACGTCGAGCTCCGCGGGAGCCTTCTCCGTGGAGCAGGCGCTCGCGGTGCGCCCCGACGTCGCGATTCTCTCGCTGGGGCGGGGACCTTCCCCGGAGCAGATCCGCCAGCTCGACGCGGCGGGAGTGCCGGTGGTGTTCATCGATTTCTTCGCGCATCCGCTGCGCAACATGGAGCCGAGCCTGCGGATCCTGGGGGAGCTCACGGGAAACGAGGCGAGGGCGGCGGAGTTCATAGCGTTCCGACATGCGCACCTCGAGACGATCACTCGTCGGCTCGAGTCGAATCCGAAAGCCGGGCGACCCGACGTGTTCATCGAAGCGCACGCCGGGATGTCGCAGGATTGCTGCAACTCGCCGGGGAAGGGGAACATCGGCGACTACGTGACGCTGGTGGGCGGCCACAACATCGGCGCCGACGTGCTCCCCGGCACCTACGGCCGCGTCAACGTGGAATACGTGATCGCGCGCGACCCCGCGATCTACATAGCGACTGGAGGCCCGCACCTCGAGAAAAGCGGAGGCCTCGTGCTGGGACGCGGCTACACGGAAGCGAGTGCTCGAGCGTCGCTGCTGGCCGTGACGCGGCGTCCAGGGATCGAGCTCCTGTCCGCGGTATCGCGCGGCGACGTGCACGGTCTCTCGCACCAGCTCCTCAACTCGCCGCTCGACATACTGGCCGTGGAAGCGCTGGCGAAGTGGATCCACCCGCGGCTCTTCCACGATCTGGATCCGTCGCGGACGCTCGCGACGATCGACTCGAAGTTCCTGGCCGTCCCCCTCGGAGGGACGTACTGGATAGACCTGCGCTGATGCGCGCAACCACATAGACAGGAGACTCACGATGCGTTCCCGCCACTGCAGCAGAACCCTGTCGAGAGCCGGAGCCCGGTCGAGCGCGCTCCGCGCGGCGCTCGCGACGCTTGCCTTTACGCTACCGGCATCGCCGGCACTGCTCGCGGCGCAGGCCCCACCGGCGCAGGCCGCTCCTCTGGCTGCACGGAGCTCGCAGCCGATCGCGCCGGGGCTGTACGAGATCGTGGCGAGCCAGACGCTCGGAACCGTGTTCGTGGCGAGCGCCGGATCGCGCGCGCAGCCCGGCGGCGCGATCGTGGCGCTCGACCCCGAGACTCTGGTGGCGCGCGACACCTTCGACCTGTCGCAGGCGCCGCCCTACGGACTCGCCATCAACGATCGCACGCGCACGCTCTACGCCACCAACACGCGCAACGGCACCGTCACTGCCATCGACGCTGTGAGCGGCAAGGTGCTCGCGAGCATCCGGCCGAAGGATGACTCGAGCGCGCACCTCTTCCGCATCCTGGTGGATGAGGAGACGAACACCGTCTACGCCGCGGTGGCCTCCAAACCCGGGAAGGTGTGGGTGATCGATGGAGCGAAGAACGAGCTGAAGAAGGTCATCGACGGCGTTGGCGAGACGGCGACGAGCATCGCGCTCGATCGCCAGGCGCACAAGCTCTACGTCACCAGCCTCGGCACCAACGAGATAATCGCCATCGACCTCGACGGTCTGAAGGTGAGCGGTCGCTTCCCCGCGGGCGGCGAGAACCCCACGCAGCTCGCCTTCGACCAGCAGTCCGGCCGACTGTTCGTCACGAACCAGAAGACGGGCGACGTGACGGTACTCGACGCGCGCAGCGGGAAGCTGCTGCGCAAGGTGCCCACCGGCGAAGGCGCGCTCGGCATCGGCTACGATCCGGGAGCGAAGCGGCTGTACGTGGCCAACCGCATGGCGGGGATGGTGACGGTGATCGACGCCACGACGTACGACGTGATCGCCAACGTTAACAGTGGCAGCCGCCCCAATACGGTGGCGGTGGACGCGCGCAACGGCGTCGCGTACGTGACCAACAAGGTGAAGAGCGCCGGCCGTGACCAGCCGCCGATGGTGGATCCCGAAGGCGATACGGTGACGCGGATAAAGTGACGCTTCGCCTGGAGGAAGAGCGCGCGGAGTCGGCCGATCGCATGATGCCGGAGTGGGACGAAGCCGGCTCCGCCGCGCCGTTCATCATGGCCGATGACGCCGGCGCACTCGTGGCGCGCGGCGCGGGGCTCGTGCTCGCGGCCGGAGGAGCGGAGCGCACATCGCTCGGCGCGGCCGGCGCGGCGCTCCTCGCCGGCGCGCGGGACGAAGATGGCGCGCCGCTCATCGTGGGCGCGCTCCCCTTCGCGAGCGATCGGCCGGCGAACCTCTTTCGACCGCGGAGCGCGCGCCGCCTCTCGCCGGACGCGTTGGCGCGTGAGCTGGGAGTGGGGGGAGCGGCGGGAGAGACTCTCTTCGGCGGTTCCGACGTGCGGCTCTCGCCCGAACCGCCACGGCGAACGTACGAGGAGCAGGTTGCGGCGGCGTTGAAACGGCTCGGCAACGGCTCGCGCGACACGCTGCGCAAAGTGGTGCTGGCGCGCACGCTCGATGTGCGCCTGTCGGAGTCCGTGGACGTGCGCGCCGTCGTGGCCCGGCTGTACGCCGACCGGAGCGCCACCACGTTCTGCGTGCCGCTCGGTGTTTCCGGTGCTTCCCTCGACGCGCGGCATCGCGCATCGGCCAGCGACGGCGCGGCTTCGGTACTGGTGGGAGCGACGCCCGAGCTGTTGCTCGAGAAGCGCGGCGCGCGTGTGGTGTCGCGTCCGCTCGCCGGATCCACGCGCCGCTGGTCCGATCTGCGCGCCGACCGTGCGGCTGCTGCCGCGCTCGCGCGCTCGGCGAAGGATCGGCTGGAGCACGCGCTCGTGGTGGATCACGTGGCCGATACTCTGGCGCCCCACTGCAGCGAACTGCGCGTACCGCCGGTGCCGGAGCTCATCTCCACATCCACGATGTGGCATCTCGGCACGACGGTGCAGGGGACGCTGCGCGATGACGGCATCACGGCGCTGGAGCTGGCGGCCGAGCTGCATCCCACGCCGGCGGTCTGCGGCCTCCCGCGCGAGCTGGCGATGGCCACGATCGGTGAGCTGGAGTCGTTCGACCGTGGCTATTTCGCGGGCACCGTGGGATGGTGCGACGCGCGCGGCGACGGCCGCTGGATGGTGGCGATACGCTGCGCGGAGGTCGACGGCGCGAGCGCTCGTCTGTACGCCGGCGCCGGGATCGTGGCGGGGTCGGAGCCCGCCGCCGAAGCGGCGGAGACGGCGGCCAAGTTCGCGACGATGCTGCGCGCGCTTGGCGTGGAGTGGCGGGATCCATGAGCGGAATGCAGCAGCGTTGGCCGGCGGAATTCGCGCGGCGATATCGCGATGCCGGCTACTGGACCGGCGAGACGTTCGGCGCGCTTCTGCGCGCCAGGGCGGACGCGACTCCGGATCGCACAGCGGTGGTGGCGGGCGCGACGCGGTGGAGCTATCGCGAACTCGACGCGCGCGCCGACGCCACGGCGGCGGGTCTCCTGGCGCTGGGCTTCGCTCCCGGCGACCGCGTAGTGGTGCAGCTCCCGAACATCGCGGAGTTCCTGAGCGTGGCGTTCGGGATGCTCCGCGCCGGCGTGATCCCGGTGTTCGCGCTCCCCGCGCACAGGAGCGCGGAGGTGACGCACATAGCGGCGAAGTCGGGCGCGAAGGGCTACGTCATCGCCGCGGGAGGCGGAGGGTTCGACTATCGCGCGTTGGCCGCTGAAGTGATGCGCACCGTATCGTCGGTGGAGCGGGTGATCGTGGTGGAGGCCGTGCGCGGCGGCGCGCGAGCCGCGCTCGACCATACTTCGTCCGCGGCGATAGGAACATCGCTCGCCGCGACCTGCATCTCGCTCGAGGAGATGGAGGAGCTCGGGGCTAGCGCCGGCGCGCGTTCGACGGCGCGACCCGGTGTCGAACCGCGCGCCTCCGACGTTGCGCTCGTGCAGCTCTCGGGTGGGAGCACCGGACTCCCGAAGCTCATTCCGCGCACGCACGACGACTATCTGTACAGCGTGCGTCGCAGCGCCGAGATCTGCCGGCTGGATGGCGCCACGATCTACATGGGCGCGCTGCCCATCGCGCACAACTTCCCGATGAGCTCACCCGGCGTGCTCGGCGTGATCGAGGCTGGTGGTACTGTGGTGCTCGCACCGAGTCCCGATCCCGATACGGCGTTCGCGCTCATCGAAGCCGAGCGCGTCACCATCAGCGCCGTCGTTCCGCCGCTCGCCATTCTCTGGGTGGAGGCCGCGGCCGGAACGCGCCGCGACCTGTCGAGCCTCGAGGTGCTCCAGGTGGGCGGCGCGAAGCTCACGCCCGAGGTGGCGCGGCGGGTGCAGCCGGCGCTGGGCGCGCGACTGCAGCAGGTGTTCGGGATGGCGGAGGGGCTGGTCAACTACACGCGGCTCGATGATCCCGATGACGTGGTGATCGAAACGCAGGGGCGACCGATGTGTCCCGACGACGAACTGCTGATGCTCGACGATCGCGACGAGCCGGTGCCCGACGGTGTGCCCGGCCATCTGCTCACCCGTGGTCCGTACACCATCCGCGCCTACCACGACGAGCCGGATGCGAACGCCCGCGCCTTCACCGCGGACGGCTTCTACCGTACTGGCGACGTGGTGCGGCGCGTGGCCGGTGGGTATCTGATCGTGGAGGGACGCGCCACCGATCGCATCAATCGAGGCGGCGAGAAGATCTCCGCGGAGGAGATCGAGGATCACCTGCTCGCGCACCCGCGAGTGCACGATGCGGCCGTCATCGGTACCAGCGACTCGTACATGGGCGAGCGAACGTGCGCCTACGTGATCCCGCGCGGCGATGCGCCGCGCGCGGCGGAGCTGCGCGCGTGGATCCGTGGGCGCGGCCTCGCGGAGTTCAAGGTGCCCGATCAGATCGTGTTCGTGAGCTCGTTTCCGATAACGGGAGTGGGGAAGACGAGTCGCAGGGAGCTGCGAGCGGCGCTGCGCGCGGCGCTGGCCGATGGCGAAGCGTCGCCCGCGGCCAGCGCGGTGCGCGCGATGGCGGCGCCGGCGCCGCCGGATGGGAGGAGCTGACTCGTGGCGCTCCCTTCCATCCAGCCTTACGAGCTTCCCACTGCGCGCGATCTCCCCGAGCCGCGCGTCCCCTGGCGCGCGGTGCGACAGCGGGCGGCGCTGCTCATCCACGACATGCAGGGATACTTCGTGGGCGCCTTTCCGAGGGGCGAGGCGCCGATCGCGCCGGCCATCGCCAACATCGCCATTCTGCGCGACCATTGCGCGCGGCTGGGAATTCCGATCGTGTACACGGCTCAACCGGGGCGGCGGCCGCCGGAAGATCGTGGGCTGCAGCGCCACTTCTGGGGACCGGGGATGACCACCGCGGCGGAGGAGCGCGCGATAGTGGCGGAGCTCGCGCCCGCCTCGGGTGATCTGCTCCTCGAGAAGCATCGCTACAGCGCCTTCCAGCGTTCGGAGCTGGAAACGATGCTGCGCGAACGCGGGCGCGATCAGCTCCTCATCACTGGCGTGTTTGCCCACATCGGCTGCCTCCTCACCGCCGCGGAAGCTTTCATGCGCGATGTGGAGCCGTTCCTCGTCGCCGATGCGCTCGCGGATTTCTCGCGCGAGCTGCACGACCACGCGCTCTGCTATGCCGCCGGCTGCTGCGCCGTACCGGTGACCGTGGCGTCGCTGCTGGAGTCGCTGTGAGCGCCGTGCCGACGCTGGAGCAGATGCGTTCCGAAGTGGCGAAGGCGCTGGGTGTGGACGTCGAAGAGATCGGTGTGGACGACCATCTCCCGGATCTCGGACTCGACTCCATCCGCGCCATGCTGCTGGCGCGCTCGTGGAGCGGCAACGGTGTTCGAGTCGACTTCGCGTCGCTCGCCGAGCGTCCCACGCTGCGAGCATGGCACGCGCTGATGGCCGCAAGCGATGCGGGCGCAGGCGGGGCCGCCGATGGTTGAAGAGATGGCGGCGCGAGCGGCTTCGGAGGCCACGATCCTTCCGCCGGACGCGAGCGAGGCGTGGGAAGGTGGACGCGACGTCCCACTCCCGGAGGCGCAATCCGGCATCTGGTACGCGCAGCGGCTGGCGCCGGCGAACCCGATCTTCAACACGGGTCAGTACGCGGAGCTCGTGGGCCAGCTCGATGTGGATGCATTCCGCTTCGCCGTGGACGAAGCGATGCGCGAGGCCGACGGGCTCGCGGTGCGCGTGGTCGACTCGCTGGACGGCCCGCGGCTGAGGCGGGCGCCGGAGCTCGTCGCGCGACTCGAGGTGATCGACCTGCGCGGCGAGGCCGACGCGGCGCGTGCGGCGCGCGCCCGGATTCGCGACGACATGCGAGTCGCTCGCGATCTCACCCGCGAGCCGGCGGCCACGCAGCAGCTCTTCATCGTGGGCGCCGAGCGCCACTTCTGGTACCAGCGCATCCACCATCTCGTGGTGGATGGCTACGGCACCGCGTTGCTCAATGCGCGGATCTGCGCGCTGTACGCGTCGCGGATTTCGAATGCACCGGGCGGCGTGCCCTTCGCGCCGTTCGCCAACGTATTGCGTGCCGAGGACGAGTATCTGCGCTCGGAGCGGTACGAGGCCGATCGCGAGTACTGGCTCTCGGAGTACTCGGGTCGGCCGCCCGCGGCCAGCCTTTCGCATGGGCTGGCGTTGAGCGACGACAGCTTCCGCAGGCGGCGCGCCACGCTCGGCGCCGCGACATCCGATGCGATCACCGGTCTCGCGGCGCGCGCGGGCGCGGCGTGGCCCGATGCTGTGCTCGCGCTCGTGGCCGCGTACGTTTGCCGGCACATCGGCAGTGGCGAGGCGGTGCTCGGCGTTCCCGTCATGAATCGTCTCGGCTCGCCGGCGGCGCGCGTACCGGCGATGGTGATGAACGTCCTCCCCGTGCGCGTCGCGGTGGATGAGGATCTCCCCACGCGCGAGCTGGTGCGGCGGGTGAGCGCGCGCATGCGCGACGCGCGGAAGCACGG
>JBIQLU010000003.1:39896-44937 GCA_044463985.1 Gemmatimonas aurantiaca | reverse complement strand
TACGTGATCTTCACGTCGGGCTCCACCGGCGTTCCCAAGGGCGTCGTGGTGGGCCACCGCGCGATCGTCAACCGTCTCTCGTGGATGCGCGAGCATTACGGGATCGGTGCCGACGACCGGATCCTCCACAAGACTCCATTCACGTTCGACGTTTCGGTGTGGGAGCTCTTCCTCCCGCTCATCTCCGGCGCGACGATGGTCCTCGCGCCGCCGAGCGCCGAGAAGGATCCTGGCAGGCTCGCCGAGCTGATACGTTCCGAGCGGATCACCACACTGCACTTCGTGCCGTCGATGCTGGCGCTCTTCCTGGAGGAGCCGGGCGCCCGCGGGCTGGCGCCGCGGCGGGTCTTCTGCAGTGGCGAGGCGCTGGCGCCCGCGCTGCGCGACCGCTTTCACCTGCTGCTCCGCTCCGAGCTGCACAACCTGTACGGCCCGACCGAGGCGGCCGTGGACGTGAGCTACTGGGAGGCGTCGCGCGACGATGCCTCCGCGCCGGTGCCGATCGGGTGGCCGGTGTGGAACACGTCGCTCTTCATCGTGGACGACCGGATGCGGCTCGTCGCGCCGGGTGTGGAGGGAGAGCTGTACATCTGCGGTACGCAGCTCGCGCACGGCTACGCCGGGCGTGCGGATCTGACGGCCGAGCGCTTCGTTCCGGTTCCGAGCGAGCTTCTCGGAGAGGACGTCACGACGGGCTCGGTACGAGTATATCGGACGGGTGACAGGGCGCGGCGGCGCGCCGATGGCGCAGTGGAGTTCCTGGGGCGCGCTGATGGGCAGGTCAAGATACGCGGCCAGCGTGTGGAGCTCGAGGAGATCGAGGCCGCCATCGCCGCTGCCGGTGTGGCAGCGCAAGCGGCGGTGCTGGTGCGCGAGGATCGCCCGGGCGATCAGCGCGTGGTGGCGTATCTGGTGCCGCAGCGAGGAGGCGGAGCGCCCGATACATCCGCATTGCGATCGCGGCTGGCGCGCGTGCTCCCCGAGTACATGCTTCCATCGGCATACGTGATACTCGACTCGCTCCCCGTGACATCGAGCGGGAAGGTGGACCGCGGCGCACTTCCGCGGCCCGAGCACGGCGTCGCGCGGCGCGGCCGTGCGCCGGAAACGCTCACCGAGCGGCGCGTGGCGGCGTGCTTCGCGGCGGAGCTGGGGCTCGCGTCCGGCGCGGTCGGCGCGGACGACGACTTCTTCGAGCTCGGCGGGCACTCGCTGCTGGCGGCGCGAGTGGTGGCACGCCTGCGCGAGGGAGGTGCGCCGGGTGTGGAACTGGCGAGCCTGTTCGCCAATCCCACGGCGGCGCGGCTCGCGGCGTGGCTGGATGAAGGCGGCGCGGCCGCTTTGGGCGAGGCTGCGGCCCCGGGAATGCAGCCCGTGATCCGGCTGGGAGAGGGCCGTGACGCGGTCGGTGGAGCGCCGTCGCGCGAGGCGCTCTTCTGCGTGCACCCTGCAGGCGGCCTTTCCTGGTGCTACGGAGCGCTGGCGCGCTCGCTCGGGCCCGATGTGATGGTCTACGGACTGCAGGCGCGCGGGCTGGATCTGCGCGCGCCGCTCCCGGCCACGCTCGACGAGATGGCCGAGAACTACCTGCTCCGCATGCGCGCAGTGCGGAGCAGCGGGCCGTACCACCTGGCCGGCTGGTCGCTCGGCGGCATAGTGGCGCAGGCGATGGCGGCACGGCTCTCGGCGGCGGGTGAGGAGGTGGGAGTCGTCGCGCTCCTCGACGCGTACCCGAGCGACCGCTGGCGCGATTCGCCCGAGCCCGACGAGGGCGCGGCGCTGAAGGCGCTGCTCCACATCGCCGGACACGAGCCGTTCGACGTGACACACGGTCCGCTCACGCGGCGTGCGGTCGTGGAGTTTCTCCGGCGCATCGGACACCCGCTCGGTGCGCTCTCGGACGATCTTCTGACCGGGCTGGTTCGTGTGGTGGAGAGCAACAACCGCCTGGTGCGCGGCCACCGGCACGCGCGCTTCGGCGGCACGCTGCTCCACTTCCGAGCCGCGCTGGATCATGCGGGTGATTCGCTCTTCCCGCAGCAGTGGGAGCCGTACGCGGCGCGTTTGGAGGTGCACGACGTGGCCGCTCTGCACGCGCACATGACCGGCCCCGCGGCGTCGGCGAGAATAGCGAGCGTGCTCCGCGAGCGGCTGGGACTTCGCCCCGGCGCGCCCGCGAGCGCGCAACCAGACGGCGCGCGCGACGCGCATCCGGAGGTGTGACATATGAGACCGACGGGACTGTCCGGCAGGACCGCGCTGGTGACTGGCGCCGCACGCGGCATCGGAGCAGCCGTGGCGCTCGCCCTCCGTGCCGAGGGGATGCGCGTCGCGGCGCTGGACGTGGACGATGCGAAACTCGCCGAGTTCATCGCAGCCTCGAACGAATCGCAGCACGATGCGGCAGCCGACGCGGCCACCCGGGCGCCGCTGAGGGGGGAGGTGGTGGATGTGAGCAACCCCACGGCGGTGGAGGCCGTCGTCGAGCGCGTGGAATCCGAATGGGGTCCCATAGATGTGGGCGTGAACGTGGCGGGCGTGGTGAAGGTCGCGACGGTGCTGGAGACGAGCGAGGCGGACTGGCTCGCCGTGTTCGCGGTGAACGCCGACGGAGTATTTCACGTATCGCGCGCGCTCGCGCGGCGGATGGCCGCGCGCGGGCGCGGGAGCATCGTGACCGTGAGCTCGAACGCCGCGGGCGTGCCGCGCCACTCGATGGCGGCGTACGCCGCGTCCAAGGCCGCGGCCACCATGTTCACCCGCTGTCTCGGACTCGAGCTTGCCGGGAGCGGCGTGCGCTGCAACATCGTGGCGCCCGGCTCGACGCGCACGCGGATGCAGGAATCGCTGCGGGGTGACGGCTCGGGCGAGGAAGCTGTGCTGGCCGGCTCGCTGCCCACCTTCCGCACGGGGATCCCGCTGGGGAAGCTCGCCGAGCCCGCGGAGGTGGCGGACGCGGTGGTCTTCCTCGCGTCGGATCTCGCGTCGCACATCACCATGGCGGAGCTGTACGTGGACGGCGGAGCCACGCTGCGCGCGTGATGACCGCAGTGGGGGAAGTGGGGGCGCGCTCCGCGTCTTCGATCGCGCTGGCGGGTTACGCGCGCATGGTGCGCCGCCGGATGGGGGTGATGCTGGTGCTGCTGTGCGTGATCGCGGTCGCGCTCTGCATCGATGTGGCGACGGGCCCCGCTCGCCTTTCGCCGGCCGACGTACTGCGCGCTCTCTTCGATCCCGAGGCTGCCGCGCGCTCCACGGCGGTGATAGTGCGCGGAGTGCGTCTGCCGCAGGCGCTCATGGCGCTGCTGGTCGGTGCCGCGCTCTCGCTGGCGGGTGCGGAGATGCAGACGTCACTCGACAATCCGCTGGCCAGCCCGTTCACGCTGGGGATCTCATCCGCCGCCATCCTCGGCGCCGCGCTAACGATAGTACTCGGCATCAGCATTCCCGGCGTCGCGCCGGAGTGGGCGGTGCCGGTGAGCGCGTTCGTCTTCGCCTTCGGGTCGGTGCTGCTTCTCAGAGCGCTGGCGCGCGCCCGCGGCTCCGATGTGGAGACGCTGGTGCTCCTCGGCATCGCGCTCTTCTTCACCTTCAACGCGCTCGTCGCGATCCTGCAGTTCGTGGCGAGCGAGCAGGCGTTGCAGCAGCTCGTCTTCTGGACGATGGGGAGTCTGGCGCGTGCCACATGGCCGCGGGTGGAGCTGCTGGCGGTCGTGATCGCGGTGGTGGCGCCCTTCTCGCTCGCGGCGTCGTGGCGTCTCACCGTGCTCCGTCTGGGCGAGGAGCGCGCGCGCAGCGCGGGCGTGAACGTGGATCGCCTGCGCCTTGCCTCGCTCCTCCGGGTGAGCATCCTCACCGCGGCCGCCGTGGCTTTCGTAGGCACGATCGCGTTCGTCGGGCTCGCTGGCCCGCACATCGCGCGGCTTCTCACCGGTGAGGACCACCGCTTCCTCCTCCCCGCGAGTGCGCTCACCGGAGCGGCGATCGTATCGCTGGCGAGCATCGCCAGCAAGAGCATCGTGCCGGGCGCGCTCATACCGATCGGCCTGGTCACGGCGCTCATCGGCGTCCCGTTCTTCTTCTGGCTGATCTTCCGCTGGGGGAGGGAATAGTGCCCGGCGCGGTCGAACTTCCACGGCACGTCGATGGAGTCGTGAGCTCCGCGATCGCACTGCGGCCGCCGGCGGAGGAATCGTGACATCCGTGGCCACGCGTCCCAGTCTCGTGGTGGAAGAGCTGCATGCCGGCTACGGCAGGCGGCCCGTGCTGCGTGGACTCACGCTCCCTCCAATCGAAGCGGGCGAGCTGGCGATGCTGGTGGGTCCCAATGGCGCCGGCAAGTCCACCCTGCTGCGCACCCTGGCGGGACTCCTCCCCGCCACCGGATCCGCGCGGCTCGGAGAGCTCGAGCTCATCGGAGCATCGCTCGGCGAGCGCGCCGCGCAGGTGGCGTTCATGCCGCAGGCGCTGCCGGGGAGAGTTTCTCTCACGGTGCTGGAGAGCGTGATCGGCTCGCTGCGAGCGACGCCGACGAGCGTGGCGCGTCGGCCGGCCGAAGTGCGACGGCACGCCGTAGCGGTGCTGGAGCGGATCGGCATTGCGGACATCGCGCTCGAGCCGCTCGACCGGCTCTCGGGCGGCCAGCGGCAGCTCGCGAGCCTCGCGCAGTCGATGGCGCGCGAACCGAAGCTTCTCCTCCTCGATGAGCCCACCAGCGCGCTGGACCTGCGGCATCAGGTGATCGTGCTCGAGCTGCTGCGCGGCCTCGTCGCCGAGGGGGAGGGACGCATCGCTCTGGTCGTGACGCACGACCTCCGACTCGCGGCGCGGTGGGCGGACACGGTGGTGGTGATGGATCGCGGCCGCATTCACTCCGCGGGATCTCCCGAGATCGCGCTCACCGCCGGGATGCTGAGCGACGTATACGGAGTTGCGGGGCGCGTGGAGCGCTGCAGTCGCGGTACGCTGCAGGTCATCGTGGACGCTCTCGGAGGGGCTGTGCAGACGCCGCATCACGCCCCATGAATTCGCGCGGATTTCC
>JBIQLU010000003.1:31123-39796 GCA_044463985.1 Gemmatimonas aurantiaca | reverse complement strand
GCGAGCGGCGTGGAGAGCAGCGTGCTTCTGAGCGCGGGCGAGTACGAGCGCGCGCTGGCACCGTGGCAGCGCCGCGGCGATCCGGCCGAACTCGCGGCGCTCCGCACGCGCCGCCGGGAGCGGCGAATGCTGGATGACACGGCGGAGGTCGTGGCCCGTCTCGCGGCTTCGAAGTCGAGCCGGATCCGGGCGCGTCACGACATAATCGCGGGCGAGGACCATGCGTCGGTGGTGCCGGTCGCGCTCGGCCGCGCGCTGCGAGTCGTGCTGGCGCCGCGATGAGCGCTCCGCACGCTGCTTCGCTGCGCATCGAGCATGGAGAAGTCCATCTCTGGCTCGCGCGGACCGATCTTCCCGATCAGTCGCTGGCGCGGCTCGAGGCGCCGCTCTCCGAGCAGGAGCTCCGCCGCGCGGCCGGCTATCGCTTCGATGCCGATCGACGCCGCTTCGTCGCCGCGCACGGTCTGCTCCGCGCCCTGCTCGGCGCCTACATCGGCTGTGCGCCGCGAGACGTGCCGATGGCGACAGGAATGCATGGGAAGCCATATATCGTCGCCGCAGCCGCCGGTGCGGCCGGCGCGCCGCTCCACTTCAACATCTCGCACTCGGAAGCGTGGTTCGCCGCGGCCGTCGCCATGGATCCCGTCGGAGTGGACGTGGAGGTGCCTTCGAAGCGGCGCTCTTCGACGCAACTCGCCGACATCGTGCTGTCACCAGCCGAGCGCGCGGCCTTCGCGCGGCTTCCGGAAGCGGCGCTGCGGGAGCGTCTCTATTCGCTCTGGACGCGCAAGGAGGCGGTGCTCAAGGCGCTGGGTGTGGGGCTGACGGAATCGATGCGCTCGATCTCGATGACCGTGGGGACCGAGTCGCCGCCGCGCGTGACCGGTTTCGCCGACGATGCTGACGATCCGGCGGAGTGGCTGCTTCACGAGTTCGCGCCCGCGCCCGGCGTGGTCGGCGCACTCGCGCTTCGCGCCAGGGCGGCGCTGGTACGGAGCTGGATGCTGACGGCGGAGAGCATCGAGGTATGGCCGAATCAGGGGGCCAAGGGCTAGTATTTGGAGAGCGCTGCCGCGCCGGCCGTCGTCAGCAGCGCGGTGGCCGTGCGCGTAATCCTGGATGGAAATCTCCACGCTCGGCAACCGGGCGCCTCTCCACCGTTCCTCCCACCAGCAACCCCGGGTTCCCAATTGAAGACTCTTCCACGACTGCGTTCGTCGGCGACAATCGCCGCCCTCGTGTTCGCCGCTGCCTGCGCCACGGCCAGCCCCACGCCTGCGCCCCAGCCAGCCGACAACGCCGCGCAGACTGCCGGCGGAGCGGCTGCCACTACCACGCCACCGCGGCCGGCACCGAAGGTCACCACACCGAAGCAGGAATTCGGCTTCGACATCGGCGATGACTACCGTCTGGCGAACTACACGCAGTTGGTGGCGTACTGGAAGAAGCTGGCGACGGAGTCCGACAGGATGAAGCTCGTGAGCGTGGGAAGCACCGCCGAGGGTCGCGAGATGTACATGGCGATCATCACGTCGCCCGCGAATCAGGCCAGGCTCGATCACTACAGGGAGATTTCGCAGCGGCTCGCGCTCGCGGAAGGACTCACCGACGCCGAGGCGAGGGCGCTCGCCCGCGAAGGGAAGGCCGTAGTGTGGATAGATGGCGGCCTGCACGCCACGGAGGTACTCGGCGCGCAGCAGCTCATCCAGACCGTGTACGAGCTCGTGAGCCGCACGGACCCGGAAACGATGCGGATCCTCGATGACGACATCGTGCTCTGCATCCTGGTCAACCCGGACGGGATGGAGCTGGTGTCCGACTGGTACAACCGGAAGGCCGACACGCTCGAGCGCTCCACCTCCGGCATCCCGCGGCTCTATCAGAAGTACACGGGGCACGACAACAATCGCGACTTCTTCATGGCGAACCAGGTCGAAACGCAGAACATGAACCGGATCATGTTCCGTGAATGGTTCCCGCAGATCGTCTACAACCATCACCAGACGGGGCCCGCAGGCACGGTGATGTTCTCGCCGCCGTTCCGCGACCCGTTCAACTACAACTTCGATCCGCTGGTACCCACGGAGCTGGACATGGTGGGCGCAGCGATGCACACGCGCTTCGTTTCCAACGACATGCCCGGCGTCACCACGCGCTCCGGTGCGAACTACTCCACCTGGTGGAACGGCGGGCTGCGCACGATGCCGTACTTCCACAACATGATCGGCCTGCTCACCGAGGCGATCGGCAACCCCACGCCCATCGACATCCCGCTCGTCCCCGACAACCAGCTTCCGCACGGCGACCTGCCGTATCCGATCGCGCCGCGTGAGAAGTGGCATTTCCGGCAGTCCATCGCCTACGAGCTCACCGCCAACCGCGCCGTGCTCGATTTCGCGTCGCGCTATCGCGAGCACCTTCTGTACAACCTGTATCGGATGGGGCGGAACTCGATCGATCGTGGAAGCCGCGATAGCTGGACCGTCACTCCCCACGAGATCGATTCGCTGAAGGTCGCGATCGAGCGCGACCGCGAGGCCAGGGCGCGCCAGGCCGGTGGCGCCGCGGCTCCGCCCGCGCGCTTCTCCCGCGGTGTGGACAGCTCCTATTTCGGGCTCCTGCGCAAGCCGGAGAACCGCGATGCGCGCGGCTACATCATCCCGGCCAACCAGGTGGATTTCCCGCGCGCCACGAAGTTCGTGAACGTGCTCATCAAGGGCGGCGTGCAGGTCCAGCGCGCGACCGCCGATTTCACCGTCAACGGCAAGCGCTATCCGTCCGGCTCGTACGTCGTGTATGCCGCGCAGGCGTTCCGCCCGCACGTCCTCGACATGTTCGAACCGCAGGATCATCCGAACGACTTCGCGTATCCGGGCGGGCCGCCGAAGCCGCCGTACGACATCACGGGGTGGACTCCAGCCCTTACCATGGGAGTGCAGTTCGACCGCGTGGTCGACGGCTTCGAGGGGCCGTTCACTCCGGTGGCCGATACGGTGACGGCGCCCCCTGGCAACGTCATCGAATCCGGCGGTACTCGCGGATATCTGCTCAGCCACTCCGTGAACAACGGGGTGATAGCGGTCAACCGCCTGCTGGCGGCGGGGAATCAGGTCTACTGGACCACGCGTGATCTCACCGTGAACGGGCAGAGCTTCCCCAAGGGCAGCATCTACATTCCCTCCACCTCCTCCGCGACGCCGATCATTCGCACTGCCGCCGCGAGTCTGGGGCTCGTCTTCACCGGAATCGACGCCGTCCCGTCCAACGAACTGCTCGCGCTGAAGCCGGTGCGCGTGGGACTCTGGGATCAGTACGGCGGTTCGATTCCGTCGGGTTGGGTGCGCTGGATCTTCGACCAGTACGAGATTCCCTACCAGGTCGTGTACCCGAAGGAGATCGACGCCGGCAACCTGCGCGACAAGTTCGACGTGCTGGTGTTCGTGGATGGCGCCATCCCCGAGAGCGATCGCTCGGGCTTCGGGCGCTTCGGCCGACAGCCGGAACCGGCCGACATCCCGGCCGAGTATCGAGATCACCTCGGCACTCTCACGGTGGCGAAGTCGGTGCCCAGCGTGCGCGACTTCCTGCAGAGCGGCGGCTCGGTCGTCACCATCGGCAGCTCCACGATCCTCGCGAAGCATCTCGGACTCCCGATCACCGACGCGATGGTGAAGCCGGGGACCGACTCCGCTCTCACGGGCGAGCAGTTCTACATCCCCGGCTCGGTGCTGGAGGTGAGCGTGGACAATCAGGATCCGGTCGCGTACGGGATTCCGGACAGCGTGGCGGTGCTCTTCGATCACAGCCCTTCGTTTGTGATCCGGGCCGATTCCGCAGACTCCGCGTCCACGGTGAAGCGCGTTGCCTGGTTCTCGTCGCCCACACCGCTGCGCAGTGGTTGGGCGTGGGGGCAGAGCTACCTGGATCAGCGGGTCGCGATCGCGGAGGCGCAGGTCGGGAAGGGAAAACTCTTCCTGTTCGGCCCCGAGATAACGTTCCGCGCCCAGCCGCACGGCACGTTCCCGTTCCTCTTCAACGCCATCTACTACGGACCAGCCAGCAGCGGGGAATCGGGCGCGCGATAGCGCTCGATTCCTTCCCACCATTGGCTACCGCGTCTAGCTTGCACGGAGCCAATGAGCACAGCGGCAGCAGGCAGACGCGCGGACCTCATCGACCCTGCCACGATCGCTTCACTGGGTCACATCGAGATCGTGGCAAGGTGGGTGGTGGATGGTTTTCTCACCGGTCTTCACCGTTCCCCTCGCAAGGGGTTCTCGGTGGAGTTCGCGGAGCATCGTCCCTACCAGCCTGGGGATGAACTGCGTCACATCGACTGGAAGATCGCGGCGCGCGCCGAGCGCTGGGTGATCAAACAGTACGAGGAAGAAACAAACCTCCGCGCCACGATCGTGCTCGACGTCTCCCGCTCCATGGATTGGCGCGGAGACGACTCCCGACTCACGAAGCTCGCCTACGCGGAGCGCGTGGTTGCGGCACTCGCGCTCCTCCTGCTTCGTCAGCGCGATGCGGTGGGTCTCATCCGCTTCGATGACCGGATTCGCTCGGCGCTTCCACCGCGCGCGCGCTCCGGCCAGTGGCGCAGGATCGTTACTGCACTGGAAGATCCGGGCGCCGGCCTCGAGTCGCGAGCGAACGAGGCGCTGGAGGAGGCGGCCCGGCTCATTCCCCGACGCGGCATGGTCGTGCTGATCTCCGATCTGCTGATGGATTCGGAGGACGTGATTCGCCACGTGAAGTCGCTGAGGCATGCGGGGCATCAGGTCGTCGTGCTCCACATCCTCGATCCGTCCGAGCGCGAACTGCCTACGGCGGTGGGCGGTGCGAACGAGGCGCTGCTGGTGGATCCCGAAAGTGGAATCGAGCTGCCGGCCACGATGGCGGAAGTTCGCGACGCCTACCGTGCCACAGTGGAGGGAGCGTTGCGCGAGTGGCACGAGTCGCTCACATCGCTCGGCGCGTCGTACGAAGTCGTCACGACCGACGCCCCGTTCGGCGTGCCGCTGCGTCGCGCCTTCGCCGTTCGGCAGCGACTGCCGTGATAGACTTTCTCTCGCCGCTCTGGTTGCTGGCGGCCGGAGCGGCAGCGATTCCGCTGTTCATCCACCTCCTTCGGCGACGCACCGGAGCGAGAGTGGAGTTCCCCGCCGTGCGCTACCTCGAGCGCGCCGAGCGGGAGCACAGCCGCAAGCTGAGGCTGAAGAACATCCTCCTCATGCTGCTGCGCGTGGCCGCGGTTCTGCTGGTGGCGGCCGCGGCGGCGCGGCCGGTGCTCAGAGCGGGTGGAGGTGGTCACGCTCCCACCGCACTCGCTGTGGTGCTCGACAACTCGCTCAGCACTTCCGCGATCTCGGGCGGCCGCCCGGTGCTGGAAGAACTGCGCGCGCGTGCACGAGGCGCAGTGGAGAAGTCCGGTGCGGACGATCGGGTCTGGCTCGTGACGGCGGATGGCACCGTCCGCGGCGGCGCACGTGCAGCGGTTCTCGATGCCATCGCACGTGTGGAGCCGCTCTCCGGCGCGGGAGATCTGCACGGCGCGATCGTGCGTGCGGGTGCGCTCGCGGCCGAGGCGCCGATGCGCGAGCGCGAGCTCGCGGTATTCACCGACGGGCAGGCCACGAGCTGGGCCGAGGCGATATCGCCCGGGCGGGTTCGTGCGCGCATCTATCGGGTACCCGGCGATCCCCCGGTCAATCGCGCGGTGACGGAGGCGACGGCGACTCCGCTCCGCTGGACACCGCGCGGCTCGATCCAGGCGCGCGTCCTCACACCCGACTCGGCCACGTATCGCGTGGCGCTCGAGGGGCGCACGCTCGCGCGGGGTACCGTGGCCGCCAACGAGGAGGTCCTGCTGCGCGCCGCACCGCCCGAACGGGGATGGACTGCGGGAAGTGTGGAGCTCGAGCCCGACGAATTGCGTGGCGATGACGCGCGCCATTTCGCCGTGTGGATCGGAGCCGCGCCGAGCGTGCGTGTCGCACGTTCGGCAGGTGTCTTCATCGCGAGCGCGGTCGACGCGCTCACGGGCGCCGAGCGCGTGGTACCTGGTGGCGGAGTGGCGGTGACTCCGGTGGACGAGGCAGTTTCACTCCCCGCTCTGCTTCTCGCTCCGAGCGACCCGGTACGAGTGGGCGCGGCGAACCGCGCGCTCGAGCGCCTCGACATCCCGTGGCGGCTCGGCGCCCCGCGGCGCGGCGAGAGCTCCGTTCGATTCCAGCGCGGACCGGCGGTGGACTCCGTGGGCGCTGTGAGCGTGATGCTGCGCTACGAGCTCGAGCGCAGCGCCGGGCCGCCATCCGATACTCTGGCCACTTCCGCCGGTGAGCCGTGGATCGTGAGCGGTCCGGGTTACGTGCTCATCGGCTCCCCGATCGACCCATCGGCGACGAGCTTTCCGGTGCGTGCCGCGTTCGTTCCCTGGCTCGGCGACGTGATATCGCAGCGCCTGAGCGCCGACCCGGGTACCGTGCAGTACTCCGCACCCGGCGAAGTCGTGGCGCGCCCGCCCGGTGCCACGGCTCTCGAGCTGGCGGCGAGCGGCGACAGTGCCCGTGCATCGGTACTGCCGTTGCACGATGATTCACTCGCCGCGCCGGATCGATCAGGGGTTTATTTTTTCATGCGCGGCGAGGACCGCGCCGGCGCGCTGGTGGTGAACCCGCAGCCGACCGAATCGCAGCTCCGCCGACTGGACCTCACGGCGCTGGCAGGCAGGCTTCGCGCGGATGATGTGCGCGCGTTCGACGACGCAGCGGAGCTGGAGTCGAGCGTGTTCGCATCGGCACCGCGGCGTCCGCTCGTATTCCCGCTACTCGTACTCGCACTTGTCGCGCTGCTCACGGAATCCGTGGTAGCCAGCGGCGGCTGGCGCAGGGCATCAAGATAGATGGCGTTACCGACGATACTCGACGCGATGGCCGCCCTTCCGGCGTTCTCGCGTCTCCTCCGCCGCGTTCCCGCTCCGGGTTCGCGGCTCGACGTGCGTGGGCTGCGCGGCTCATCGGACGCGGCGCTCACTGCCGCACTGGCCCGTGAGCTGGGCGCCACTCGCTTCATTGCGATAGTCGCGGCCACGGTGCCCGACGCCGAGCGTTGGCTCGCCGACCTCACCGCGCTCGGCGAGCGCGAGAGGATCGCGCTGTATCCGCCGCGCGAGGGCTTCGGCGAAGTCGAACCGCACGTCGAGGTCGCCGGCGAGCGAGTGGAGACGCTGGAGCGCGTGGCACGCGGAGAGGTAGGAATCCTCGCCACGACTGCACGCGCAGTGCAGGAGCTGACGCGACTCAGCGATGCCGTGCGCTCCACGCGCCTCGAGCTGAGAGTAGGCGAGATGCGACGCCCCGCCGATCTCGTGCAGCACCTCGAGGCGGTGGGCTTCGAGCGCGTTCGGCTGGTGGAAGACGTGGCACAGTTCAGCGTGCGCGGCGGCATCATCGACGTCTACGGGTTCGGGATGGCGCACCCGGTGCGAATAGAGTTCTGGGGCGATGAGATCGCGTCGATGCGCTACTTCGACATCGGGACGCAGCGTTCCACGCGTGAGGCGGAACTTGCGCTCATCCTTCCCGTCGACGGGCGCGCGGGAGCCGAAGTGGAAGGCGCGGCGCGCGGCTCGCTCACGGATCTGTTCCCGCCCGACACGCTCGTCGTGATCCCTGCGCACTCGCACGTGCAGGCCGAGATGTCGCGCACCTGGGAAGAGGCGCAGCATCACGTCGACCTGGCGCGCCGTCGCGGTGAAGATGCGCCCTCCCGCGAAGATCTCTTCCGCGACCCGGCCGCGGCGTACACGTCGCTCACGCGATTCGGCACGCTGATGCTGCGCGCGGATGTCGCCGATGAATCCGGCTCGGAGGCGAAACCGTCGATCGGCTTCCCCGTGCTTCCGCCCGAACCGGTGGACAGGGACATAAGGCGTCTGCGGCACATCGTGAGCGGTGAGATGCCGACGATCATCCTGTGCGACAACGCCGGCCAGGCGGAGCGGCTCGACGAGCTCCTGACGGACGAGGGGGTCCGCGCCCCGAATGCCGCGCTGGCCGTCGGCGTGATCGACGGCGGGTTCGTGATACCGGCGAGCGAGGGCTTCGCGGGTCTGCGCGTGCTCACCGACCACGAGATCTTCCGTCGCGAGCGGCGGATCCGGCGCCGCCGGCGCTACTCCAGCGGAACTCCGCTCGACAGCATTACGGGACTGGCGCCGGGTGACTTCGTCGTGCACCTGGAGCACGGTGTGGGGATCTACCGCGGGATCGAACGCATCTTCGTGGGCGAGAGCACCATAGAAGCGGCGGTGATCGAGTACGAAGGCGGTGATCGCCTGAACGTCCCGCTCTACCGCGTCGACCAGATCGAGCGCTACCGCTCGGCCGGCGACGTGGGAGCGGATTCTCCGCCGCCGCGACTGCACAAACTGGGTGGAAAGCGCTGGGCACAGCAGCGAGAGCGCACGCGCGCTTCGCTGCAGGCCATGACCGTGGAGCTGCTCGAGCTGTACGCGCGCAGGCGCATGGCAACGAAGCCGCGCGCGCTGCCGGACGGAACGTGGCAGCGCCAGCTCGAGTCGTCGTTCCTCTTCGAGGATACGCCGGACCAGCGCACCGCCACCGACGAAGTGAAGCACGACATGGAGAGCGAGCGGCCCATGGACCG
>JBIQLU010000003.1:15959-31023 GCA_044463985.1 Gemmatimonas aurantiaca | reverse complement strand
CGACACAAGGAGCGGCTCAAGGAGCTGAAGCTGGAGACGGACGTGCTCACGCTCACGGCCACTCCCATACCGCGCACGTTGCATCAGTCGCTGGCGGGGCTGCGCGACGCGTCGCTCATCCAGACGGCGCCGCGCGACCGGTCGCCGGTGCTCACGTTCGTGGAGCCGTGGGACGATTCGCTGATAGAGGAGGGAATCGCCCGCGAGCTCGATCGAGGTGGCCAGGTCTTCTTCGTGCACAACCGGATCGAGACGATCACCGGGGTGGCCGACCATCTCCACCGCATCGCTCCGCGCGCCAGAATAGAAGTGGCGCACGGCCAGATGCGCGAGCGCGATCTGGAAGAGGTGATGCGTCGCTTCGTGGCTGGGGAGGTGGACGTTCTGGTGTCGACGATGATAGTGGAGTCGGGCCTGGACGTGCCGAACGCGAACACGATGTTCGTGAACCGTGCGGATCACTTCGGACTCGCCCAGCTCTACCAGCTTCGCGGCCGCGTGGGTCGCTCGCACCGAAGAGCGTATTGCTATCTGCTGGTGCCGGACGTGCTCGACCTCGATGCGGAGCGGCGCCTCAGCGTGCTGGAGCATCACACGGAGCTCGGAGCCGGCTACAGGATCGCGCTCAAGGATCTGGAGCTGCGCGGAGCGGGGAACCTGCTCGGACCGGAGCAGTCGGGCTTCGTGCAGACAGTCGGCTTCGAGCTGTATCTGAAGATGCTCGACGAGGCGGTGCGGCACCTGCAGAACGGCGACGGCGCGCCGCGGCTCGTTCCGGCCGAGGTCTCGCTCGACGTTCCGAGCTACCTCCCTGATGACTACGTGCCGATCCAGGAGGCGAAGCTCGATATCTACCGCCGGCTGTCGCACATGACGGAAGGGCACGAGGTGGACGAACTGCGCGCCGAGCTGCGGGACAGGTTCGGACCGCTCCCGCCGCCGGCGGATGCCTTCCTCGCCGTGGCGCTCCTCCGGATCATCGGGGGCCGGCTCGGAGTGGAGGGAATACTCGTGCGCGGCAATGAGGCCCGTGTTACCTTTCGTGAGGCCGCGGCGCCCCGTCTAAGGGGGTTAACCGCGGCGTTTCAGGAGGTACAGTTTCAGGCCGAGGTCCGGCGCACCAATCCACTCTCTCTCAAGCTGACGCGCCTCGGCGGAGCCGCCCTGCTGGACGGCCTCGTGCGCTCGCTCGGCAGCCTGCTGGAGCAGCCCGTAAAGCGATGACACGAAGCGGCCGCCTCGTTCGACCGGTCACCATGTCGAGGCTGCCGGAAGTCACGCCACCATCACGCAACCAGGTCCACCGATAATGAGACGTTCGTTAACAGCCCTCTTCGCCATAGTCATCACGCTCGGGGCGTGCGAGGGATTCAAGGAAGCGATGACCGCGCACGTGGACGTGGCGGCGAAGGCCGGCTCGCAGGAACTCTCCGTAGATCGTCTGGCGGCGCTCCTGGGCAAATCCAAGGCGCCCATCAACAGCGACATCGCACACGCCATCACCGATCTCTGGGTGAATTACCAGCTACTCGGGCAGGCGGCGGCCAGCGGCGACTCGCTGAACGACCCGAAGCGCATCGACGAGGCGCTCTGGCCCATCATCGCTCAGGAGCGGATGGCCAAGTGGCACGAGAAGGTGGCCAGCACTTTCGCGGGCGTGGATACAACCAACGCCGAGTCGAAGTACGACCAGGGCGACATTCTCGCGGCGCGCCACATTCTCTTCACGGTTCCGCAGAACGCCACCGCGGCGCAGCGCGATTCGATCCGCCGGCGCGCCGAGGCAGTTCGTGCACAGGCGACGTCCGCCAACTTCTCGGATCTCGCGAAGAAGAACAGCCAGGATCCCGGTTCCGCGCAGCGCGGCGGCGATCTCGGTCTCTTCCCCAAGGGAACGATGGTGAAGGAGTTCCAGGATGCCGTGGAGGCGCTGAAGCCGGGCGAGATCTCGCCCGTGGTCCAGACCCAGTTCGGCTTCCACATCATCCGTCGCTCCACCTTCCCCGAGGTGAGGGACGAGTTCATCAAGGCGGTCAATCAGGACGCGTTGCGCGCCGCGGACAGCACGTATCTCACCGAGCTGGAGCAGTCGTCCGGGCTGGCCATCAAGGACAACGCGGTCAGCACGATCCGCGCAGCGGCGAAGGATCTCGATGCACACGCGAAGGACGACGCCGTTCTGGCGACGTACAAGGGCGGCAAGTTCACGCTCGGCAGACTTGTGAGCTGGGTGAACGCCTATCCGCAGAAGCCGCAGATCGAGGCAGGTTTCCAGCAGGCACCGGACAGTCAGGTCACGCAGTTCCTCAAGATCGTCGTTCGGAACGATCTGGTGCTGCACCAGGCTGACAGCGCGAAGGTGGAGCTCGACTCCACCGAGCTGGCCGAACTGCACTCGCGCTTCGCGCAGGTCGTGGCGCAGACCTGGGACCAGCTCGGCGTGAGCCCCTCGACACTTGCGGACAGCGGATCGAACGCGGCGGCGCGTGAACGGGTGGCCGCCGGGCACATCGATACGTATCTCGACAAGCTCATGGCGCAGGAAGCGCGCTACGTGGATGTCCCGCAGCCCGTGGCGACCGTGCTGAGAGACAAGTACGACTGGAAGGTGAACAACGCGGGCTTCGAGCGCGCGATACAGGTTGCGACTGCCACCAAGGCTGCCGCGGATTCGGCGAAGGAGGCGAGCCGTCCAGCGTCGGAAGTGCCGATCGGCAGCAAGTCGACGAGCACTCCCGACAGCGCAAAGAAGCCGTCCGAGCCGCGTTGATGGGACCCGCTCTTCGCTCCATGGGTAGAAAGCGCATGTACATGTACAGGCTCACATGCATCGTGGCGCCGCTGCTGCTCCTTGCCGCGGCGCCCGTGCTGGCGCAGGACAGCGACGGCACACGCGCTCTCGCCAGCTCACCGGCAGACACCGTAGTTCCCATCGACGGCATCGCGGCGGTGGTCGGCGATCAGGCAGTTCTGCGCACGCAGGTGGAAGAGCAGATCGGTGCGCTCGCCGCCTCGGGCCAGAAGGTTCCCACCGACTCCGCGGGTCGCGCCGCGCTCGAGAAGCAGGTGCTCGGCACCATCATCGATGAGGAACTGCTCCTCCACGAAGCGAAGGCACAGAAGATAGAAGTTTCGGAGACGGAAATATCAGGCGAGGTGGACCAGCAGCTCACCAAGATCCGCGGTACCTTCGCCAACGACAACGAATTCCGCGCGCAGTTGCGAAGCGCCGGCTTCGGTACGCCTGACGAGTACCGGCGCTGGCTGCTCGATCAGGCCAGACGGCAGCAGCTCCAGCAGAAGCTTTTCCAGAAGCTGCGTCAGGAACAGAAGCTCACCGCGGCGTCGGTCTCCGAGGCGGAGGTGGACTCCTTCTTCCAGGCGTCGAAGGACCAGATGCGGCGGCTGCCGGCGACCGTCACGTACCGCCAGATCGTGGTCACGCCGATCGCGAGCGCGCGGGCAGATTCCGCAGCTCTCGCGAAGGCCGAGTCGCTGCTGGTGCAGATCCACAACGGCGCGGACTTCGCGCAGCTCGCGAAGCGCGAGTCGATGGACCCGGGAAGCAAGGAAGTCGGCGGCGATCTGGGCTGGCATCGCCGCGGCGAGTTCGTTCCGGTTTTCGATCGGGTGTACTTCGCGCTTCGACCGGGTCAGGTGAGTCCGGTCATACGGACGACCTTCGGGTATCACATCATCAAGATCGACCGCGCGCAGCCGTCCGAGGTCAAGGGAAGGCACATCCTCATCCGTCCGGAGATCGACTCGGTTCAGGTGGCGAAGGCGCATGCACGCGCCGACAGTGTTGCGGCGTCGTGGCGTGCGGGCGCCAACTACGACTCGCTCGTCGTGAAGTATCACGATCCGGCCGAGGAGAAGATGATGCCGGAGCCGTTCCCCCAGTCGGAGCTGCCGCAGGAGTATCAGACGGCTATCAGGGGGCACAAGGCGGGCGACATCCTCGATCCCTTCAGCATCATCGACAAGTCGCGCGGAGTCCCGAAGTTCTTCATCCTCCAGCTCACATCCGTGGAGGATGCTCGCGAACCCACGGTCGCCGATTTCCGGCAGCAGATTCGCGATCAGCTCTCGCAGCAGAAGGCGATACGGCGCTATCTGAATGGCCTTCGCAAGCAGATCTTCGTTTCCGTTCGCGATTGAGCCGTGAGGGTGGATCTCGCCCTCAAGAGACTCCTTCTGGTGAGGAGCAGAAGCGAGGGGAAGGAAGCGTGCGATGTCGGCGCGGTGTTCATCAACGGCAAGCGCGCCAAGGCGTCGGCGGAAGTGGCGGTGGGCGATCGCATCCGGGTGGAGTACGCGGAGCGGTCGCTCGAGATCGAGCTCACCGCGGAGATCGGCCACAACGTCAGTCGCGCCAGGGCCCCCGAGCTGTATCGCGTGCTGCGCGATGAGCGAAGCGCCTGAATGACCGGGCGGAGTCGCGTGCGCCTCGCGATCACCCTCGGTGACCCGCGCGGGATCGGTCCCGAAATAGTGGCCGCCGCACTCGCTGACGAACGCGTACGGGAAGCGTGCACGCCGGTCGTGGTCGGCCCCGAGGGGACGGAGGTGGGGGTTGACCACGCCACGGGCCTCTGGGATGTCGCCGGCGACGCTCCTCTGGCGGGGCGGCTGGCCGGAATGGCGATCGAGAAGGCCGCCGAGCTGGCGCTCTCCGGGAGCGTGGATGGGATCGTCACGGCGCCGATCGACAAGGCCGCGCTCCTCGCGGGCGGCTACGACTTCCCCGGCCACACGGAGATGCTCGCGCAGATTGCTGGCGTGTCGGTCGCGATGATGCTCGCGTCGGACCGGCTGCGCGTCGTGCTCGTCACCACGCATCTGGCGCTCCGCGACGTGGTCCGGCGGCTCGATGCGGCGTCGATAGTCGACACGGCGCGTATCACTCGACGAGCGCTGCGGGACTGGTACGGCATCGCCGATCCGAGGATGGCGCTCTGCGCGCTCAACCCGCACGCGGGCGACGGTGGACGCTTCGGGAACGAGGACCAGGAAATACTCGCGCCGGCGGCGCGCGAGGCCGGGATCGCCGGTCCGTTCCCGGCCGACACGGTGTTCGTGCGAGCGATGCGCGGCGAGTTCGACGCCGTGCTCGCTCCGTATCACGATGTCGGTATGACGGCCATCAAGGTCGCATCATTCGGGAGCGCGGTGAACGTCACGCTCGGTCTGCCGTTTCCGCGCACATCGCCCGACCACGGCACGGCGCTGGACATTGCGGGGAAGGGAATCGCCGACCCATCGAGCATGATCCTCGCCACGCTCGAGTGCGCGCGGATAGCGCAGCGAGCGTCCGCGACGGCCGGTTAGCGGCGCACGATCACTCCTTGCGCGGACGCACCGCGAGCGACTCGATACGGCGGTTGTCCATCGAGCGCACCACGAACGTTGCGCCGCCGGCCACGATCGTGTCGCCGGGATGTGGGAGCCGTCCCAGCGCGCCGAACACGAAGCCCCCGATCGTGGAGTGCTCCGCGTCGGGTACCGAGAGGCTGTAGCGCTCGTTGAGGTCATCGATGTTCGTCTCCCCCGGCACGACGATCTCGCCGGCCGGGTGGTCGGGTGACGGTGCGTCCAGCTCGGCGACGTCGTACTCGTCCTCGATCTCGCCGACGATCTCTTCGAGCAGATCCTCCATCGTCACCACTCCCGCGGTCCCGCCGTACTCGTCGAGTACGATCGCCATGTGCTCCTTGAGGCGCTTGAAGTCGGCGAGTACCTCCTCCACCTGGCGCGTGCCGGGTATGAGGTGCACCGAGCGGATCATGGCGCGAAGGGAGAACTGGTCGGTCGAGTTCCGGATCGTGGCGATGAGATCCTTGACGAGGAGCACACCGACGATGTTGTCGACGGTACCCTCGTACACCGGCAGCCGCGAGAAGCCGCTCTCCTCCACTGCGTGCAGCGTTTCCTCGAGTGTCGACTCCACCGGAATCGCCACGAGCTCGGTTCGGGGCGTCATCACGTCGTCGGCTGTCTTTTCCGTGAACTCGAAGACGCCCTCGAGCAGATCGGCGTCCTGCGGCTCGAGCGCTCCCACCTCCTCGCTCTGCTCGACGAGGAGGCGCAGTTCGTCGGTCCCGTGGATCGCGCCCGCCTCGCCCGCCGGAACCCGCTCGCGGATCGCCCGGCTAGCTCTGCGAAAGGGAACCGATATGAGCACGGTGAGCGGCGTGACCAGCCACGCGAAGCCGAGCAGCGGATAGGCCACGAATCGTGCGTAGTGCTCCGGCCGCGCCAGCGCCGCGGTGCGCGGCACCAGCTTCCCGACGAGGATGTGGAGGTAGACGGCGAGCACCGCGGCGATGATTATACTCGCGATGCTCGTTCCAGTACGGGTCGGACCGATTGCGACGTCGAGCCAGTCGGCCAGAATCCAGCCGATGCCGATGGTCGTCAGTGAAGTGCCGAGGGCGCATGCGGAGAGCGTTCCGGCCGGGCTCGATGCGGCGCGGAAAGCGGCGCGGCCGAGGCGGTCCCCACGCCGCGCCATCGCTTCCAGACGCGGCAGGCGTGCGCGGAGGATCGCGAACTCGGCCAGCACGAAGAACGCGTTCGCAACCACGAGTATCAGGATGACCACCATGCGCACCAGCACGCTCTGATACTAATGGCACACTCCCACGCCGGCCACCATCACGGCCCGTCTCACGGCGCGGCTCACGATCACCACGCGCACGCGTCGGGTGGCGATCGCGGTCACGTGCGTCGGCTGCGACTGGCGCTCGCCGTCACGGTCGTGGTGCTCGTGGCCGAGGTGGTGGGTGGGTTCCTCTCCAATTCGCTGGCACTGCTCGCCGATGCCGGCCATATGCTCACGGACGTCGCGGCGCTCGCTCTGTCGCTGTTCGTGTCGTGGTTCAGCATGCGGCCGGAGACGCCGCGCCGCACGTACGGTTACGTGCGGCTCGAGATCCTCGCGGCGTTCGTGAACGGCGCTGCGCTGCTCGTGATATCGGCCTTCATAGCGTGGGAAGCGCTGGGGCGGCTGAGGGAGCCACAGCCGATCGGCGGTGGCCTGATGCTGGCGATCGCGGTACTGGGGCTGCTGGCGAACGTGGCGGCCGCGATCACTCTCCACGGCGCGAGCGATTCGAGCCTCAACGTGCGCGGCGCGTACCTGCACGTACTCGGCGATCTCCTCGGCTCCGTGGGTACCGTGGTAGCGGCGCTCGTGATCCGCTTCACCGGCTGGCTCACCGTCGACCCGCTGGTTTCGATACTCGTCACGCTGCTGATCGTACGCGGAGCGTGGCGGCTCGTGCGCGATGCCGTGGACGTGATGCTGGAGTCCACGCCGGCGCAGATCTCGCTGGGCGGCGTGCGCGCCCAGCTCGAGGCCATACCGGGTGTGGAGTCCGTGCACGACCTGCACGTGTGGACGGTGACATCGGGCGTCATAGCCATGAGCGCACACGCGATCGTGCGCGAGCCGGAGCGTCAGCAGCACGTACTCGAGCACGTCCACGACGTGATGCGGCTCTTCGGAATCGAGCACGTAACGATCCAGCTAGAGAGCCGGGAGATGTACGAGCGGGAGAAGCACCTGCACGCGTGACCCCCCCGCGCGCTGGAGCGTCAAGACATCGACTTCTACAGCGTGGCGGGCTAATGAATCCGGGTACCGGCTCGGCGTCCATCGATGCATACAGGATCGAGAAGGAGAGGCTCGAGGTAACCGTGACCCTCGTGGGTCAGGTGGAGCTTCACGGCTACATCTTCCTCCAGCCGAAGGTGTACGGCTACGCCGGCCATTCCGAGCCAGCCGCCCTCTTCAACGACAGGGAGCTCTTCTTCCCGCTGGAGCTCGACGGCGGCGAGATGCTGCTCCTCTCGAAGGCGCGAGTGACCGACATATCCGGACTCCCGCTCGCGGATGAGGACGAACTCGTGCGAGCCAGCTCTCCGATGGCGCTGGTGGAGGTCACCATGGCCGGTGGACTCACCAGGCTCGGTTCGATGCGCCTCGAGGTGCGTGCCGACAGACCACGGCTGCTCGACTACCTGAACGACATCCATCAGCGCTTCCTGATGCTGTACAGCGACAACGGCGTGCGGCTGGTGAACCGGAAGCTCATCGAACGAGTCCGGCCCCTCGATTGACATGGCCCAACTAGACAAGCTTCTCGCGCGCCTCGGCAACAGCGAGACGAGCGTACTTCGCCTCGTCGAGAACGAGGCTGCACGGCTCGAGAGCAACGGCGCGAGCCAGACGCTCACGAAGCAGCTCCTGAACGCAACGCAGCTCGGCGCGCTCGTGCGAGAGATCGCGAGCGACGACGCGCGCGCTCTTCTGGATCGGCGTTCCGCAGCGAGCTTCATCTACCAGCTCGACGGAGTGGACTACGCCGTGAGCTTCTCGCCCGGCGGCGCCGGAGCGGAGAATCGCACGAGCGCCGAGATTCGCGTGGCCACGGCGGACGATGCCGCTGTCGGCGCGGCGGAAGAGCGCGAGGAGCCGGCCGCCGGCGAACCGGCGGCGACCGACGGCGGGGCCGAGCACGATGCGGCGGGAGCGCGCGCCGCGGTGGGGGGAGTGCAGCGCGTCGAAGATTCGTCGCTCATTCCTTCCGACCCGGCGCGGCGCGCCGAGATAGAGGTGCTGCTGAAGCAGCTCGTCGAGCGCGGCGCATCGGACCTGCACCTGCGCGTGGGCGAGCCGCCGATTCTGCGGCTCCACGGAGAGATGCAGCGGATCGACGGATTCCCGGAGATGGAGAACGACCGGCTCGCACTGCTGCTCAACTCGATAATGCCGGACCGCAACAAGCGCGAGTTCCGCGACACGAACGATACGGACTTCGCCCACGAGATCAGCGGAGTGGCGCGCTTTCGCTGCAACGCGCTGCGCGACAGGAAGGGAGTAGCCGCGGTCTTTCGCGTGATCCCGGCTGATGTCGTCACGGTTGACGATCTGGGGATCTCCGAGGAGGTCCAGCGGCTCGCGCAGCTCCCGCGCGGGCTGGTGCTTGTCACCGGCCCCACCGGTTCGGGAAAATCCACGACGCTCTGCTCGCTCATCGATCTCGTGAACCGCACACGTCGCGACCACGTGATCACCATCGAAGATCCGATCGAGTTCGTGCATCCCAACAAGGGGTGCATCATCACGCAGCGGCAGGTGGGAGTTCACACCGGATCGTTCAAGAACGCGTTGCGCGCAGCGCTGCGCGAGGATCCGGACATCATACTGGTGGGCGAGCTGCGCGACCTGGAGACGGTGTCGATCGCCATCGAGACGGCGGAGACGGGCCACCTGGTGTTCGGCACACTGCACACCACGAGTGCCGTGAGCACGGTGGATCGTCTGATCGACCAGTTCCCGGCGGATCGTCAATCGCAGATCCGCGTGATGCTCTCGGAGTCGCTGAAGGGAGTGATCTCGCAGGTGCTCTGCAAGAAGGTGGGCGGCGGCCGCGTGGCGGCGCGTGAGGTCCTGCTCAGCATCCCGGCCATCTCGAACCTCATCAGGGAGGGGAAGACCTTCCAGATCCCCTCGATCATACAGACGTCGAAGCGGCTCGGCATGATCATGCTGAACGACGCACTGATCGCGCTGGTGGACTCGGGCGACGTGGCGCCGGCCGAAGCATACCAGAAGGCCAGCGACAAGGCGGGAATGCTCGTGATGCTCAAGCAGCGCCAGCACGACACGGGCTTCCTTGAAGCCGCCGAGTCGGTCGCCCCCCACCCCGCCCGCCCCGAAGCCCCCGCCCGCGGCGCGAAAGTGGGGGCGAGGTAGGGGCAAGGAAACAGGACACAGGGGACAGGAAACAGGAACTGCCATGACGTCGGAGACCGGCCTCCAAGAACGGGCCTGACCTCATTGGTGTGCAGTTCCTGTTTCCTGTCCCCTGTGTCCTGTTTCCTTGCCCCTACCTCTCCCGCTCCACCAGCCGGTGCTGGAGCTGCGCCTGGATTACGTAGTAGCTGCGGGAGTGGGTGAGATTGCCGCCGGTGTCGCCGAAGGTGTGTTCGATGGTGGGTTCGGGGGGCGCGCCTGCCCGGGCGGAATCGGAGTGCTCGTCCGGGATGTCGTGGGGAACGTCCCAGCCGCCGGCGCGCTCGTCCTGCGGGAAGCGCTCGACGTTCGTGGCGTCATCGCCATCGTCGCGCTCGCGCCCCGTCAGCGCGGAGCGCTCTTCTGATGGCGGATCGCCATCCTCCTCGTCGTCGTCCGTCGCGTCCCGCTCTCCGACGTTCTCCGGTTGTCCATCGCCCCGCGGGCGGTCGTATTCGGCGCGCTTGCTGTATCCATAGCCTCCGAAAACCTCGCCGCCCCGCATGTAGTCGTTGCCGTAGCCACGCCCGCGGGGATACTCCTTGTCTTTCGTTTCGCCGTACTCCTCCATGATGGCTCCCTCCGTGGATGAGTCGTAGACAAGTTCAACGCCGCACTCTACGTGCCAGGGGAGAGGGCAGGAAGCAGACAGCAGGAAGCAGCAACGGCACGTGGATGAAGGGCCCCCTGACCCGCGGCAGGCACCTGCTGTCTGCTCCCTGCTTCCTGCCTCCTACGTAGTTATATTCCCGGGCTATGGAAATTCGCAACATCGCCATTATCGCCCACGTCGACCACGGGAAGACCACGCTCGTCGACAAGATGCTTCGGCAGGGCGGGGCGTTCAGAGATAATCAGGTGGTCGCCGAGCGAGTCATGGACTCGAACCCGCTGGAGCGCGAACGCGGGATCACCATCCTCGCCAAGAATACAGCAGTCAGATGGCACGGTGTCAAGATCAATATCGTGGACACGCCGGGACACGCCGATTTCGGCGGCGAAGTCGAGCGGATCCTGCGCATGGTCGACGGCGTGCTCCTCGTGGTAGATGCCTTCGACGGGCCGATGCCGCAGACTCGCTTCGTGCTCCGCAAGGCGCTGGCACTCGGCCGCGTGCCGATCGTCGTGATCAACAAGATCGATCGCCCCGGCGCCGATCCGCTCAGGGTGCACGATGAGGTGCTCGACCTCTTCATAGAGCTCGAGGCCGATGAGGCGCAGCTCGACGCGCCGGTCGTGTACGCCTCGGCGCGCAACGGAACTGCGACGATGGATCTGGACGCGCCGGGCACCGATCTGGTGCCCCTTTTCGACGCCATAGTGAAGCACGTCCCGGCTCCCACCGGGACCGCCGACGCGCCGTTCCAGATGCTCATCTCCACGATCGATCACTCGCCATATCTCGGGCGGCTGGGGATCGGGCGAATCGAACGTGGCACGGTTCACGTAGGGGACGCCGTGGCGCTCCTCCCGCTCGATCCGGCGCTCCCGGGCGAGCGGTCGCGCGTGACCAGGCTTTACACTTTCGAAGGGCTCGAGCGGACGGAGGTGCCCGAGGCTTCGTCGGGCGAGATCGTTGCGCTCGCCGGCCTCGAGGGTGTGGAGATCGGGCTCACGTTGACCGATGTGGAGCATCCGGAGCGACTCGCGGGTATCGCCGTGGAGGAGCCGACGATTTCGGTGGACTTCATCGTGAACAACTCGCCCTTTGCGGGGAAGGAAGGGAAGTACGTCACGTCGCGGCAGGTGCGCGAGCGGCTCTATCGGGAGCTCGAGCGCAACGTCGCGCTTCGCGTCGAAGACACCGAGGCCACCGACACCTGGACGGTCTCGGGGCGCGGTGAGCTGCACCTCTCGATCCTCATGGAAACCATGAGGCGCGAGGGTTACGAGTTTCAGGTGTCGCGTCCTCGCGTGATCACGCGTCAGGGATCGAAGGGCGAGCGTCTGGAGCCGTATGAGGAGCTGGCGATCGACGTTCCCGAAGACCATCTCGGCGCGGTGATCGAGAAGCTCGGCCCGCGGAAGGCCGAGATGATCGAGATGCGCAATCCGGGACAGGGGTTGGTGCGATTGTTGTACCGGATTCCGGCGCGGGGACTCTTCGGGTACCGTTCCGAGTTCCTGACCGATACCCGTGGAACCGGGATCATGCACCATCGGTTTTTGGAGTACGGTGCGTGGGCCGGGCCACTTTCCGGCCGAAAGCGCGGAACGTTGGTGTCGATGGAGAAGGGAGTTGCGGTGGCGTTCGGATTGTTCAACCTTCAGGAGCGCTCCACGCTCTTCATCGAGCCTGGAACCGAGGTCTACGAGGGAATGATCATCGGGGAGAATGCACGTCCGGGCGACATGGACGTGAACCCCACGAAGGAGAAGAAGCTGACGAACATGCGTACCACGGCGAGCGACGAGAACATCCAGCTCGAGCCGCCTCGGGGGTTGACACTGGAGAGCGCTCTCGAGTACATCGAGGGCGATGAGCTCATCGAGGTGACGCCGGCCTCGATCCGCTTGCGCAAGCGGTTCCTCAGTGCCAATGACCGGAAGAAGATGTCGCGGGAAGCAAAACGGGAAAAAGCTTCCCTGTAAACAACCCTCAAGGAGAATCAGGTCATGTTGTACGAGCTCGAGTCGTTGGATCTGGCGCGTCTCCACCGGCGCGATGACGACGACCTCGACGGGGACGAGCTGGACGAGAACGATTACGACGACGACGACGATCTCGACGAGGACGACGACCTCGATGCGGATCTCGACGACGACGACCTCGACGACGATTTCGATGACGATGAGTACGACGAGGACGACGACGAAGAAGACGACGATGAGGACGAGGACGAGGACGACGACGAGGAGGAGGAAGATGACGACCTCGACGACGACGAGGACGAAGAGGATGACGACCTCGACGAGTACGAGGCGGAGGATCTCGTAGACCTCGACGACGAGTACGACGACGAACCCGTTCAGCGTCCGCGTCCCGACCATCACAGATTCGACGAGTGATCGGCCGGCCGGCGTAAACAACGCGTCGAATGGAAAGGGGACCGGGCTTTTGCTCGGTCCCCTCGTAGTCTGAGCGCCGTGCCTGCACGAGCTGCCTGGTAGCCGCGAGCAGGCCGCGAGCCCCGTCTCTCCACCCGGAGAGACGGGGTTCTTTTTTCGGCAGGTGGCGCGAACGGGTTGCCCAGCTCGCCTGAGTTACTTAAACTGGCGTTGTCGGCTGGCGACATCTGGCGGTCAGTGCCGTGTTTTTCGGCAGTCTCGCCGACATCTGTTCTCCAGGGGACTCCCCCTGCGGCCGCCCCGTCCCGGGGCCTGGCCACACTCTCCCACGATGCCGAGCGGAGCGCCCGCTACGACCACCTCGTGGACGTTACCCGCCCGTCGGTATCCCACTGTGAAGCTCCCCTGCCGGGGAGTCGCGCCCACCAAGGAGGGAATCATGCATCGGTTAATTGGGTGCGGAACCGGACTGCTCCTGACGCTGGCTTTCGCCGGCGACGCGTCAGCGCTGGAGCCGTCCAACTCCGCATACCCGCCGCCACCACCACCTCCGCTTCAGCAGGTGCAAGCTGGATCCGTCAGCGGAACGGTGGTTCGCGCCGCGAGCGGTACTCCGTTGAACGGGGTGCAGGTCGGCGTCGTCGGCGTTCCCCGCGGCACGCTCACCGACGAAGCGGGTCGCTTCCACATCGCCAACCTCGAGGGCGATTCCGTCACTCTCCGCGCGAAGCTCATCGGCTACAAGCCAGCGGACGTGCGCGTGGCGGTGGGCGCGAGTGACATCCGCATCCAGCTCGATGTGGCCGCGCTGCAGCTCGACGAGATCGTGGTGACCGGAACGCCGGGCGCTACCCAGCAGCGGGCGATCGGCAACGCGGTATCGAGCGTGAGCGCCGAACAGCTCGCGGAGAAGGCTCCCATCGCGGATGTCGACGAGATGCTGCAGGGGCGCGTCCCGGGTCTGACTCTCATGCCCGGCGCCGGCACCGCCGGCACGGCGGCGAACATCAGGATCCGCGGCGCCGGCTCGCTGAACGCCGGCAACAGACCGGTGTTCTACATCGACGGTGTTCGCATCACCTCGGGGACGCAGGGCGGCTTCAGCGTGAACGGCCAGTCCACCTCGGCGCTCGATGCAATCAACCCCGAGGACATCGAATCCATCGAGGTCATCAAGGGACCGGCCGCCGCTACCCTCTACGGAGCTGATGCGGCAGCCGGGGTGATTCAGATCATCACCAAGAAAGGGAAGCGCGGCGAGCAGTCGCTCCAGTGGAGCGCGAAGGTGGAGCGGGGCCGCTCCGACTGGGCGCTCGACATTCCCACCAACTACGCGCTCTGCACGCCGGACAGGATCGCCGACGACAAGTGGGTAGGCTGCGCCGGAATGGATCCAGGCGCCCCTGCCAGCGCTCGCGTGATCAGCCAGAATCCGCTGCGCGAAGATCCCAGAGCGCTGCGCGACGGCACCGATGCCAGCTACAACCTCTCGGCGCGAGGTGGAGGCGACAAGTATTCCTTCTTCCTCTCTGCACAACGCGACGAGCAGGAAGGAGTCTTCTTCAACAACTTCTTCAAGCGCACCGCGGGTCGCGGAAACTTTGCCGTAACGCCACGCGACAACCTCGACATGACGCTCACCTTCGGCTACACGAAGAGCGACACGCGTCTGCCGCTGAACGACAACGCCTCGAACGGACTCCTGCGCAACGCGCTGCGCGGAACCCCCGGCCTCGAGGGCCCCTTCGCGGTCGGCTGGAGAGGGCTGTCGCCGGCCGAGGTCAACATGTACGACAATCGTACCGCGGCCGAGCGCTTCGTGCTGGGTCTGACCACGAACTTTCAGCCGTGGAGCTGGTTCAACAACAGGCTCACCATCGGGCTCGATCTCAACACACGCTACGCGACGCTGTTCTATCCGATAGACACGACCGGGAAGGCACCGTACGGCGCGACCAATGCCACGGGCTTCATTGGCCAGTACCGTCCCGAAACGCACAACTGGACGCTCGACTACGCCGGCACGCTCACGAAGGACATCGGCGACGACTTCGTGTCGAGCTTCTCGGCCGGCCTGCAGGTGAACGCCTACCGCTTCCATTCGGTACAGGCGAACGGTGAGGGACTTCTGTCGGACAACGTGCGACTGGTGAGTTCCGCCGCGGTGACGAAGGGGTACGAGCAGTTCGAGGAACAGAATTCGGCTGGCTTCTACGTCCAGGAGCAGATCGGCTGGAAGAACCGCCGCTTCAT
>JBIQLU010000003.1:13010-15859 GCA_044463985.1 Gemmatimonas aurantiaca | reverse complement strand
AACGCCGATCTGAAGGCGGAGACGGGAAGGGAGATCGAAGTCGGGCTCGACGCATCGCTGTACGGCGATCGACTCGGTCTCGGATTGACCTACTACAACAAGCGGACGAACGATGCGCTGGTGTCGGTACCGGTTCCGCCCTCGAGCGGCTTCGGCGGGAACCAGCTTCAGAACGTAGGGACGATCGGCAACAGCGGCTTCGAGCTCAACGTGTCGGCGACGCCGATCGTGGGCGAGAATCTGATCTGGGACGTGAGCCTGGCCGCGTCCACGAATCACAACAAGCTCCTCTCGTTCGGCAGCCGGAGCGAGCCGATCATCTTCGGTAACTTCGACGATGTGCAGATGCACCGCGAGGGCTATCCGCTCGCGGGCTACTGGGGTCACGAAGCGAAGCGCAACTCCGATGGCTCGCTGATGCTCGACGATGTCGGGCGGGTGGTGCTCGAGGACACGCTCCGCTACCTGGGTCCCTCGACGCCCACGCGCGAGTTCGGACTGGCCAACACGTTCACGCTTTTCAGGAACTGGCGCGTGTACGTCTTCCTCGACCACAGAGGTGGCAATTACATGTGGAACGCGGGGGACTACATCCGCAACAAGAACGACCAGAATGCGTGGGCGGTGGTGAACCCCGACGCCGACGCGCAGGACGTGCTTTACCGGCAGTCGGGCACGACGATGCCGTTCCTCACGAAGGCGGACTTCACCAAGCTGCGCGAGATCTCGCTCACGTACACGCTTCCGGGGTCGCTCGCGTCGCGGCTGGGGATGAGCCGCGTGAGTCTGACGGCCGCGGGCCGCAACCTCGCCATCTGGACGAAGTACAGCGGCGCGGATCCGGAGCTGAACTTCAACGGCGCGGACACGTTCACGCGCAGCGACTACATGTCCGTTCCCATGATGCGCCGGTTCGTGGGTACCATCAACATCACATTCTGAGGCCCGACATGCCTGTTTCGATACACAACGGCCGCATGCGCCAGCGCGCCTCGGCCCGGATTCGACGCGTGGCGTCGCTCGTCGCGCTCGGGGTCGTGATTCCGCTGGGTGCGTGCAACGAACTGCTCAGCGTCGAGAATCCCGGAGCGATCCAGGACGGCCAGCTCAACGACCCCGTGCTGGGAGAGACCATCGTGCAGTCGGTGGTCAGCGACTTCCAACGGATGTACGGCGACCTCGCGTACTACAGCGCAGTGATCACCGACGAAGCCGTGACGGGTCACAACTACGAGACCATCAAGGAGATGGATCTCCGGATCGCGCGGCCGAACAACAACACGCTGAACAGCGATATCTACACGCCGCTCCAGCGTTCGCGCTTCGCCGGCGACAGTCTCACCGGCCGGCTGCGCGCGATCTTCGGCGACAGCACGTCGCGCAGTCTCGGAATGGCGCGCGCACTCGCGTACGCCGGCTACTCCAACATGCTCCTCGGCGAGTTCATGTGCGAGGCGCCGGTCGACCCGACGTCGGCGTCCCTCGGTTGGGATGAGCTCATGGAGCGCGCCCTCGAGCGCTACGACGAGGCAATCAGCACGGCGATCGCGTTCAAGGATGGCGGAACGTCGGCGGCGGCAGACTCGATCATATATCTGGCCAGCGTGGGTGCCGCACGCGCCTCGCTGAATCTCGGGCGATTCCCGGAGGCCGGCAGCTACGCTTCGGATGTGCCGGCGGATTTCCAGTTCGTGGTTCCACACAGCACGGAGAAGGACTACATGGAGAATCCGTTCTATGGCGCAACCACCGGTAACAACCGCAACCTCGGAGTGGACGCGGCGTTCCGCGAGCTGCACGACCGACGGATTCGGCACACCACCAACTCGCGCACCGGCCACAACGGGCTCACCCTCCTGTGGACGCCGTATCAGCCGGAGTCGTTCGGCGAGTGGACGCCCGACGATTCCGTCGGCTTCGAGAAGACGACGTCGATCCGGTTCTCGTCGGGACTCGAGGCGCGCTACATAGTGGCGGAGGCGGAAGGTGCCACGCAGGAGACGGTGGACTTCATCAACGAGCGCAGGAAGGTCGGCGATCCGGCCGCGTCCGACATCACGCTGGCCGATGACGTGATGGCCGAGCTGCGCGACCAGCGCAGGAGAGACTTCTACCTCGACGGCCACCGGCTCGGCGATCTGCGTCGCTACATCAAGCTGTACTCGATCGATGAATTTCCGAGTGGACCGCATCCGAACACGGAGTGGGGCAACTACGGCACGCTGCAGTGCTTCCCGCTCCCCGACAACGAAACCATCGGAAACCCGAACGCCTGAAGAAAAATGGGTCGTCCGTCAGCGTCGAACGCTGGCGGGCGGCCGTCTCGTTCGCCACCATTGTCCGGGTGACGGACTCCCTCAACTTCCCATGGAGAGATTCATGAGGCCATCGCGCCCCACTCCCACGGTGCCGCTGGCGGCGCTCTGCGTCGCGACCATGCTGGTGTCGTGGCCCGCGATCGTGGAAGCGCAGGACGGCTACCGCCAGCCGCCGGCTCCCATTGCGCAGATTCTCGATGCCGAGCCGACGCCGGCGGTGAGCGTCAGCCCGGACCACGCCTGGCTCCTGCTCATGGAACGCAAGGCTCTGCCGCCGATCTCCGAGGTGGCCGGGCCGGAGCTCAGACTCGCGGGCGAGCGAATCAGCCCGCGAACCAACGACCGCACTCGAGAGAACGGATTGGATGGGCTGCGCCTGAAGAGCATCGACGGCGGCACGGAGCGCCCGATCGAAACTCCGTCGGGTGGGCGGATCGGCGACGTGAGCTGGTCATCCGACGGCGCGCGCATCGCTTTCACCGTAACCGGCGACAGCGGCATCTCGCTCTGGGTCGCAGACGCTGCCACGGG
>JBIQLU010000003.1:0-12910 GCA_044463985.1 Gemmatimonas aurantiaca | reverse complement strand
GAGACGGTGCACCGGCCCTATTCGTACCTGGTACCGATGTCGCGCTTCCCCGTCCGCATGGAGATCTGGGACACGACCGGCGCGGTCGTGCGAAAGGTCGCCGACCGGCCTTCGCAGGAGGCGATAGCGCTCGGCTTCGATGCGGTGCCCGTCGGCCCGCGCAGAGTCGCGTGGCGCGGCGACGCCGCCGCGACTCTCACATGGGCGGAGGCGCTCGACGGCGGCGACCCGAGCAAAGAGGCGGCGAAGCGCGATCGCTTCGTGGCGCTCGCCGCTCCATTCAGTGCCGCGCCCACCACGCTGCTGGAAGTGGAGAGCCGCATCCGCGGAGTGACGTGGGCCAACGACGCACTCGCGCTGGTGGACGAGTACTGGTGGAAGGACCGCCACACTCGCACGTGGGCCGTGAATCCAGCATCGCCCGGCAAGGCGCGCACGCTGTTCGATCGCTCCACCGAAGATCGCTACGGCGACCCTGGGAGCTTCGTTACCGCGCGCGGCCCGCGTGGCACCGAGGTGCTGCTCACCGCGCGCGGCGGCAAGACGGCGTATCTCACCGGACTCGGCGCATCGCCCGAGGGGGACCGTCCCTTCCTCGACAGGATCGACCTGGCCACCGGAAAGACCACGCGACTCTGGCGCTCCGAGGCTCCGTACTACGAGCAGGTCGTGGAACTGCTCGATGCGGATGGGCGGCGCATCGTCACGCGTCGCGAGTCTGTGAAGGATGTGCCCAACTATTACCTGCGCGATCTGTCGCGCAAGGGGAATCTGTCGCAGCTCACGCACTTCGCGGACCCCGCGCCGCAGTTCGCGGGCGTCACATCAAAACTGATACGCTACAAGCGCGCGGACGGCGTGGATCTCTCTGCCACTCTGTACCTGCCGGCCGGCTACGACAAGTCGCAGGGGCCGCTTCCGTTCCTCTTCTGGGCGTATCCGCGTGAGTTCAGGAGCGCGCAGGCCGCGTCGCAGACCGTGGGCTCGCCGTATCGCTTCACGCGGCCGTCGGGGATGTCACACCTCTTCCTGCTGACGCAGGGCTACGGCGTGCTGGATGGGCCGACCATGCCGATCATCGGAGAAGGGAGCGCACACCCCAACGATCATTATGTCGAGCAGCTCGTTTCGAGTGCCGCGGCGGCGGTGGATGAGGTCGTGCGTCTCGGCGTTGCGGATCGCAATCGCATCGCCATCGGCGGACACTCGTACGGTGCGTTCATGACGGCGAACCTGCTGGCACACTCGCGCCTCTTCGCGGCCGGGATCGCGCGCAGCGGCGCGTACAACAGATCGCTCACGCCGTTCGGATTCCAGCAGGAGGAGCGGACCTACTGGAAGGCGCTCGACATATACACGCGGATGTCGCCGTTCACGTACGCCGACAGCGTGAAGGCGCCGATTCTACTGATCCACGGAATGGCCGACGACAACTCCGGAACGTTCCCCGTGCAGTCCGAGCGCTTCTACGCCGCGCTCAAGGGGAACGGCGCCACTGTGCGCTACGTACAGCTTCCCGCGGAGGCGCACGGGTATCGTGCGCGCGAATCGGTGGGCCACACGTTGTGGGAGATGGTGAACTGGCTGGACACGTGGGTGAAGCACGAGGGAGTGCAGACGAACCCGTAGCGTTACAGCGATGTGCGGTGAGGGGTCAGGCACTCGATTGTAGAGGGCTCGCGAGCAACGCTCGCAGCGTGATGGGGTCAGGCACCCAATTAGTAGAGGGCTCGCGAGCAACGCTCGCGACCCCTCTACTAATTGGGTGCCTGACCCCATCACCGGGGAACTGATCCCGCCTCGGTGCTCACCGGCTCGCCGGCCACCACCGGGTGGATCTGATCGCGTCCCTTGTCCAGGAACGGGATCCCGTGCTGCATCCAGTCGGGCGCGGGCGCGCCGCGCAGATGGTGGTCGAAGAACTGGCGCATGCGCATCGCGATGTCGAGCTGGTTCGCTCGCTTCGTGGGGTTGTGCGCCTCGTCGTTGTAGTCGATGAGGTAGACCTCCTTGCCGAGTCGGCGCATCGCGACGAAGAGTTCCACTCCCTGGTACCAGGGCACTGCGCCGTCGCCGTCGTTGTGCATTATGAACAGCGGCGTCCGGATCCGGTCGGCCCAGAAGAGCGGCGAGTTGCGGAGGTATCGGAGCGGCTGCTCCCAGATACTGCCGCCGATCCGGCTCTGCGTGCGCTCGTACTGAAACGCGCGCGCGACGCCGCTGGCCCAGCGGATCCCGCCGTATGCGCTGGTCATGTTTGCAACCGGTGCACCGGCCATCGCCGCGCGGAACATACTCGTCTGCGTGATGATGTACGCCACCTGGTATCCGCCCCACGACTGACCCTGCAGCCCCACGGCGTGACGGTCGACGAATCCGGAATCGATGAGCATCTGCACACCCGGCACGACCGACTTCACCGCGCTCTCGCCAGGGTAGCCGATCTCGTAGTGGATGTCCGGCTCGAACACCAGGTAGCCGTTCGACGTGTACATCGTGGGGTTGATGACGTTCCGCCCGGCCGGCGGCACGTAGTGGTACAGATTGTCCGAGAGCTGCTCGTAGAAGTAGACGAGCATCGGGTACTTCTTCGACGGGTCGAAGTCGGCGGGTTTGTACAGGATGCCGGCGAGCGGCACGCCGTCGTCGCTCAGCCAGTGCACGAGCTGCGCGGTTCCCCACTTGAACTGCGACTGCTGAGGATTCGCCTCGGAGATACGCGTCGGTGTCGCGAACGCCGAGTTCGTGAGCCAGAGGTCGGGGAACTCGGTGAAGGTGGAGCGCGTGAACAGGTAGACGTCCGCGTCGTGCGCCTTCTGGAGATCGGCGAGATAGCGCGGCTCCATGATGAGCTGCGTTGGCGCCTGCACGACGCCAAGCTTGTCGGTCCAGTAGCCGCTCGCCTTCGTCGAATCGTCAGTGGCGCGCAGGATCACCGGCTGGCCGGTGCTCACCCAGCGCGAGCTCGTATCCACCTCCGCCAGGCGGAAAATCCTCTGCGCGCGACGGCCTACCGAGTCGGTCACCATGCGTGCCGGCGCCTGACCCGCAGGATCCACCTGCCACACGTCGTAGCGGTCGTACAGCAGCACCGACTTCTCTTTCGCCGTCCAGCCCGCGATCCCCCACGCCGCCGCGGTGCTCGGTGTGTCCCAGGTTTCCTGATCGAAGCGGACGCCCGCGATGCCGCCGGTGATGTCGGCCGTGCGCTTCGTGGATGTGGAATATGCGTACCAGTGCCCGTTCTCTCCGAACCAGAGGACGTAGCCGCCGTCCGGTGAGAGCGAAGCGTGGAACGGTACCCGACTCGCTATCGACGTCCGCGCTCCCGACGCGACATCGATGGCGTACAGATCGTAGCCGCCTTCCCCCCACATCGACTCGATGCGATACGGCACGTCGGTCTCACCGAGCGCGACGCGGAAGTCCGGAGAGAGGCGAATCTCCGGAAGCGAGTCGCTGCCGAGGATGCGGAACGAGCGCGATCCGAGATCGTAAACCGATGTGAACGAGCGCTTGCGATCCTGCGACGCCTCTATGCGCTGCTCCGGCTGAAGCCGGTCATCCTGGTAGTGCCAGAGATTGAACACCGCCTTGTCCGCCAGGGAATCGGCGGGTATCGAATCGGGGAGTATCGGTGCCACTCCGAAGCTGAGCGCTCGCCCGTTCGATGCGAACTCGATCTTCGCGTCGGTGGATATCAAAAGGGTGTCGCCGAGCATCTCGGGAGTGACCAGCGCGCTGGCGGATCCGGCGGACGGTGCAGCCGCCCCCTTGCCGTCGCGCGTATTCCGTGCGCCGTCGAGCGCGCCCGCGTAGAGTGCATAGCGCGGCCGGTCACTTTCGTGATCGGCGTGGTCGGACACGAATGCCGCCGTGGTGCCGGCCGAATCCACCACCAGTGAACGATAGGCACCGGGACCGGTGAGGAGCGCGAGCGTCCGACCATCCGCGAGCGAGCGCGCGTAGGCGCCGTTGCCGTTCTCGTCGCGCGACGAAACCGTGTAGGCGAGCCAGTTGCCAGCCGCGTCGAAGGAGTAGGTCGTGACATCCTCCACGCGGCTCTCCTCGCCGGTCGTGAGGTCGCGCAGGACGAGTGTGCTACCATACTCCTTCTTGGCGCCCTTGCCCGACGAATCGCTTCCCACCGGTCGCGCCACTCCTCCGGGCACGGCGGCGGCGCCAGGCGCCGTCGAGTCGGGAGCGGTGGAGTCCGAGGGCGCGGAGTCGCTCTCCGCGAGGAGGTACGCGAGCCAGCGCGAAGAGCTGCCAGCGAGCTTGAACGACTTCACTCGCGGGACCTCCACCACCTGCCCGTCGGCAGTGCGCATGATGCCGAGCGATGGCTTCGGCCCCGCCGACTTCTTGCCGTGCCGTTCGTGACGGGCCTTGTCGTATTCCGTGCGCGGCGGCTCTATCGTGAAGACGAGGTGGCTTCCATCCGCCGTGAAGCGCGGAGCAGGGAAGCGGATCGCGTCATCGCGGCCGGCGCCCGGCTTCATCTGCGGTCTGCCGATGTAGCCACGGGTGTGGTGCACGTCGGCGCCGGAGCGCAGATCGCGGAGTACCACCTCACCGTCGCCCGCCTGGGGGACGAGCGACCACGCGGCCCACCGACCGTCGTTCGAGAGAGCGACATCACGGATGGAGCGCCACCCATCGAAGTCCGCCTGCGCGAGCGGGCGTTGTGCGGTTGCGGCCTGCTGCGCCGCGAGCTTCGTGGGCGAGAGCTGCGCTGCACCTGCGGCGAGGAGCGCGAGCGCGGCGAACCTGACACTGCGCCTCGGGCGAATCGCGGGCGCGCGCTCTGGATCAGGTCCCAGGGATGGTATGGACGGGATTCTTCGCATGCTGGGAGGAGCTGGGGAAGGGAGATGCACGCTGCCGACGACGCGGAGCGTTGGGCGGGATCGCGGCCCGCTGTTACATCTACGAAGGCGGCCGCGTTGGCGTTAGGATAAACTGTCCTCTCATGCCCGCGACCCGCAACCCGACGGCGACGTTTGCGGGAAACATCGGCGTTGACTCCGAAAATCTGCCCCGGTAAATTGCAAGGCTTGGAAGTAGAGGGGCCTGTAGCTCAGTTGGTTAGAGCGCACGCCTGATAAGCGTGAGGTCAGTGGTTCAACTCCACTCAGGCCCACTTGCCGCCCTTCGCGTGAAGATGCCCGGCGGCAGTTCCGATCTCGAAAAGAGCCTCCCGGCCCTCGTGGGCAGGGAGGCTCTTTCGCGTGCGAGGCGCTGTGCGCTGCGTCTACCTGATGAGATGGAAACTGCTCTGGCGGCCGAGCACCCACTCCCACCCGTTTTCACCGAGCATCGCATCTTCCTCGAGCGGGAAGCGAACTGGCGTGCCGTCCCACTCCGGAACTTCGTGCGTGGCGTTCAGCTCGATCGAGTACCACGTGTTCGCGTGGAACGGGTAGTCGCCGGAGCCCGGCACTCCCTGCTGGTAGTCGGTCATGCCGAGCGTCGTCCCCGCACCGTGGCCGTGATAGCCGATCGGATGCGTGTAGATGGACGGCGTGATCCCTTCGGCAATCGCGCGCTTGCGAGCCGCGGCGAGCGCCGCGTTCCCCGTGACTCCGACCCTGGCCTCCATCATGGCGATGTCCTGCAATCGGTTCGCGGCGGCGAGCCCCGCTCGCAGTCCGGCAGGCGGCTCGGTCTCGCCGGGGAGGAGCACGTACGCGAGATGCTGCGTATCCGTGAAGAGGTTCAGGTAGACGAGGCCGAAGTCGCAGTGAAGCATGTCGCCGCGCTGGATCACCCGCTCGTCGGGTGGTACCGATCCACCCACCGCGCCGCCCCGCCTCCAGATCGTGACCGAGGGCTGGAACCACTGCTCGAATCCGTAGTCGGCCACTCGCTGTCGCATCCACCATACTACATCTTCCGTGGTGGTGACTCCCGGTACGACTACTCTGTTCGAGAACGCCTCCGCTATGATCTGGTGAGCGAAACGCATCACGTGACGATAGTCCGACGCCTCTTCGGGAAGCTTGGTCTCGAGCCAGCCCACCGTGAGCTTCTCGGCGGATTGCACGCGCTTCGACCACTCGGGGCCGAGCGCGCGAAGGAGGTTGTCGCGCTCGTTCGCGGAGAGGCCGTCGGCGTGGCTCCACGTTTCCGACACGTTCACGCCGATCGCGCGGGGCTTGCGTTCTTCGACGAGCTTCCGCAGGGCGACCCACTGACTGTCGTTGTGCGTTCGGAGGAGCGTATAGAGCCCATCATAGTCGAAGCGGCCAACGGAGATCCGCTCCACCCCGCGCTCCGGGCCGCGATCGTGAAACACCAGGATCGTGCGGCGTCGCGACGAGAACGTGGTGAACGGAGCGAGGGAGCGGAATACGGGATCGTCGTCGTACTCGCGCGAGATCACGAGCCACATGTCGATCCCCGTACGGCGCATCAGGTCGGGAAGAACGCGCTCGAAGCGGTGCTCGAGACGTTCGCGTATGCGCACGTTCTGCTCCCTGTGCGTGAGCACGCGCGTCGGCACCATCGACGCTTCGGTCGCGGGTACCGGGTGAACCGTCGGCGCCTGCGCGGTGGATGCGAGAGCGGTGACGGTGGACGCGAGTGTGCAGGCGAACAGCAGTCGGAGGCGAGGCATCGGATGAGGTCTCCCGGGGAGGTCGAGCCAACGGCAGAGGCAGCATCCATGCCCGCTCGGGCGGCTGCGCAACGTGTGCGTCGACGGAGTGGATGTCGTTGCCGGGTCGAACGTTGACGCCCCGCCGTCGAAGCCTGCGTCGCGCGTCGGGCCGCTGCGGTGCGCCTCGGAGGATGCACCATGTGCAGCCTCCGGGGTGCGCCCCGCTCGCATTCGGTGCGACGATGCTGCGCGACGATGGCGCACGCGACGCGATGCGCCGTCACGACCGCGTGTGCCGGTGGGGGCGATGACGAAGGAGCACCCCGTACGATGGCGCGCTCTCAGACGACTCGTGCGGGAGACCGCACGTGTGGACCGCTCGCTCGTCTCGACGAAGATGGCGGTGCGCAACACGCTCGGCGTCGTGCTCCCACTGGCCGTTGGCGCAGCGACCGGGCAGGTGCTCGGCGGACTCACGATGGCCGTTGGTGCGCTGAACGTCTCGTTCTCGGACGGAACGGACGCCTACCGCACGCGCGCCGCACGCCTGCTCGCGGCCACGATTCTCAGTGGGATCTCCGTGTTCGCCGGCGCGACCGCGGCGGGTATCGGCGCGCTCGCGATCGCGCTCGCCGCTCTGTGGAGTTTCGTGGTCGGGATGCTCGTGCTCTTCGGTTCGACGCCGGCGCAGCTCGGCGTGACCACGCTGATCCTGCTGCTCGTTTTCGGCGCGGAGCCGATGAGCGTGGCGGAGGCCCTGGCGACGGCCGGGCTCGTATGCGCGGGCGGCCTGCTGCAAACGGTGATCGCCATCTCCGCCTGGCCCACACGCGGATTCGCGCCGGAGCGCAGGGCGCTCGCGGGCGTGGCGCGCGCCATGTCCGAATGGGCGAGCGGTGCGCCACACGCCGATCTGACATTCCCGGCTTCGGAAGAGCTCTCGGCTGCGAACGATGTGCTCACCACGACGCGGATCGACCACGGCCCCGTGGCCGAGGCGCTGGTGAGTGTGCTGAACCAGCTCGAGAGAATGCGACTCGCCCTCGTATCGCTCGATGAGATCGCGGCGCGACTGGAGCACGTCGAAAGCGAATCCCCGGGCGCATCCGCCATTCGCGAAGTGATGCGTGCGGCCGCCGATGAGCTGGGCCCGCTCGCCGAGTCGCTCGTGAACGACGACGCGGCGAGCGGCGCGCGCGACGCGTCACTCCGCCTGGACGCGGCGTCGGAAGCACTGCGCGAAGTAGTCGCGTCTGCGGATGGGACTTCGAGCTGGCTGCTGCGGAGCGCACTCGAGCGCACGCTCCTTCTCCGCGCCCAGCTCCATGCTGCCGTCGAGATGGGAGAGCGCGCGTTGCATGGCGCATCGCTCGAGAGCTTCCGCGTGGATCTGGCGCTGCCGCGCCAGCTCCGGCCGTACGGTGTGTGGCGAAGATTTCGCGCGAATCTCACTTTCAACTCGGCCGCCTTTCGCCATGCGGCGCGACTGGTCGTCTGCATCATGCTCGCAAAGGGGCTGGCCGTGGTGCTGGACATGCCTCACGCGTACTGGATCCCCATGACCGTCGCCATCGTGCTCAAGCCCGACTTCACGGCGACTTTCACGCGTGGCATGGCCAGACTCGCGGGAACGCTCGCCGGGCTGCTCGCGATGTCTCTCGTGCTGCACGTGGTGCCCGCGAGCGCGGCGTGGTACATCGCGCTGGTGGCGCTTGCCACGTTCGCGGTACGCGGCATCGGCCGCTCGAACTACGCCATCCTCGTATTCGCGGTGACGGCGCTGATCGTCGTGCTTCTCGCGATCGGCGGCGCGCCGGCACTTCCGTCCATGGAGGCGCGCGGAATGGCGACGCTCGTGGGCGGCGCTCTCGCACTCGCCGCGTACGTGGTCTGGCCCACATGGGAGCGTTCGCAGACGCCGCTGGTGCTCGCGACGATGCTCGATTCGTACCGCGATTACTTCGACGCCGTGCTCGCCGCTCTGCTCGCGCCAGCGGCGGCCGCCGAGCCGCGGTTCACTGCGGTGCGACGTCGTGCGAGACTCGCGCGATCCAATGCGGATGCGTCGGTGGACCGGCTCTACGCGGAACCTCGAGGCACGCGCGGGGAGCGAAGCGGTGCGATGCGACTTCTGGCAGCATCGCGCCGCTTCACGCGCGCGACGATGGTCCTCGAGGCCGGGGTCCACGTCGCGAACGCTTCGCCGCTGCCGCGCGAGGAGCTCGGGTGCTTCGCTCGGGACGTGGACGTGACTCTCATCGCGCTTGCAAGCGCGCTTCGCGGCCAGCGAGCGGCGCTGGAGTCGCTTCCGCAGCTTCTGGAAAGCTACGACGCTCTGCGCACGGCGGCGATCGCATGGGAAGAGCCGCTTGGCGACGATCGGAAGGCCGAGGGCCCGCCGCAGCTCTGGCTCGGCCAGATCGAAACGATCGCCAACGCGATCAATACGATGGTGGCCCTGATGGTGTGACTAGGGTATCGCCTCCCACTTCGGGTACGTGCCGAGCAGGCGATACTCGAGCGAAACGCGCCTCAACTGTTCGAGAGCGGCGAGCGCGCGCGGGTCCGGTGCAGGGTGCTCGAACTCGAGGAAGAAGCGATAGGTCCACGGCTCGCGCGTGGGGCGCGCGGCGAGGTGCGTGATCCGGAACGACGCATCGGCGATGGGCTGGAGCCCCTTCACGAGCGAGCCCGCGGCATCCGGGAAGACACAGCACACCGCAGTGCGTGCGGTGGTCGACCCGGGAAGCGCTGCGGGGTCGCGCGCCACCGCGAGGAAGCGGAACTGCGAGTCGGGTCGGTCCTCGATCCCGTCCGCCAGCACCTCGAGACCGTACTGCTGCGCCGCGCGCTGACTGCCGACGGCTCCGCGCGTGACGTCGCCACACTCGGCGACCGCGCGGGCCGCACCGGCCGTGTCTTCCGCCGGCTCGACGCGTATCGAGCGGTAGCGCTCGAAGAAGTAGACGCAGTGCTCGAGAATCAGCGGATGGCTTGCCACGGTGCGGAGCTCATGGAGTGCCGTACCTGGAAGACCGAGGATGGCGAGCCGCATCGGCAGGACGACTTCCGCCGCGATCACGAGGAGGTCGTGGAGAGTGAGCAGATCGTACGCCGAACCGACGTCGCCGACGAGCGTACTCTCCACGGGAAGGAGGCCGAAATCCACATCGCCTTCTTCCGCGGCGTCCATCACGGCCGCGAAAGTGGGCATCGGCACCGGCTCGGCGAGCGGTCCCCAGAGCGCGAGAATCGCGTCTTCGCTGAACGCGCCGGGCTCGCCCTGAAACGCGACTCGCAGCCGCGCCGCCACGCTCGTGGGCGCGGACTGCGCGGCGGTCTCGGGGAGCTTTCGAGATGAGGGCGCGGCGTCCCCCGTTCCGCCCGCGCTCCCGCTGATCTCGCGTTCGAACATTGTCATGAAGCTGTGGGCGGAACGCGCGGATGGCAACGTCGTCGTGCTCCTGTTCCGGCTTTGCAATCGCCGCCACGTCCGCTATTCTCCCTCAATGCTTCGCCGCCGTCCGAGTTTCCGCCTCTTCGCGATCACGTTCGTCGCGCTGCAGCTCGTGCTGCGCGGCGCGGCGGGGATCGCGGACGCGCGCCTCAGCGCGGCGAGCGGGCCGTGGGAGCATTACGTCCACGTCGAGTCGAAGGGATCGAACCACATCCCGCCGGAACACGGCACCGACTGTGGACTCTGCAGCTACCTCTCTGCCTCCTTCACCGGAGCCCAGGCAGTCGCGGTCGAGCTGTTCGCCGCGCAGCAGGTGGCTCCCGTCGTCGAGAGCGCGACGCTGGCCCTGCGCGGCACGGCGGCGCTCCTCCCGCCCGCGCGAGCACCGCCGGCGGTCTGACTCCTCCGCGCGACGCGCGGACCCTCACACGATCCATACGACCTTCGCGAAGGCGGCTCGGACTACGGGCGGCCTGCGCGCGTCCCCACGTGTATTCAGGAGTCAGACATGCCTCTTTCATTCGCGCGGCTCGCCGTTGGCGTGCTCGCCGCGCTCGTGTTCGGCGGTTCGGCAGCGTATGCCGCCGCCGTGCATCCCGACAGTACTACCGTCGTCGCGACGGTAACCGGAACGGTCATCGACAGCGCTGGAGCGCCGCTCGCGAACGCCCGGGTGAGCGTGATCGCGCTCGACATCTCCACGACCACCGATGGCGGCGGCCGATTCTCACTGGGATCGCTGCGCCCCGGGCGGTACCATCTCGTGGTGCAGCTCATAGGATACGCACCCGCGCACGAGGATGTCGTGGTCGGCGCGGGGAGCGAGCCGGTGCGGCTCTCCATCACCCTCCACGCTACGGCGCTCACTCTCAGCGGGGTGCTGGTGACGGCGGTCCCCACCGCAACCGATCCGCTGAACGTCGCACAGGCCACGACCGAGCTCTCGGGAGCGGAGCTTTCGCGACGCGTCAGCTCCTCCGTCGCGAAGACGCTCGAGGGAGAGCCGGGGATCTCCGTCCGCTACAATGGGCCCGCCGCATCGGCACCCGTGATCCGCGGGCTGCAGGGAGATCGCATCCTCGTGCTCCAGGACGGACAGCGCACGGGTGACCTCTCGGCGGCGGCGCCCGATCACTCGGTATCGCTCGACCCGCTGGCGGCAGAACGGATCGAGGTGGTACGCGGACCAGCTTCGCTGCTATACGGAAACAACGCGCTCGGCGGCGTCGTGAACGTGATCTCCAACGACATCCCGACGAACGTGCCGACCCATGTCGAAGGTTATTTCGCGGGGCAGGCGGAATCGGTGAACCCGGGCGGCGCGCTGTCCGGTGCGCTCACCATTCCTGCGGGCGAGAACCTGGCGCTCACGGCGCGCGGCGGCTGGCGTGACGCGGACGACGTACGCCAGGGCGGCGGCTCGCGACTCGACAATACATACAGCCGCAACTACTACGGCGTGGGCGGACTCGGTTGGGCGCGCGGCGACGTGAAGGCCGGTGCCGTCTACCGCGGCTATGGCTTCGACTACGGTCTTCCTTCCGCACCCGGCGACGAGGAAGCGGGCGTGCACATCGAGGGACACCGGCACGAGGTCGCGGTGAAGTCCAGCGTGATGCTCCCAGGTCCCGCGCTCGGGAAGCTCGACTTCGATGGAACTGCGCAGTGGTACTCGCACGACGAGATCGAGGCATCCGGGGAGATCGGCACCAGCTTTCGCCTCGACACGCGAACGCTGAATCTCGTGGGCAAGACCAGCCTCGGAAGGCTCACCGGCGCGGTCGGCGTGTCCGGGCTCTTCAAGCGCTACACGTCCACGGGCGAAGAGGCGCTGACGCCGGCCGCGAACAGCGACGGCGGCGGCCTGTTCCTGTATCAGGAGCTTCCGCTCGCCCGCACCGATGATCCGGATGCGCGCGTGCCGAGGCTGCAGCTCGGCGGGCGCTACGACATCTATCGAATCGATTCGAAGGCGGGCGATCCGAAGTTCGGCGCTCCGCGCTCGCTCGATTTCGACAGTTGGTCGGGTTCGATCGGCGCCACTGTGCCCATAGGGAGCGCTGTGTCGGTGGGCATGAGCGCTGCGCGGGCATTCCGGGCGCCGACGGTGGAGGAGCTCTTCTCGAACGCGTTCCACGCGGCCGCGGGGACGTACGACGAAGGGAATCCGGCGCTGAAGGCGGAGACGAGCCGCGGGCTGGATGGCGTGCTGCGAGTGCGGTCTACGCGAGTCGATGCGCAGTTCGCGGCGTTCTACAACCGGATCGATGACTACGTGACCGTCGACATAACGGGCGACACGCTGGTCGAGGGCGCCACCGTGCCGCTCAACAGATTCGCGCAGGGCGATGCGACGTTGAAGGGGTTGGAGGGACGCGTGGATGTGACGGCGCTCCCGGGGCTGGTGGTCGGCGCGATGGGAGACCTGGTGAGAGGAGAGCTGAGCGATGGGACGCCGCTGCCGTACATCCCCGCGGCGCGGCTCGGAGGCTCCGTGCGGTGGGAGGGGAGAAGGGTGTCGCTCGGCGGCGAACTGCGGCACGGCTTTGCGCAGGATCGCGTTCCGGACGCGGCGGTGGAAGGGGATCCGTCGGCCGTCGCGAGCGGCGCGTACGACGTACTCGATCTCAGCGCGGGTTTCACCTTCGTGATGGGAGCGCGCATGCACACGATCACACTTCGCGCGGACAACGTGACGGACGAGCAGTATCTCGACGCGACGAGCCGGATCAAGAACTTCGCGCTTCAGCCCGGGCGCAACCTCGCCCTGGTCTACAAGCTGATGTTCTGAGAAGATGGGTCAGGCACCTCTACGGTGAGGGGTCAGGCACCTCGTGTAGAGGTCCCGTGAG
>JBIQLU010000002.1:52306-73382 GCA_044463985.1 Gemmatimonas aurantiaca | reverse complement strand
CGATAGTGCTGGTGGTGACGGGCATCTACGGCGTCGTCGCGTACGTCGTGAACGAGCGAGCGCACGAGTTCGGAATTCGAATGGCGATGGGCGCGACCGCGCGGGACATTCTCACATCCGTATTGCGCTGGGGTGCGCGTCTCGCCGCGACGGGCGTCGTGCTGGGTGTGCTGGTCGCGTTGGGGGCGAGTCGCTACCTGACAGGTCTCCTGTTCGGCGTCACGCCCACTGATCCGGTCACGGTGGCGGGCGCGGTCGCGCTGATCTCCGTCGTTACTGCGGTATCGTGCCTCATCCCCGCGGCGAGGGCGGCCCGCACCGACCCGGCGACAGCGCTGCGTGCCGACGGCGCGCACGCCGGACGAGACACACGACAGCATCGGAGACACGTGCATGGATGACCGCGCCGACCTGCTGCAGGGCACACTGGACCTGCTCATACTCAAGACACTCATCCTCGGGCCGCTGCATGGCTGGGGGATCTCCAAACGACTGCGCGAGCTGTCGAGCGACGTGTTCGATGTGGGGCAGGGGAGCCTGTATCCCGCGCTCTACCGTCTCGAGGACAAAGGGTGGATTCGCTCGGAGTGGGGAGTGAGTCCCGAGGGGCGACGAGCGAAGTTCTACACGCTCACGGCGGCGGGGAAGAAGCGCTTCGCCGCCGAGCGATCGCAGTGGCGGCTCTTCGCCGGAGCCGTCGAGCGTGTGCTCGAGGCGACCTGAGACGAAGGGGGGCGCATGACCAGGTGGATGCAACGCGTCGCGCGACGCATTCGCGCGCTCCTGCACGGCGGCGACATCGATGGCGATCTGGACGCCGAGATGCGCGTGCACCTCGCCATGGAAGCGGAGGATTTGATTCGCACCGAGAGACTGTCCGCGGAGGAGGCTCGACGGCGCGCCCTCATCTCGTTCGGCGGCGTGGAGCGCTACAAGGAAGCACACCGCGATGCGCGCGGTGTTCGCTGGCTGGAGGAGCTCGCGCAGGATCTCCGCTATGCCCTTCGAGGTCTGCGCCACGCGCCCGTCTTCTCACTCTCCGCGACGCTCGTGCTGGCGCTCGGAATCGGTGCCAGCACCGCAGTCTTCAGCGCGGTGGACGGCGTGCTCCTCTCCCGCCTGCCGTACCCGCACGACGAGCAACTCGTGCGCATCTACAACCAGAGCGGGCCCACCAATCGCTGGACGCTCTCCACCGTGGACCTGCGCGCGCTCGAGGAACTATCGCGTACTCTTTCCGCCGTCGGCGCCCTGCGGGGGAGGCGTGTAGCAGTATCGTACGGCCGCGAGCCCGAGCGACTGCCAGCAGGATTCGTGACTTCCGGTTTTCTGGACGCGCTCGGCGTTCGGCCGGCGCGTGGCCGCCTCATCGAGGCGAGGGATGACGCGGTGGGCGTTCCGCCCGTCGCGGTAGTCGGGCATCGATTTGCGATCGATGCGCTGGGAGGTGATGCGAGCGCCGTGGGGCGGACCGTCGACATCGACGGTGTCGCGCACGTGGTGGTCGGCGTTCTTCCCGCCGGTGTGGATGATCTGGCAGGAGTCCACGCTCAGATCTGGGCTTCGCTTCAGCTCGAGCCACCCACCCGGCGCGGCCCGTTCGGATTGTACGTGATCGGCCGGCTTTCGGATGGCGCGACGCTCGATGCGGCGCGTCGCGATCTGCTGGAGGTCAGCAAGCGCGTTTTCCCCCGATGGAGCGCGGGCTTCCAGGACTCGACGTCACATCTCACGCCCGTGTCGCTGCGAGCAGATATCCTCGGCGATGCGGGACACACACTGTGGCTGCTGGCGGCAGCCGTAGCACTCGTGCTGCTGATAGGCGTGGCGAACGTCGCCGGATTGATGCTGGTACGCGCCACGGGGCGATCGCGCGAGCTCGTGCTGCGCACCGTACTGGGCGCAACGCGCGGACGGCTGGTTCGACTGCTCGTGACCGAGAGCGTCCTGCTTGCGTTGGTCGGTGCGGTCGCGGGGATCGCGCTCGGTGCCGCCGCGCTCGAGTCGTTGAAGGCCATCGGGACGGACCTCCCGCGCCTCGATGGAGCGCGGCTGGACCTGCGATCGGTGGGATTCGCGGCTGGCGCGGCGCTCTTCGTGGCGGTGAGCATCGGCGCGTATCCGGTGGCGCTGCTTCTGAAGCGTGACACGGCATCCGCACTCCGCGACGGCGATCGCGCGGCAGGCGCCGGGCGACGCTCGCACGTCGTGCGCGGTGCCTTCGTCGTCGCAGAGTTCGCGCTCGCGCTTCCCATACTCGCGACAGCGGCGCTTCTGCTCGAGAGTTTCGTGCGACTCCAGCGCGTGGATCCGGGATTCGACGCAGAACGTCTGGTCGCCGTACGTGTGGCGCTGCCTTCGGGGCGCTATTCGGGCGACTCGGGTGGGGCGTCGGTGAGAGAGTACTGGGCGCGGGCTCTGCCTCTCGTACGCGCGGTTCCCGGGGTCGCGAGCACCGGGCTCGGCGCAGCGCTTCCACCGTACGACTGGTGGAACTCCAACAACTTCGACCTCGTGGACCGACCCGTTCCACCGAACACATCGCAGCCGGTTTCACCATGGTCGTGGGCCGGGGAAGACTACTTCGCGGCGTTGGGTGTTCCACTTCTACAAGGACGGTTCTTCACACCGGCCGATACGGGCGTCGCTCCCGTCGTGATCGTGAGTCGTTCGTGGGCCGAGCACTACTATCCGGACGGAAGTGCACTCGGCAGGGAGATGATCTCCGGTGGCTGCACCGCATGTCCACGAACGACCATCGTGGGCATCGTGGGGGATGTGAAGTACGAGGGGTTGAGCGGCACTGGCGACGCTGTGTATTCGCCAGTCACGGAGGACTGGCCGCTCGATCTGAACATATTCGTGAGAACGTCGATACCGCCGGCGCAGGTGGTGGGCCCTCTTCGTTCGGCGCTGAAGTCGGTGGACCCCGGCATCCCGTTGAACGAAGTGGTCGCCATGGATGAGAGAGTCTACGAATCGATAGCGCAGCCGCGTCACATCGCTGCGCTGCTCGCCGGATTCGCCGTCGCAGCCGTGGCGCTCGCCGCGGTGGGGATCTTCGGCTTGCTCTCCTACACGGTGAGCGCGCGACGGCGCGAGATCGGTGTGCGGATGGCACTGGGGGCGACGCAGCGCACGGTCGTGGGGATGATCGTGCGGCGCGGGATGCTGCATGCCGTCGCGGGAGCGTTGGTGGGTGTGGCGGCGGCGCTGGCGGGAACGCGATGGCTCGGGAGCGCTCTATTCGATGTCGAGGCTACCGATCCACTGACGCTCGCCAGTGTGACGCTGCTGCTTCTCGTAGTCGCTCTCGGAGCATGCTGGCTCCCCGCTCGCGGAGCGGCGGGAATCGATCCGGCGGAGGCGATGCGGACGGAGTAGAAGCCGGCTGGAACTTCCGGGTGTATCATTAGGGATGCAGAGCGATACGGACTCCTGGCGAACGCACATTCTCGAGGCGCCGGACGACATCCGCCGCCTCCTCGACGAAACGCATCGCATCGCGGTGCTCGGTATGAAGGTCGAGGAGTGGGAGCCGGCGTTCTACGTGCCGGAATACGCGGAGCGCGCAGGCTGCGAGATCATCCCCGTGCCGGTGTATTATCCGGAGGTGACCGAGATACTCGGCCACCCCGTCTACCGAACGGTGTCGGCGGTGCCGGGCGAGATCGACATGGTCAACGTCTTCCGGCGCCCGCACGACATTCCGCAGCACATCGACGACATCATCGCGAAGCGCCCACGTTCCGTGTGGTTCCAGCTCGGAATCACGAACGACACGGCGGCCGAGGCGTTCGCGCGTGCAGGGATCGACGTCGTACAGGACCGCTGCCTGCTCGTGGAACTGCGCAACATCGGGCGCTGACGCCAGGGGTCAGCGCGCCCGGAAACTCGCGAGGGTGCCGCTGGCGCCCGTGAGCGTGAGCGTGGAGTCGGCCGCCTGGAAGCCGGTGGTGGCGGAAATGACCGGAAGAAAAACACGCTCGAGCGCGTCGCCATCCATGCACGCCATCCGCGTCACCATGGCGGGCCCGAAGTGCAGGCTGTCGCCCGCGATGGTGTACGCCGCGCTGTAGCGGTTGCAGCCGGCAAAGCCGGAAGCGCGCGATGCGGCGGAGTCGAAGCGCAGGGTAGCCGGCTTGCCGCCGGATCCCGGCGGGGCGGCGCTGTCGCCCAGGGTGACCAGCGTCCACTCGCGCTCGAGGATGCTCGGCGGTGGTGACGACGCCTGGCTGGACACCGTCGCCGCGGTATCCGATGCGCCTTCGTTCGAGGTCCCGGTACAGGCGAGCGCGAGGAGTGCGGCCAGCACGGCCGCGAGACGTGGAAGTGGTGTGGTTCGCACGATGGAACCTCCGTGAGTGTGAGCTTCGCCTGCTGCCTCCGCGCGGGGCGGGAGGGCCATCACCTCTCGTCCGCCGATGGACCGTAGATCGACGGGATGGGCACGTCCAGCTCGCGCAGGTATACGGTCAACTGGCCGCGGTGATGAATGAGGTGTCTGAGGTGCATCCGCACCACCGGTCCACGCTTCGACTCGAGCAGCACCATGTCGCCATGCTTCAGCGCCCACTGCTCATCGAGCGAGTCGCCCGTGACCGCGGCGAGAGCCGCGCGCGCATCCTTCACGTGCTGGTCGAAATCGGCGACGAGCTTCTCGGTCGTCTGATAGCTGTAACCCTCGACGTTCGCCAGATCGAGATCCGGCTCGCGCAGCGAGTTCGCGATCCAGCCGGGCATCCATGCGACGAGCTGCGCGAGGAAGCCGAGTGGAAACGACTTCTCATGGGGCTTCCAGCTCCCGCGGTCATACGGCACGCGCTCGAGGAGGCGGCGCGTGGTGGCCATCTCCTGATCGAACTCATCGAGCTGAATGGCGTGTGTCTGCATCGGACGATGCTCCGGTGATGGGTCTCTGGTATCCGGTCGAGGCCCCGGTCGAGCGAGGCACTGCCAGTTCGAACCTGATCGCCTCAGGCCGGCTCGCGCATCCCGCGCAACCCGAGCGAGCGCGCGAGGTGACACCCTTCGGCGATCGGGCGCACTTCAACACTCATGCCGAACTCGAGGTTCGGCGACTCCTCGGCGATGGCGCTTGCTTCATCCATGCTCGCTGCCTCGAGGAAGAAGTATCCGCCGATCATCTCCTTCGCCTCGGCGAAAGGGCCGTCGGTTCTGCCCGCAGCGCTCGACCGGGAGACGATCCGTCCTTCCGGCAGAAGCGGATGGCCATCGCGCAGCTTGCCGCGAGCGGCGAGGTCGTCGCACCACGCGTTCCAGTCGGCGAGCGCCCTGCGACGTTCATCCCGCGACATCGCCTCGTATCGCTCGGGCGTGGTTTCGCGGAAGATGAGCAGATACGTGTTGGAAGGAGAGTCCATTCTGCCCTCGATGATGTGTGGGTCCGACGACGGGGTCAGGTACTCGATGTAGAGGGATCGTGTGAGCGAGGCTCGCACGATCCCTCTACATCGAGTACCTGACCCCGTCGTCGCGTCAATCGTCGAATTCCAGCTCGACCTTGTAGCGCCCGTGTTCGAGCTTCGCGTCGAGCTCGATCGAGTCGTTCGGGCCGCCCTTCCCGCGCACGAGATCGGCCTTCATCCCCTGCGCTCGGGTCGTGCTCCGCACGACGCGAAAGCCCTGCTTCTCGAGGAACGCGCGATAGTAGTCGAAGACCGCGCGAACGTCGTCGGTGGAGTGGAAGTAGATGTCGTACTCGTCGTCGTCGCTCTCGATATGGAACCGATCACCGTTGGGGTAGCGTGGCACGTCGAGGCCGCGCCACGGTCCTTCCGCCTGCGGTTGTGAGCGTGACGGCGAATTCGCCGTGGTGGGTGCCGGTTCCTGCGAGCTGGCCGCGGCGGCCCCGAGCACGAGCCATAAGGGAAGTGCCAACGCGAGCAGCAGTACCCGGACCGAGCGCGCGGCTCCCGGCTTCGCTCGCGGGCGGGTTCTTCTGCGGTCACTCCGATTTCGTCCCGACATACTTGCTCTCCCTGGAACTGAGGAAGGCCCGAGCGGTGCAGTGCACTGAAAGATCAGATGCACCTGGCCAGCACGGCAGCCGCCATGCTGCCGTCGTGCGAGAGCGTGATGTCCCACCCCGCCAACGGCAGCGCGCCTTCGCGCGGATAGAGCCGGGGTGGACCCAGTTCGACGCCAACGCGCTCGCGCACTATCTCCACTTCGCCGAGTCCGGCCTCGGAGGCGAGGGCTCGGGCAAGGCGCCGCACCGCGAGCGATTCCGCGAAGCGTGCGCGCGTGATGGACGCCTGCTCGCGGGCGGTGGGATGGTAGTCGGCTCCCGTCCGATCGAGATCGTCCTGTCTGGCGATGGCGACCTTCAACGACTGGAAGTCTCCCTCGCAGTCCATCGCCACGCAGTGGATGAACGATGACGACGTGGTCCACTCCAGCGGAAAGCGCCGGCGCTCGAGCCCGGGGATCCGCTGCACGAGAACGTAGCCGGACAGATGCGTGGACTCCCCGCCGGATTCGATCCCGGAAAGGAGCGAATCGACCGCCACCTCGAAACGCGAGTGCGCGAAGATCGTGCCGGCGCGCAGCTTCTTCGCTACCTTGTACGCCGCCTCCTTCGCCGCCCAGAGCGTCCACAGCGCACGATCCGGATTGGCCGCTCGCGCCACCCACTCCGCTTCGCGCTCCGTGAAGACTCGCTTCACGAAGCGAGCATCGCGCGACTTCCCCGCCGCTTCACGCGCCAGCAGGTCTACCAGGTCGTTCCCGATCAAAGTAGGCGGTCTCCATCGCGGCGAGCTCGAGAATGATCTGCGTGGCCAGGTCGCGGGCCCCGCGCAGGCCGGTGGCGGTCGTGGTGGGGTGCAGCATCTTCAGATCGACCGAGTACACGTCGCCCGTGTGTGGATAGTCGGTGTAGCCTTCCTGCATCTGCCCGCGCATGTACACGCAGAGCACTCTGGCTCCCGGCACCACCTGCAGGATCTGACCCACGCCGTAGGTGAAGTTCTCGGTGTCGACGCGAGCGGTGCGGCTGCGCCCTCCCTCGGGAAAGATCGAAACCAGCTCCCCCGACTCCAGCAGCCACGCGATCTTCCCCAGCGTGCGCTTCACCTCTTCGCGCGGACCGCCGCGCGTTACGTACACGCACTTGCCGAGGAACGAGGCGACTCTCCAGAACCAGGTACGCGAGAAGTTCGCCTTCTCCGGCACGCTCCACGGGAAGCGCGAGTAGTGCCAGATGTAGCTGCGGAGCGGAGCCAGCGCCCACACGAGGATTATCGTGTCGAGCAGCGTGAGATGGTTGGAGCAGATGAGAATCGGCCCGGGCTCCGCTTCCACCAGCTTCGCGAAGCGTGCCCGGACGTCGTCTGCATCGCGCACCGAAAGCCGCTTGATCACCCGCGCCCAGAAAAGCGCGGTGGGCGCGACGATCGGATAGAAGAGAAAGGACACCCGGCGCTGAAGCGCCAGGGTGCGCTTGTCGCGACGTGCCAGCGCTTCCACCGAAGTTGCCTACTGCTGCTGCTCCCGAATCACGGTCACGGCGTCGCCCAGCGTCCGCACACGGTCGGCCGCCTCGTCGTCGATCGCGATGTCGAACTCGTCCTCGAATGCCAGCACGATGTCCACCAGCCGCGCGGAGTTCACGCCGAGATCCTCGAGAAGCCGCGTGTTCTCGTCGGCGCCGGCCAGCTTGTCGGTATTCTTGACGAAGGGCTTGATGATCCCGATGACCTTGTCGAACGTCTCCTGATGCTCCATTGCAGATTGCTCCTTTCTCAGTTGTCGTCAGGGGAATTCCACTTCCCGAATATCACGCATGCATTGACATCGCCGAAACCGAAGCTCGCCTTCGCCACGATTCGGGGCTGCATCTCCCTGGTTTCGTGAGGAATGCTGGCCGCGTACGGCTCGAGCTCGGGGTGCAGGTCTTCGCAGTTGAGCGAACCATGCACGAAGCCGCGGTCGAGCTCCAGTACTGAAGCTACGCATTCTATACCGCCGGCCGCTCCGAGCGTGTGGCCGATCATCGATTTCGTCGAATTGATCGGAGGGAAGTTTTCGGGCGCGACTCCCAGCGCGGCCTGCCAGCTCGCGATCTCGCGCGGGTCGGCCATGGTGGCCGTGAGGTGGCCGTTGATGGCATCCACATCCTCGCCCCGGATTCCGGCCGAATCGAGCGCCGCGCGGATGCAGCGCTGCACGCCGAACGGATTCGGTGCAGTCATGCTCCCGCCCTGGCGCTGCCCGCCGCTGTTCACGTTCGTTCCCCTGATCTCCGCGTAGATCCGCGCGCCGCGCGCGAGCGCGCTCTCCAGTTCTTCGAGCATCAGTATACCGGCGCCCGAACCAGGCACGAATCCCGATGCGCTGGCGCTCATCGGGCGCGACGCCTGCTCGGGTTCGTCGTTCCGGTTCGCGGCGAGGACGCGCATCGCGTCGAACGAGCCCCATGTGTAATGCGACTCTCCCTCGACACCGCCCGCGAGCATCCGCTTGGCCCTCCCCGCGCGGATGTTCCAGTACGCCTCCACCACCGCCTCCGTGCCGGTGGTGCACGCGCTGCTGTTCGTCGATACCTGACCGCCGAGCCCCAGCAATCCGCCGATGCGCGCGCTCACGCCGCTGCACATCACCTGCTCCACTATCGTGCTGCCCATCCGGCGCGCACGACCCGCGTCGATGGTGGGACCTGCATAGCCGCACATGAGATCGATCCCCGCCACGCCGGTGCCGATGATCGCGCCCGTGTCGAAATCGGCTTCGCCCGACGCGTCGGTCGGAACCTCGAAGCCCGCGTCGCGCCAGCAGTCCACCGCCGCGATCGCGCCGAACGAGATCACGGTTGACTTCATCGAGAAGCGCTGCTCCTCGCTGAAATAGCGCTCCTTGATCTCCTCCACGCCCTGCGGCGCGCCCCCCACCTGGCAGCCGAACTTCAGCTCCCGGAGCTTCTCGTAGAAGCGTATCCCGGAAACTCCTTCGCGCAGCGCGCGCTCGAATTCGTCGAGCCCATGACCGTTGGGCGCGAGCACGCCGAGGCCGGTGACAACTACTCGCCTATCCAATTCTGATCCCCAATCCCGAAAGTGTGCAGGCGGCCACGACGCTCCCGTCGGGCTTCGTCATCTCCACCTTCGACCTCAGCTTGTTGCGCCTCCAGAATATCTTCTCGCCACGGCATATCACCTGCTCGCCGGGGAGCACGCCACCGAGGAACTCGACCTCGGCGTCGGTGAAAATCGAACGCCAGTGCGGAAGCTCTTCCGCCCCCACCTCGAGCGCCTTGAGATAGATCCCCAACGCCACGACGCCGGTCTGAGCCATCGTCTCGAGCAATATCACCCCGGGAGTGAGCGGCATCCCCGGAAAGTGGCCCGCGTAGAAGCTCTCGTCCTCTCTGAAAGTGTAACGCCCTTCTATCCGATTCTCATCCAGCTCGGTAATCTCGTCGATGAAACGAAAGGGGTGCTGCTGCGGAACCAGCAGGAGCACTTCGTTCGGCGTGAGGATCTTTTCTCCGGAAGCCCGCTTCCCTCCACCCGCTCCACCGCGTTCTTCACCACCACTCATCGCTTCATCACTCCGCCGGTGGAGTTGGCCGAGCGCGCGGGGTAGTCGGCGTAGCGGATCCCCTCGAACATCCCGACCTTGGCGTCGGTGATCGTGTAAATGTGCTCGTCGTCCACGTACACCCTGCCCGTACCAACCGCGAGCGCCGTCCCGCTGCTCTTGAGCTCCGCGTACCTGCGCACGTCTATCTCGTAGCGTACGACGTGGTCGAAGGGGCGGATCTGACCCGAGAACTCTATCTCCTTGCAGCCCAGTGCGCGCCCGATCCCCTTCGATCCCGCGGCGGAGCAGTACAGACCGAGGAGCTGCCAGATGGCATCCACTCCGAGGCAGCCAGGCTGCACCGGATCGAGGCGGAAGTGACACTGGAAGAACCACTCGTCGAAGTGCACGTCCTGCTCGGCCACGATCGCGCCGCGCGAGCCATTGCGCCGGATCTCGGTGACGCGGTCGAACATCAGGAGCGGCGGCGCGGGGAGCACCCCGAAGTCCTTCGAGGGTGGATCGTCCACGAGCGTGCCCCACGCGATGGCGAGCAGCTCCTCCTTCGAGAAGCTCGTCCTGGCAAGGTACTCCGCGTATTTCATTCGGCTTCTTCCCCGGAGAACGTGATCAGCGCGCCACCCCACGAGAGGCCGGCGCCCACCACTACGAGTGCGAGCCTGTCCCCCGCCGCGAAGCGATCCCAGTTCTGCGAGAGTACGCCCGGTGCACCGGCCGCGCCACAGTTCCCGAAGTAGTCCACGTTGAACAGGTGGCGCTCCTCCGCGACTCCAGCGCGGGTGGCCGCGGAGCGGAGCATCGTGAGGTTGGCCTGGTGGCCTATGAACCAGGGCTCCACGTCCCGATCCGCATCGCGTTTCGCGAGGAGCTCCTCGGCCGTGGCGGCCGTCTTGCGAATCGCGAAGCGCTGCACGGCAGATCCTTCCTGCTGGAAGAAACCGCCGGTGGGGATCGTGACGTTGTCCCAGCCAGAGGGATCCGACGTGAACGTCGTTCGGCGAACCTCCACTCCGGAAGGGACGCGCGGCGACACCACGGCCGCGCTGCTTCCGTCGCCCCAGAGAACGGCCGTGGCTCTGTCGGAATAGTTCACCACGCGCGTGTTGTTCTCGGCACTCACGATGAGGATGAAATCCGGAAGGGTTTCCGGACGCATTCTCCCGAGGAAGTTCAGTTGCGCCACGAACGTGGAACACGCCGAGTTCACATCGAACGCGGGAGACTGAATTCCCAGCTCGGCAGCCACGGCGCACCCTTCCGCGGGCGTCAGGTACTGCGGCGAGCAGCCGCCCGCGATCACCATGCCGATGTCGCCGGGTTCGAGTCCCGCCCGTTCGAGCGCCACGCGCGATGCGCGGCCGGCGGTCTGCGCGTTCGTGTACGCTGATGCTTCGTAGGATGCACGCGGATCGGCGTTGCGAGTATCGCGGATGTAGTCGAGCGAGAGCACGGTTCGACGTTCCCGGATGCCCACCCTTTCCAGAATCCACTCGTCCGTGGTGCCGATGTCGAGTGATTCCAGGAACGCGTTGTCGATGACGTTCTCGGGGTGGAAGTGGCCTACCCCGTGTATCTGTAACATTCCTTCTTCCTTGCCTTGCGTCAGGCGGGAGCGATCCGCTCGCCCCCGTCCACCGGTATGATCGCGCCGTTGACCCAGGCGGCTTCGGGACGGCAGAGGAGAGCGATGAGGGCAGCCACATCCTCGGGGCGGGTGAGGCGGCCGAACGGATTTCGCCGTGCCGCCACCTCACGCATCCGCTCGTTGCCCGGTATGACGCGCAGCGCGGGCGTGTCGGTGACTCCGGGCTGGAGGATGTTGGAGCGGATGCCGTACGGCGCGAACTCCACCGCTATCGAGCGCGAGACAGCCTCCAGCGCGGATTTCGCGGTCGAGACCGCAGCGTAGCCGCGCCATGCCACCTGATTTCCCTCGCTCGTGAGCCCGAACACGCGGGCGTCCGCTGCGAAGAGGCGGCGGGCGAATACATCCTGCACCCAACTGAGCAGGCTCGTGCCCATGCTGTAGATGGTGCGCGCCATGTCCTCGTCGTCGACGAGCGCATCGCCGTAGTTCGTATCATCCGCAACGTCCGGATGCACCGGTGCCACGGGCTTGAGATTGCCGAGCGCGATGGAGTGAAGGAGAACGCGCACCTTGCCCCCGGCGCCCATCGCTTCCTTCAGAGAGTCGAGCGCTGTGCTCCGCCCGTCGGCGCTCAGTGCATCGATGTTGAGCGCCAGGAACCCGCCGCCGTGCGATCGGATTTCGTCGAAGGCGGCCTCGATACGAGGCATGGCACCACGCCGGTCGCGGTGGATGGCGCACACGCTCATCCCCCGACTCGCGAGCGCCTTCGCCGTGGCCAGGCCGAAGCCGCTGGAGCTACCCAAGATGAGTGCCCACTCGCTCGGAGTGAACTCTTTCACGCGTGGTTGGGGTGGCGCACTCCGCCGGCCGGCCGGCGCGCGACAAGAGCAGCGAAGTTCGATATCCGAGGTCCGCGGACCTCGTCGCCGGGGTGCTCGAAGCGCATGTGGTCGTGGAAAAGGTGTGCTTCAGAGTCACGCAGGGCGGACTCGAATCGCTAACCAAGGCAAGGTAATGGGGCGGGAGGGGATAGGAAAGCAGACGGAGGGGTCAGGTCCTCGATGTAGAGGTGCCGTGAGCGTCGCTCACGGCACCTCTACATCGAGGACCTGACCCCTCCGTCGGAATCAGACGGCTTCGCCGCCGATTTCCACTTCTATACCCCCCACCCATCCGGCGACGGCGTTGTAGATCGCGCAGCCGATGGCGGCGGAGATGAAGCCCATGACGCCATACATCACAGGGAGGGCAATGGCGAAGCCGAAGCCGAAGCCGACTGCCTCCTTCTGCGGAGCGAAGGCCGCGACGAGCGCGAAGATCGGCACGAAGATCAGCCCCATGATGGCATAGAGGATCCCGAATACCTTGGCGGTCTGTCCCACGCCGAAACGGCGAATTCGCTGTGCCATACGAGTCTCCTGAGAGGTAGGTGAGATCATGCACCGACTTCGACTGCGCACTGCCGCACACGCCCGCTTCGCGTCCGCGGTGCTTCCGGAGCTATATGATGGGGCCGGCAACCCGCCTTCGGAAGACAACGGGCGAAGGCTTGACCGCGGGCACGTCGACGGTTAGCCTCGACTGTCCGAGTCTTCAGGGAGTTTTTTTCCCTCCGTTCGCAAAGCTGGCCACATGATCACGTCCTGCCCCTCCATGCGCTGTTGTATGTGCGGCTCTCCTCCGGGAGAGGCCGATGGGCAGGCGTGTACACCGGTGACGGTGTAGCGATCGGGACGATCGCCAGCCTTGCTGATCCATCGGGCCCTCCCTCACGGGAGGGCCCTTTTTGTTTTCCGGACTCGACCTCGACCGATCTCTCTCCCCCCCCCGCCGGCATCCATCATGATCCCGCAGCTCCTTCTCAATCTCACCATCTTCGTGCTTCTCGGCATCTGGCTCGGCCGGCGTCTCGCGCATGGCGCCCAGCTCGGACGAACGATACTGCTTGCGCTCGTCCTCGGCGCGCTTGCGGGCGCGGGACTGCAGAAGGTGTACGGCTTCGGCGGCGAGGTCGTCCAGGATACTGTCGCGTGGATCGGGCTGGTGGGTGGCGGCTACGTGCGGCTGCTCCAGATGATCGTGATGCCACTGATTCTCGTCTCGATCCTGGGGAGCATCGTACGGCTGGACGACGCGCGGGCACTCGGGCGGATGGGCGCCGGCGTTCTGGCGGTTCTGCTCCTCACCACCGCGGGTGCGGCGCTCATCGGCGCGGGTGTGACGCGACTCTTTGGGCTGTCGGTGGACGGACTGGTGCAGGGTGCCCGCGAGCTCGAGCGAGGAATGGCGCTCACCGCTCGTACGGGTGAGGTCGCGCAGCTTGGCGTACGCCAGCTCCTGTTGTCGTTCATCCCCACCAATCCATTCGCCGAGCTCACGGGCCCGCACCCCACCTCGATCATCAGCGTGGTGCTCTTCGCCAGCCTCCTGGGAATCGCGGGGCTCCAGCTTCGCAGGGAGAGCCCCGAGGTGGGAAGCCGGATCGTTGCCGGCATCGACACCATCCAGCGGCTGGTCATGCGGCTGGTGCGGATGGTGATTCGATTGACTCCGTACGGCGTGCTGGCGCTCACGATCAAGATGGTAGCCGGCTCCAGTCTGCAGGACATCCTGAACCTGGCCGGCTTCGTGGCTGCATCCTACGTCGGTCTCGCGCTGATCCTGCTGATGCACGCAGGCTTGCTGGCCGGTGCAGGGGTGAGCCCTCGCCGCTTCTTCACTCAGGCGTGGCCGGTGCTCACCTTCGCTTTCACGTCGCGCTCGAGCGCCGCCACCGTTCCGCTGAACGTGGAAGCGCAGGTGGCCAGGCTGGGCGTGCCGCCGAGCATCGCGAACTTCGCGGCCGGCTTCGGGGCCACTATAGGGCAGAACGGCTGCGCCGGGCTCTATCCGGCGATGCTGGCCGTGATGATCGCGCCGAGCGCCGGGATAGACCCGACCAGGCCCGGGTTTCTGGCCACGCTGGTGCTGGTGGTGACGCTCGGCTCCTTCGGGATCGCGGGAGTGGGGGGCGGCGCCACGATCGCGGCGATCCTGGTGCTCTCCACGCTCAATCTGCCGGTGGCGCTGGCTGGACTACTGATCTCCGTGGAGCCGCTGATCGACATGGGACGAACGGCCATCAACGTGAGCGGCGCGATGACCGCCGGCGTGGTGACCGCGCGGGTGCTGCACGCCGTGGAGGCGCCCGTCCGTCTGGATGGTGAGGCGTGCCCCATGTGATTAGATATTCGGGAGTCGGCGCCGGCGCCGGCGCGAACCGATCGAACGGTCGCTTCGCGTCCCTCACCTTTGCACCTCCCGGCCCATGGGGCGAGCGAGAGACGGCTCTTGAGTACGATCGATACGCTGCGTGCGCGCTGGGCGGAATTCACCGAAGCTGCCAGGCCGGATGGGCTTCAGGACATCGACGAGGAGGTGGACGTCGAGCTCCTGGTGGACAGCGCCTCCGACTGCATCGAGTCGTATCTCGCTACAGGACTTCTTTCCGCGCGGGAGAACGGCGCGCTGCGCGCCTGCTCGGTGGAGCTGAAGCGGATACTCCCCACCGTGGATGGGGAGGCTGCCGACTATCTGCGTCAGCTCGCCGATTTCGCCGCTCAGATAATGATGCGTCCGAATCTCCCGGGCTTCTTCGGCTGAACGATGGGGTCAGGTACTCAATTGTAGAGGTCCGGGCAGCAACGCTGCCCGGACCTCTACAATTGAGTACCTGACCCCATCGTTCAGCAGCTAGCGGCGAGACGCCAGCCACCGCTGAAGCGAGCTGTCGCTTTCACCAGAGCGCTTACCGCTCAGCAGGTTCTCGACGCTGATGTCTTCGTCGAGGTCGGGCCAGTGAATTCCTTCGCCGCCGCCAATCGGTCTCCAGTTCGCGCGCTCCTCTCTGGTGCCATGCGAAAGGCGTGGATACCAGGATAGCGGGACGGCGATGGTCCGGCCGTCGACCAGCTCGACAACGATAGCCGTGTCGCTAACGGCGACTTGCCGCGCCAGCGGAATCTGATGCTCAATCGGCGAAGTAGTCATGCCAACTCCTCAATAACGTCGTGAGATTCTCTGCCGTGAGGCGGCGCAGGCGATTGACCTCGACCGCGCTGAATCCGTTATTCTCCGCCAGTCTCACGGGCGTGAGCCAGAGCTTGGCGCGAAGAGAGTCGCGCTCGACGTGGACATGCGGTGGCTCGGTCCGATCGCCTGAATAGAAGAAGAAACGATACGGGCCCCTTCTGAGAACGGTCGGCATCGTCTCACGTCCGCAGTTCAAGATGCCAACCCCGGGTCACGACTGCAATGAGGTGCGTGATTTTCGTCACCGTATCCTCCCCAGGCGCGACACGAACAGTGTGTCGGACCACCGGCCGCGTGCGACGACGATGGATGTGTTGCTCGCGCCCCACCCTCGCCCGCTCGGCCCGTAGAGCACCGTGTCGCGTGTGGCGGTGATGGTCACACCGAGCTCCGCGCCGGCGTCGTGCGCCAGTATCGTGTCGCTTCCCACTATCACGCTCGCCGTGGAGCGTGCCTCATCGATCACCACCATCGCGCCGGTCGAACGCAGCATGGCCGCGCGGCGCGCGGATGAGAGTATGGCCGCGAGCTCGGTGGTCGCGCTGCGCACCGAGGCCCGGTCTCTCAGCGTGCCGAGGCGCGGCGCAGCGATGCTCAGCAGTATCGCCATGATCGCGAGCGCGATGGCGAGCTCGATGAGCGTGTGCCCCATGCGACGATGCAGCATGCTTCCTCCCTCGTTGGGTCGAGGGGTTATATACCACGCGGAGCCGGCGCTACCATTACCGTAGCGTTGCGATTCCAACCCGATCTATCCGAAAGGCCCCCCAGTGAAAGCACGCTTCATCGTTCCGATCGTTCTTCTGGCAGCCTGCGCGCGCTCGTCGCGTCCCGTGCCGCCGTTGAAGCCGGAGCCATCGGTGCCACCGGTGTCTCCCGTGCTGCCCGAAGCGGCCGCGGAGAGTGTGGTGGCGGTAGTGCCGGACACCATGGCGTCGTACAGAGTTCCGCCATTCGGATCGCTTCCCATCGTGCCATGGGGCCCGCCCCCCGAAGGCGACGCACATCCACCGCGCGCTCGCAGCTACGACCTGCAGCACCAGATCGTGCACGTTCGCTTCGACTGGGACCGGCACGCGGTGGAGGGCACTACTACCGTCACCCTCGCCGCGCTCGATACAGCCATCTCCGCCGTCGCGCTGGACGCCGTCGGGATGACCTTCTCCGCGATAACCGGCGCCGGTAGTCGGGCGCTGATACACGACTACGATGGGCGCACGCTCACCGTCCATCTACCTTCGCCGCTGGCACCGCGCAGCCGCACGAACATCACCATCGCGTACGAGAGCGTTCGACCGAAGAAGGGCGCGTACTTCGTCGACCGGCGGCATGTCGTCTGGACGCAGGGCGAGATGATCGATACTCGCTACTGGATTCCCACCTACGACGAGCCGAACGACAAGACCACGTGGGAGATGTACATCCGTACGGCGAAGGGCGAGCGCGCGCTGTCGAACGGGAAGCTCATCGGCTCGCGCGCCGTCGGAAACGAAGTCGAGTGGCACTGGAAGCTGGAAAAGCCCGCGTCCACCTATCTCATGACTGCCGTCACCGGCAACTACACGGTGCTGCAGGACAGATGGCGTGATGTACCCGTGGGATACTGGACGTATCCCGATTCGGTGAGCGCCGCATGGCGCGGCTTCAGCGTCACTCCGCGCGCGGTCGGCGTGTTCAGCGAGAAGACCGGCGTCCCCTATCCGTGGGTGAAGTACGACCAGATCGTTGCACCGGACTACATCTTCGGCGGGATGGAGAACGTCACCGCCACCACACAGGCGGACGACGGCATTCTGCATCCCGCGTGGGCCGAGCCCCAGGCGAACGCCGAAGGACTCGTGACGCACGAGCTGGGACACCAGTGGTACGGCGATCTCCTCACCACCGAGAGCTGGGCCGATGCGTGGCTCAACGAGGGATTCGCCACGTTCATGGAGCAGACGTATCGCGAAACCGCGCACGGGAAGGACGAGGGTGCGGTAGACCGCCTCGCCGCGCGGCAGGAGACGATCGCCGCCGACGCGCGCACGCGCCGTCCGCTGGTGTGGAGCAGGTGGAAGGTGGATCCGCTCGAGCTCTTTCTGAGCGGCCACATCTACCCGCGCGGTGCCTCGGTGCTTCAGATGCTGCGGCACCAGCTCGGCGATTCGCTCTTCTGGACGGCGATGAACCGCTACACCACGAAGCACGCGTACGGCAACGTCACGAGCGCCGATCTGCGCGATGCGTTCGAGGCCGCGACCGGCCGCGATTTCCACCGCTTCTTCGATCAGTGGGTGTACGGCGCCGGCGTCCCGCAGTTCCGCGTTTCATATTCGTACGACTCCACCGACCGCCGACTCACGCTGCGCGCCGAGCAGGTGCAGCAGGTCGACTCCATGACCGGCATCTTCGACGCCGACGTGGATGTGAAGGTGTTGACCGACGCCGGCCCCGTGCGCGGGACGATGCCGGTCCACGGTCGGGAGTCGACGCTGACGCTCTCGCTTCCCGCGGAGCCACGCGCCATCGGTTGGAACGACGGCGGCTGGGTGCTCGAGGCGCACGACTTTCCGCGTCCCACGGTGATGCTCCGCTACCAGCTCGAGCACGACGACGAAGCGACCGGTCGGCTGGAGGCCGTCGATCTTCTCTCGAAGCGCACTTCGGAGCGGATGGCAGTGATGGCGATCGCCGCCGCCGCACGCGACGACGCGTTCTGGGCCGTACGCGAAGCGGCGGCCGCCGCGCTGCAGCGCTTCGCGGTTGGGGATTCCGCGAGGCCGGATTCCACGGCCGGCGCCGCACGCGATTCCACGCTGGCCACGACGGCGATCGAAGCGTTGATCGCCGCCTCGGCCGACAGCGATGCGAGAGTGCGCCAGAGCGCTGCGACATCGCTCGCGGCCTTCGCGCACCCGGATGTGGAAGCGCGTCTCGACGATCTGGCGCGCTCCGACTCCTCACTTTTCGTACGCGGCGCCGCGCTCGTCTCGCTCGCGCACGTCGCACCCACCGCTGCGCTCTCCGAGATCCGCGCCACGCTCCAGCGCGATTCGTGGCTCGATATCGAGCGCACGAGCGCCGTGCGCGCTCTCGAGTTCGTGGACACGCCCGAAGCGTGGAACATGCTCCTTCCGTGGCTCGAACCGCGGGTGGAGCGCCGCACCCGTCAGGCGGCGGTGGCGTCGATCACGAGCAAGGCATTGAAGAGTGGCCGGCAGGCCGAGGCGGCTGCGGCGATCGAGCCCGTGCTGAATGCGCCCGACTTCTACAGCCGCGCCGCGGCAGCCGCCGCGCTCGGAACGCTCGGGCAGGAGTCGAGCCTTCCGGCGCTGGAAGCTCGTCGCCGGGTCGAGGCCGAGAGCCGCGTGATCAACGCGATAGATGCCGCTGCGAAGGAGATCCGAAAGCAGTAGCTTTCGTGATCGCGCAGTCACACCATTCAGCCTGCTCGGACATGAACATTTCGATCGAGTACTGCACGCTCTGAAACTACGAACCGCGGGCGGTCAGGTTGGCCGCCGAGATCCGTGAGGCGTATCCCCAGGCCGGGATCGAGCTGACCCCTTCGCGCGGCGGGCGATTCGAGGTTACACTCGACGGCGCGCCGATATTCGAGAAGTCGAAGCTCGGAAGGCATGCGAAGCCCGGCGAGATCATGAACACCATCGCCCGGCTCGTGGGTCGATAGCCCGGCGCGGCTGCGCGCGCAGTTGCCGCACTCGAGCACCGCCGCGCGTCCGGCGCCAGCTCCCATCCAGCAGTCATCTTCAATTATGCGAATCGCTCTTTCCACCGGCGGCGGCGATGCCCCCGGGTTGAACGCCGTAATTCGGGCCGCCGTGCTCTCTGCCGTCAACCGCGGCTGGGAGGTGTTGGGTATCAAGCGCGGCTACGCCGGCCTGCTCGGCGAGGATGAGGTGGTTCCGCTCACGAAGGAGTCGGTGCGCGGCATCGCCCACCTCGGCGGGACCATCCTGCGCACCACGAACCGCGGCAACCCGTTCCACTATCCGATTCGCCAGCCCGATGGGACGATCGTCGAGATCGATCGCTCGGGAGAGATGATCGCTCGCGCGCGCGATCTCGGCATCGACGCGATAATCACCATCGGCGGTGATGGCTCGCTCGCCATCGGCCAACGGCTCTTCGAATGCGGCGTCAACATCGTCGGCGTGCCGAAGACCATCGACAACGACGTGAGCGGGACGGTCAACACCTTCGGGTTCGACACGGCAGTGAACACCGCGATCGAGGCGATCGACAAGCTGCATACCACCGCCGAGAGTCACGATCGGGTGATCGTGCTCGAGGTGATGGGGCGGCACGCGGGATTCATAGCGCTCTACAGCGGCCTCGCCGGGACCGCCGATGTCATTCTGATCCCGGAAATACCGTACGACGTCGATCGCGTCTGCGAGAAGATCATGGCGCGCGACCGCGCCGGCAGACACTTCTCGATAGTGGTGGCGGCAGAGGGAGCGTTCCCGGTGGGCGGCGAGGAGTCGAGCATCGGCGAGTCGCTGCCGGGGCAGGAGCGTCGGGTGGGTGGCGTGGCCAACAAGATTGCGCGCGAGGTCCAGAACCGCACCGGCAAGGAATGCCGATCGCTCACGCTCGGGCATCTCCAGCGCGGCGGGATGCCCACGGGCTACGACCGGCTGCTGGCCACGCGCTTCGGCGGTGCCGCCGTCCGTGCCGTGGCGGAAGGGAAGTTCGGGCACATGGTGGCGCTCCAGTCGCCGCACATAGTGACGATCCCGATCGCGCAGGTACTGACCACCACCAAACGAGTCGATCCCGAGGGGGACATCGTACTGACGGCCCGTGCTACGGGCATATCGTTCGGAGATTGACGGGGCGGGGCGGAATGCGGGAGAGCCGGAGGGTCCGAAAAACCGGAATGTGCTGTCCAGAGGCGGGGACACTCCCGCCGCCGGGCTGATTGTCCGATTGGTAAGCCGTTGTCTGATAAAGCTTTGCAGTCAAGTAGCCCGGTCGTCTCCATGGCACCGGGCGTGCACTTCCAGAGGCGCTGCATTCCGCTCGTACTGGAGGACCGATGATACGCATCCTGCTCATCCTGCTGCTGGCCGCCGCGGCTCCGCTCGCGGCGCAGGGCGTCGTGGGTGGGCGGAATCCGGCGGACACGGGTGAGGGAGGAGTCCCGGCCGATCATCGTCCGCCGCCCGGCATGTGTCGGATCTGGATAGACGGAGTCCCGGCGGCGCGGCAGCCCGCGCCGACGGACTGCTCGACCGCCATCCGCCGCCGGCCGCCCAACGCCAGAGTGGTGTTCGGGAAAGATGTGGGCGATGGGGCGGGTGGCCGTGCGCCGGCTCGCGTCCCCGGGCTGCTCCCTCTGGTGAACGAGAGCGGGAAGGCGAGCGACGCCGTGCGAGAGGGTGCGACGCGGAACGAAGGCGACACGCCGCCCAATCTGAGGCCGCTGCGCACGCGTGACACGTCCGCGCCCGCACCCGCCACCAGGCGCGACCCGGCGAGCACGCCGCGCACCGGGGATGATCGCTCTTCCTCCGATCCTAAGGCGCGGCCGGAACCGAGACGGCCGGATGTCCGGGAGACGAAGCCACGGACCGCGGAGCCGCGTACGGAGCAGCCGCGCACCGAGCAGCCACGCGCGGAGCAGCCACGCACGCGGCAGCCGCGCGAAGTGAAGCCGCGGGCGGAGCCAGCGCAGCCCGCCGCACGCCGGAACGATCCACCTGCGATGCGGAGCCCACGTGAGCCAGCCGCTCGCAGGCCCTCGTCGGGTCCGGCGCGGCGGCGGCCCGCACACGGCACGCTCTAGTCCTGCCGTACCGCCCGTATACTTCCTGCACTCGATTGCAGGAGTACCCTCGGCAG
>JBIQLU010000002.1:36639-52206 GCA_044463985.1 Gemmatimonas aurantiaca | reverse complement strand
CCTGCCGTACCGCCCGTATACTTCCTGCACTCGATTGCAGGAGTACCCTCGGCAGTTCGACCTGGACCCGCTCATGACCATACGCGAAATCCGCGACAGATACCTGCCAACGGATAGAGAGGCATTTCTCGCCGCGGAGCCGCCTGGCGGCCGCATCGTGGTCATCGCCCCCACGAGGGCGGCGTGCGAGACGATCGAGATGGCGCTCGGGCTGCACATCGACACGCTCCTGGAGCGGGAGCACGGCGCCGAGATCCGACGACTGGCGGCGGAAGGGAAGGGCTTCGGCATAGTGGCGGGTACCGGAACCGGGAAGACGCTCGCCATCCGGCCGATCTCCGAAACGATCCTGGCGCTGAAGGATCTCCGAGTGGGAGTGGTGAATCGCGAACGCGAGGCGACGCCGGAGACGCCCTCGTGGAACGTTGTGATTGTCACCACGGGAATCGCGCGGCGCTGGTTCCAGGATGGCGACATCACGCAACGCGACACGCTGGTCGTCGACGAGATCCACCAGACTTCGGCGGAGCTGGAGCTCTGCCTGGCGCTCGGCAAGCGAGTGGGGTGTCGTTTCGTGTGGCTGTCGGCCACGGTGGATCCGCAGTTCTATGCGCGCTACCTCGGATCGGCCGCGGTGCTCGAGACGTACGCGTTCGACCCGGCGCGCGCGGCGAAAGTGCGCGTGGTGAGCAAGCCGCCGCTCGCCTTCCTCGACGAGCGGTTCCTCGCGCAGGTGCAGCGCGAGCGGCACGGCGTGGGAGTCTTTCTCCCGACGCGCGCGGGCGTGGAGGAAGTGGCGGATTACGTGGAGCATCGCTGGCCGCGCATCACGACGGCGTTCTACCACGGCGGCGAACCGATCAGCGTGATCCGTCCATTCCTTTCCGGCGAGGCGCGGAAGCCGTATCTGCTCGCGATGACGGCGGCGGGTCAGAGCGCGCTCAACGTGCAGGGACTCGACACCGTCGTGATCGACGATACGCGCTTCACCAACATCATCGAGGGCGGAAAGAACGTCCTCACGCGGCTGCACCTCGGCGCCAACGAGATCCTGCAGATGGCGGGACGCGTGCACGGTCGCGTGGAGGGCGGGCGCGTGTTCATCCTGAGCGACAGGCGCATCGACTTCGACTCGCTCACGCCCACGGAGCCGGAGTTTCAGCTCGCGGGCGATTCGGAGCGCGTGGCGCTCACCTGCGCCGCGCTCGGAGTGCGCGCCGACGAGCTGGATCTGCCGGTACCGCTCGATCGCGCGGCATACCGCGAAGCCGTGCGACTCCTCGAGAGTCGCGGGATCATCGAGCACGGTCGGCTGTCGGCGTACGGCGCGCAGGTGGAATCGCTTCCGGTGGAGCGTGCGTGGGCCGAGTTGATAGTGCACGGCGAAGATGAGCTCGTGCCGTACGTCGCGGTGGCGGCGTCAATCGAGTCGCTGCACAGGATGACGCGCGATGAGCGCGATCTGGACGGCGTGATCGTCCCGGGAAGCGATCACCTCACCGCGTACAACCTCTACGCCGACGCATACCGCCTGCACGGCTACATCGGCGAGGTGTACGGACTGCCGCGTCACCTGTTCGACGATGGAATATTCGAGTGGGCGGAAGAGCGCGGGGCGCTGGTGAAGGCGGTGGAGGATGCGGCGCTCGGCATGGCGAGCATCTACCGATCGCTGGGGCTCACGCTCCCCGAGCAGATGCCGTACGCTGACGATCGCGTGCTGGGGCAGTTCGCCGAGCTGCTCGCGCGGATCATGCCCTTCGATCTGGTGATCGGCGAGCGGACCGCGAGTGGAGAAGAGGCGCGCGTGTCGCGCACGAGCGTGTGCGGGAGCTGGGGCGCGGTGGCGGGCTCCCTGCGCTACTTCGCCGACCGCTTCGGAATCCCGCGCGCATCGATCGAGGGAACGCAGATCTCGTTCGATCGGATAAAGCGTCACGCCACGTACGGAGCGCCCGAGCTGGTGTACGAGCCGCACCGCAAGAACCACCCGCTGGCGGTGCAGAGGACGCTGGAGTATTACGGCTTCGAGCTGGGCCGCGAGCGCGAGGCGGTGGAGGACTTCCCGCCGGAGCTCGTGGACGCCGCGCGCAGTGCGCTGGCCACGGCGCTCGCGCGGGGCGAGGCGCGCCATCCGGCGGTGAAGCGCAACCATGCCGCGATCGAGACGGTGCGCGAGCTGTACCGGCGCTCCGGGGGGCGCACTCCGCGCCTTGGCTTCGAGGATCTGGCGGCTGCGTACAGGAAGCGGCTCGACGAGCAGGAAGTTCGATCGCTGGCCGGCTTCCGCGCGGCGGATCTGACGCTGGATCCGCTGGCGACGATAGCACCGGCGGAGCGCGCGGAGCTGGAAGCGCTTCCGTCGCACGTAGTGCTGCGCGGAAAGGAGGTCGCGATCGCTTACGATCTCGAGGACGGTGCGGGCGTCGCTCGGCTGCGGCTCCCCGAGAAGATGGCGCGGACACTGGTGGCATCCGAGCTTCCGGAGCTGGATCGGCCGTTGCGATATGTGGTGACGCGCGGGCAGCGTGGCGCGGTGCGTGCGGCGACGCTCGAGGAGTTGCAGGAGCTGCTGGACCGGCCATGGACCGCGGCCGAGGTAGAGGAGCTGGAGGCGCGTCCGCGGCGCAGGAAGGTTCGGAATACGGGGCGGCGCCGGCGGCGCTGATGGCGGGTGGACGGGCCGGTCCAAATCACTCCGTATGCGGTGCCTGGTTCGCGGTGGGAAACAGGCTGATCCAGGTGTCCTAACGAATTATGGACACAGAGCTTACACGGTTCTGACAGGGCCGGGTTGACATTAGGACTGGATAGTCCTAATATTCGGCCCATGGGAGATCGCCGCGCACAGATAGTCGATGCCGCTACGGCCGTGATGACCAGCCAGGGGTTCAAGCAGACCTCGGTGGACGACGTCATCCGCGAGGCCGGGCTGTGCGGGAAGGCGCACTTCTACCATTACTTCAAATCCAAGGAAGAGCTGGGGTACGCGGTGCTGCGTCACCAGTTCGAATCCTTCGCTGACGATGGGCTCACGATCCTTCGCGATCCTCTGGTCGATCCGGTGGAGCGTCTGGGGCGCTTTCTGGATTGGGTCGTGGCGAGCGATCAGGGGTGCGACCAAAGCGTGGCGGGCCCGTGCGGCGGACTGGCCGCCGAGATGGTGAGGCAGCACGAGGGATTCAGAAAGCAGGTGGACGCAGTCTTCGATGGTTGGACGGCGCAGCTTCAGGCGTTGCTCTGGGAGGCGCGCTCGCGGCTGGCGAGCGACAGCGATCCGGAGCGGATAGCCAGGTTCATCGTCGCCACCCTCGAAGGGGCATTCTTCATGTCGAGGGTAAAGAAAGACTCTACGGTACTGGCAGGGGTGGCTGCGGAGCTGAGGCGCTACGTGACTTCCCAGTTGCACGAGACTCCGCGCGCGAGTGTGAGCGGTGCGGAACGGCGGGAGGGGGAATATCGATGATCCGCATGGCGGCTAATGAAAGAGCGGGTGTAACGGCGATGGACGGCGCGGCTGGAATCGCGATGCATGCTCCGTCGACGCAGGCGAGTACCCGTGAACGGAGAAAACTTTTCGAGGGTGAGGTGCTCGAGCATCTCGACGCGATGTACAGTTTCGCGCTCAAGCTCTCGCGCTCCCGCGACGAGGCACAGGATCTCGTCTCGGAAACGATGCTGCGCGCGCTCGAGCGCTGGGAGCAGTACCAGCTCGGTACCAACGCGCGCGCATGGCTGTTCACCATCCTCTACCGGATCTTCGTCAGTCGCAAGCGTCGCATCGACGCTCGCGAGCTGCCGCTGGCAGAGGAGTCCGAGAGCGGCTCGTCGCGCGAGGTGGTTGGCGAGGCCGATCCCGAGGGTCGCTTCTACGACTCGTTCGTGGACGAAGAAGTGACGCAGGCGATCGACGCGCTGCCGGAGGAGTATCGCACCGCCGTGGTGCTGAGCGATCTGCACGGGCTGCGCTACGCCGAAGTGGCGGCGGTGCTCGACATTCCGGAAGGAACCGTGAAGTCGCGGCTCTTCCGCGGCCGCCGCATCCTGCAGAAGAAGCTCGTGGACTACGCGCTGGAGATGGGTTACATCAAGCAGCCCGCCGCGCTCGCGGTGATGGAGCACTGAAGAAACGGCGGGATCAGGTAGCTGATGCAGAGGGACCGGCAGCGACGCTGCCGGGCCCTCTGCATCAGCTACCTGATCCTGGTGGACCACCGCAGCCGTTGTACTCCTTTCCATCCACGGTGACGGTCACCGTCGCCACGAAGGGGCGGCCGCTCATCGAGTCGTTGCACGGCTTCTTTTCTATCACCGCCAGCAGGTGGTGGCCCGACGCCGTGATGTCGTAGACGTCGCGGCCAGAGGTGGTGTCGGGTGCAGCGTACGGAAACTCCAGGCGCCGCTCGCCATAGTCCATCACGAGAAGGATCTTGTCGCCGTTCGCGATGTCCATGAGCCAGCCGGGCTCCTGACCCAATGCGCGGAAGTCGGCGTCATCGAGGCGCTGCACCTGCGATGCACTCGATGTGGGAGTGGGAGTGCGAGTCGCACGCGGCGATGTCGCGCACGCGGCAGCGAGCAGAAGTGCGCCGCTCGCGAAGAGTGCCTGTGATCTTCGTGCCGACCGGGTGCCTGGCATCGCGCGATCCTCGTTGGAGTAGTTTGCAATACCCCCGCTGGCAATCAGTGTGCCCCGTTCTGCTTCCGTCGATGTCGCGCTGCCTTCGCACGGTTGCCGCACGTCGACATGTCGCACCAGCGGCGCCGGCCGTTCTTGGTGCTGTCGTGGAAAACTCTGGGGCAGCGCGGGTCGGCGCAGCGACGAACGCGCGACAGCTCGCCCTGCATGAGCGCATCCGCGGCTGATTCCACGAGCGGTATCATGAGGCCCGCGAAGGCATCTCCAACGGGCACGAAGCTTCTCACGAACGAGCCGTCGCCGCGTGACTCGAGGCGTCGCGTGCCGGCGCTTCGTCCCAGCACGCGGTTGATTTCCGCCACCACATCGTTTCGCACTTCCATATCGGCGGCGCCACGCTCGGCGAGCGCGCGCAGCGCGGCCCGAACGCGCCTGGCATCCGCCAGTGCCGCGGTGGCACCCGCCGGCTGCTGACGCGCGCGGCGTCGCATCCCGGCCGCGCGCTCGGCGTCGAGCACGGTCGCCGCCTCCAGCCACTGCACGAGGAGATTGAAGTCGCGCAGCACATCCACGCGAACGCCTCTCCTGACATCATCGGTGTTGATGAAGTCGAGCCAGAGTCGCTCGCCAATGAATACGAAAGGTTGGGCGAGTGCGGGAACGCCGTTGGACTTGCTCATTACGCGAATCGAAAAACGGGGAGACAAGTCTATCCCCGCCGTGCGGAGGGTGCAAGGACGGTACGTATTACAGGGCACTCCGCTCCCCGCGCGGCGCCGTGGCCGGAAGCTTGCCAGAAGAGCCGGGCGGTGTTCCAACATACCCGACAGCAGGAGATCCGCATGAAGTCGCTTCATCCAGTGATCATCGTCACCGTATTTCTGGTCGCGGCATGCGCTTCGTCGCCGCGCGCGTCGTCCGGAAATCCGTCGCCTTCAGTAGCGCCGCGCGACACTACGACGCTGCCGGACACCGCGACCACGCCTCGCGACACGTCGACGCTGCAGCTTCGGGAAACGCTCCAGCGCTGACGAAACGGGAAAGCGTACCACCAGCGCCGCGTTCCTCCGGGAGCGCGGCCGATCTGGGTTTGCAGGCCCCGAGCGATGATATTTCGGAGAACGCGAGCACATCGCCACGATGCGCTCCTGAACTCAGTCTTCGATCGGGGTCATCCAGTTCGTATGAAGAAGCCGTTCGTCATCGAGGAGTACGTGCGCTGGGGCGACATCGACCTGGCCGGCATCATCTGCTACGGCGCCTACATTCGCTTCTACGAACTCGCGGAAACGGAGATCTTCCGTGCGCTTGGCCTCCCGTTTCGCGACATGTTCGAGCGCTATGACATGTGGCTCCCTCGCAAGGTCATGCACACCGAGTTCCATTCGCCGGCGCGTCTCGATGAACGTCTCCAGGTCGTGACGTACTTCAGCCACATCGGTCGCAGCTCTCTCACGATCAACTTCGACGTGATGAGTGCCGTCGACCACCAGCTCCACGCCTCCGCTTACCAGGTGCTCGTGTGCGTGTCGCGTTCCGACTTCGCGAAGCGTCCGCTTCCGGACGATGTCGCCAGTGCCGCGCGCCACTATCTGATGAACTGCGAAGAGGCGCGCCGGGCGGCGTAGACGACGGGGTCAGGTACTTCAATGTAGAGGTCCAGGCAGCACTGCTGCCTGGACCTCTACATTGAAGTACCTGACCCCTTTTCACGCGGCGTTCAGCGCGTCTTCCGCGTACGCGAGCCAGCCCCCCGTTTCCTCCGCTACCAGCTCTACCTCGGTACCGAGTGGAACCGTGATGTTGGGAACTTCGTGGCCTGCGGGGAAGTCCGTGAGGACCGGCACGTGCAGATCGGAGAGCAGGTCCAGGATGAAGTTCTCGAACTCGTCTTCCTCCGAGCGGTCGATGGAAAGCTGGCCGAACACGATGCCGCGCACCTTGCGCAGCAGGCCGGCCGCGCGAAGATGTACGAGCCGCTCGTCGAGCACGCTCATCGGATCGCGGGTCTCCTCGAGGAAGAGGATGGCGCCCCTCGTGTCGATCTCGTACGGTGTGCCGATGGTCTGCTGCACGAGCGAAAGGTTGCCGCCTATCAGACGGCCGACCGCGCGTCCCGGGCGCACCGCGCGCGCGATGCCGCGGCCGAGCTTCGTCGCGGGACGCGGCACCGTGAGCGCCGCGAGGAGCGAGGCCATCGTTGGATCGCGGATGGACGGGATCAGATCGTCAACCGTCGGCCCGTGGAAGACGCGCAGTCCGGAGCGGCGCATCAACCAGAGGTGGAGCGCCGTGACATCCGAGTAGCCGACGAATGGCTTCGGGTTGCGGCGGAAGATCTCCGGCTCGAGGTAGGGCAGCATCCGCACGGCGCCGTAGCCGCCGGTTCCGCCGATCACCGCCTTGACTCGCGGATCGAGCCAAACGCCCATGAAGTTCTCGGCGCGTCGTTCGTCCTCCACGCGCGTGAAGTGGCGACCCTCGGCGATCTCGGGATCGAGGATGACGGGGAAGCCGGCGCGCTCGAGCGACTTGATGCCGCGCAGCAGCCAGCCGGGTCGCGGAGCGTACGAAGGCGCGACGACTCCGATGGCATCGCCCTTCACGAGCGCCTTCGGGCGCAGGAGCGGCAGGGATGCTTCGACGTCGGCGGGATCCGGCACGCGCTGAAGCTAGTCGGGCGAGGTCAGCGCTTCCAGATATCCTGCCCGACCATGGCGAAGGGCCGCCTCCGACTGCAGCTTTAGGGGTTCCTCGCAGCGCGCGGGCTACCGGCACGCGGCGGCAAAGATGAATCACCGTTCACGCGAGCTTCCATCATGCTTCGAATTCCAGCCATCGTCCTCGCCGCGATAGCGACCGTCGGTGCCGCCCAGGGGTGTGCACGCGGCGCTTCGAATGGAGCTGCTGGTACGGGCGGCGATCCGGAGCGGAACGTCGTGGCCGGCGCCGTGCTGCCGGGTGTGGAAGTGCTTCTGCGAGACTCGCTGCACCTGATCCAGGGGAAGCGCGTCGGTCTCATCACCAACCCATCGGGACGCGACAGGGCGGGGCGCAGCACCATCGACCTCCTCCATGGCGCACCCGGCGTCGATCTCGTGGAGCTCTTCGGTCCGGAGCACGGTCTGCGCGGCACGGCGGAAGCCGGTGCCAAGGTCGCATCGAGCGTGGACTCCGCCACCGGCATTCCGATCCATTCGCTGTACGGCGACATTCGCGTCCCCACGCCCGAGATGCTCGACAGCATCGACGTGCTCGTTTACGACATCCAGGATGTGGGCGCGCGTGTGTACACCTTCGAGTGGACCATGGTGCTCTCGGCGGCAGCGGCGGGGAAGGCAGGGAAGCCGTTCATCGTGCTGGATCGCCCCGATCCGATCCGCGCGGACCGCTTCGGCGGCGGAATCCTGGACACCACGCAACGCTCCTTCGTCGGTCAGTTCCCGGTCGCCATGCGCTACGGACTCACGCCGGGCGAGCTGCTGCGCTATCTCACCGGTACGGGACAGGTACAGGCAAACGTCACGGTGGTGCCGATGCAGGGATACGGCAGGTCGATGTGGTTCGACGATACCGGCATCCCGTGGGTGAACCCGTCGCCGAATCTGCGCGACCTCGACGCGACGCTCCTCTATACGGGAACCGTGTTCTTCGAGGGCACCAACCTGAGCGAAGGGCGTGGCACCGACCGCCCGTTCCGCCTCGTGGGAGCCGGCTGGCTGAACGATGCGGGCGCGATCGCCGCCGCGCTGAACGCCGAGCGGCTCCCGGGCGTCCACTTCGACTCCACTTCACGCACGGTCGACGAGGGGCAGAAGTGGGGAGGGAAGACTATTCCGATGATCGAGATCGAAGTCACCGATCGCGACGCGGTCGAGCCGGTGAGCGTGGGCGTGCATCTGCTGCAGGCCATCTACTCGCGTCACGCGAAAGAGTGGGAGTGGCGGGCGTCGCACTTCGACAGGCTGGCCGGTACCACGGCACTCCGCGAGGCGTTGCTCGCCGACACCGCCGGCACGGCGCGGATCGACTCGCTGCTCTCCCGCTGGGATGGCGAAACCAGGGAGTGGAGCGAGATGGTGAAGCCGTACCTCATCTACAAGTGAAGCGAAGGGAGCGGGGAGTCCCGATCCCCCTTATCTTCATGGTACATGACGGAACCCATCACCTACTACCGTAAGGGACTCGGGCTCAAGGCCGAGGTTCAGGGGACGCTGGATGCGGATTATTCGGGGCGTCTGGTGGACCTCATGCGCGAGCGCGAGTTCGAGCTCACGGCCGGCGACACCACGGTGCGGCTGGCGCGCGAGTTCGGCTTCTGCTATGGCGTGGAGCGCGCGGTCGACTACGCGTATCAGGCGCGCGCCAAGTTTCCCGGTCGTCGAGTGGTGCTGGTGGGGGAGATAATCCACAATCCGCACGTGAACGCGAAGCTGCGCGCGATGGGCGTGGAGATCCTGATGCCGGTGGGCGGCGAGAACGGTTCCGCCGGGCACGGCGGCGCGGCGGCCGGTGGAGCGAACCCCGGCATCGCGAGCGGGAAGGCCATCCCGCGTTTCGACTATTCGTGCATCGAGCCGGACGACGTGGTGATCATCCCCGCGTTCGGCGTGGCGATCCGCGACTTCGAGACGCTGCGCGGAATCGGGTGCGTGCTGGTGGATACGACCTGCGGTTCGGTGCTCAACGTGTGGAAGCGCGTGGAGCGCTACGCGAAGGACGGCTTCACGGCGCTCATCCACGGCAAGCACTACCACGAAGAAACGCGCGCGACAGCGTCGCAGGTGGAGAAATACGAGGGTGGTTCGTTCCTCGTGGTGCGCGACATGTCGGAGGCGAAGCTCGTGTGCGACTACATCGAGGGGCGCGGCGATCGCGCGGCCTTCCTGCAGCGCTTCGCGCACGCGGCGTCGCCCGGCTTCGATCCCGATGTGCATCTCCGGCGCATCGGCGTGGCGAACCAGACCACCATGCTCGCGAGCGAGTCGCTCGCGATCGCCGCTGAAGTGGGCGCCGCGATGGAACGTGCGCACGGGAGCGAGTACCGCGAGGCGAATTTCCGTTCGTTCGACACCATCTGCAGCGCGACGCAGGAACGCCAGGATGCGGTGAAGGAGCTGCTCGAGGAGCCGCTGGATGTGATGGTCGTGGTGGGCGGCTACAACTCCAGCAACACGATGTCGCTCGCCGCCATCTGCGCGGAGAAGGTGAGCACGTACCACGTGGAGGATGCGACCTGCCTCGACCCGGAGCGCGGCACCATCCGCCACAAGCTGGCGGGGAAGGCGGCGAGCGGCGAAGTCGAGACGGCAGGGTGGCTCCCTTCCGAAGGGCCGGTGCGGGTGGGAATCACCGCCGGGGCCAGCACGCCGAACAACAAGATCGGCGAGGCGGTCGCCCGGATCTTCGCTACACGCGGCATCGATCCGGCGACGATCGAATGACCGCGCCGGCGCCGGCTCGTGGCGCGTCGTTCGGGACCGCCGAACTGCGAGCCGGAACCACGAAGGCCGTGATCGTGCCGGCGCTGGGCGGAAAGATCATCTCACTCGAGTTCGCCGGGCGCGAGTGGCTCTGGGGTGGCGAGCTCGCGGGCAGGAACGCGCCGGTGGACGGTGCGCCGTACGACGATCGCGTGGACGGCGGCGGCTACGACGAGCTTTTCCCGAACATCGCGCCCTCCATTCTGCCGTCGCATGTCACGCGCTACGGTGGACTCTCCCTCCCGGATCACGGTGAGCTCTGGTCGCAGCCAGCGACGTTCGCTCTGGAGACGCGACCGGATGGGATGTTCGCCAGCACGAGCTGGCAGGGGCGCCGCATGCCCTACCGCTTCGTACGCGATGTGTTCGTGAGCAACTCCGGCTCGGTGGAGATGCAGTATGCCGTCAGCAACGACGGTGACGATCGTCTGCCGTTCGTCTGGTCCGGCCAGGCCGTTCTTCCGCTGGGGAAGAGCACGCGACTCGTGCTGCCTGAGGGCTCGCGTGCGCGCGTCTGGTCGCAGGAAGGCGTGGAGCTGGGCGGTCCCGGCGCGTTCCTGCGCTGGCCGCGCGCGGTGATCGGTGGAAAGCTCGTGGATCTCACGCGTCCCGATGCGGTGGCGCGGGTGTACGCGTGCAGGATCTACTTCGATCCCGGCGCCGGACGTGCTGCGGTCGAGGCCGAGGGCGCGCGACTCGAAGTGTCGTTCGACATCGAACGAGTCCGCCACGTGGCCGTCTCCATCAGCAAACCGGGATGGAGTGCGTTCGGCAAACGTCGTTCGGCGCGCATCATCTCGCTCGCGCCATCCATCGGCTCACCCGACTCGCTGAGCGAGGCGCTGGGCGCCTGGCGCGATGCGGCGTGGCTGGAACCGGGCGAGACGCGCGAGTGGCACCTCACGTGGCGCGCGAGCGTCGCCGCGACTCCAGAGCAGCATGGCACCGAATCCGTCGTGGAAGACTGACCGTCTGCGCCGGCCTCGCCCGGCGTGGAGCCGCCGACAGCTACACTCGCTTCACTCCTTCGGCGGCCAGCAGCCGAGCTGGATCCGCAGTCCCACGAGCTGGCCGACGTGGTAGGAGTCGTGATCGATCACCAGCATCAGTTCGCGCAGATAGGTCTGGCCGGTACCGTGCGGGATGGCGGCGAACAGTTCCACATCCGGATCGAGTGCGAGCCGCTTGAGCTCTTCCCTGTCGCGCCGAAAGGCATCGATGCTGCGTGACCACGCTTCGCCGTCGGGCGGCGCCGGCGTGGGCGGCCAGTATTCGTCGGGCCAGTTCCGTTCCCAGTAGTCGGGATTGCGGCAGAAGTCGAGAATGTCTTCCTGCGCGATGCGCAGATGCTCGACGAGCTCCCATGGCGTGTGCGCCGCCTTTTCGGGCTTCGCTCCACGGAGCTCGACGGGCATGTTGGAGACGGCGGTGTCGAAGTCGACGTGAGCATCGGCCCAATCGAGCGCCCGCGAGATGTGGGCACGCAGAATCGACTCATTCACGGTGGCCTCCGGTGCTGGCGGGAGTGTCTCACTGAACATAAGGGCGGTGACGAGTGCGTGGGGCCGCGGCGACGCATGTCGTCGTCGGGGTTCACGGTGGCGTCCGCCAGCGGAAGCACGCGAACTCTTGCGCTCCCGTTCATGAGCGTGTAGTAGTGTCCGATTCTCGAGCTGGCTTTTTCCGGGATCGCATCGCAACCCGAGGGGACCGCATGACTACCGCACCGAAGTGGTTCACCATCATCGCCATCGTTGCCGCGCTCTGGAACCTGCTCGGCTGCTTCGCGTTCGCGGCCGACCTTCGCCTCTCGCCGGAAGACGTGGCGGCATTGCCCGCGCAGCAGCAGGCACTGTACGCGGCGCGTCCGGCCTGGGCCGTGGCGGCCACTGGCGTCGCCGTGATCGGAGGACTGCTCGGCTGCATCGGGCTGCTCCTGCGCCGGCGGTGGGCGTACGTGCTGCTGGTGCTCTCGTTGATCGGCGTCGTGGTGCAGGACTTCGGCCTCTTCGTACTTGCGGGTGGTGCACGGCTCGCGGGAGGCGCTGCGATCGCGCTCCAGGGACTCGTGCTGCTCGTAGCGCTCGGCCTCGTTCTCCTCGCCCGGCGAGCGAGCGCGAACGGATGGCTGGCCTGACGATTGTCATCGCATCGACTGGAGGAGCGATGAAGACCCAGTACTACACCGCCACCACTCTGGACGGTTTTCTCGCCGATCCGAACGACTCGCTCGACTGGCTGTTTCCGCTCGGTGATCCGAGCGACACCAGCTATCCGGAATTCATCAAGCACGTGGGCGCACTGGCGATGGGTTCCAGCACGTACGAGTGGGTGCTGCGCAACCACGTGCTGAAGGACGTCGACGATCCGAAGCCGTGGATGTACGAGCAGCCTTCGTGGGTGTTCACGTCGCGCAATCTTCCGGGAGTTCCGGGGGCGGACATCAGGTTCGTGCGGGGAGACGTGCGGCCGGTGCACGAAGCGATGGTCGAGGCAGCGAACGGAAAGAACGTGTGGATCGTGGGCGGCGGCGACCTGGTGGGACAGTTTCACGACCACGGACTGCTCGACGAGATTCACGTGCAGATCGCCTCCGTCACGCTGGGCGCGGGGAAGCCGCTGCTTCCGCGCAGGATCACCGACCCACCGTTGCGTCTTCGCTCTGTGAACGCGGTCGGCACGGCGTTCGCCGAACTGGTGTACGACGTGCCGCACACGGATCGGCGAAGCCCTTGAGTGCGATCAGCGCGCGAACCAGTACGACAGCTTCACGAGAAAGACGTCATCCGCGCGCCTGTCGAACAGATCGGAGAGGTCTCCGCCAAGGGAACCCCGTTGCTGGAACGGCTCCGATCCCTGGCGCCCCTGACTCCACACCAGAAAGAGCGTCGAGCCCGGGTGGTATTCCCAGTGGAACACGACGTTGGAGCGGAACTGCCCCACGTCGAAGCCGCCTGGATCGTCCCTGATGGCTGCATCTCCGTAGGGGCGGAAGCGCGCGTCGTAGTCCACCGCGCGCGGTGCCGAGAGCTCACGCACGTCGGAGTACTCGCCCTTGGACAGGAAGGGCGACGCGTAGATCTGGAGCGACGCGTCGGGTGTGAATGTGTACCCGAGCCGCCACGTGAGGCTCACCGTGCGCTGGTCGAGATGCGCGAAGGTGTAGTGTGGCGACGACGCCGAGTCGGTGAAGGTACCGTAGTACTGAAGGTCGACGTCGTTGTGTGCCAGGTTGGCGCTGATGGATGTGGTGAAGCTGCTCGAGATCTTGATGTCGAGCTCTGGCTGCAGGCTGATGCGCCGGGAGCGGCCCTGGTCGGAGCGGTTGTAGTTCACGAACATGGAGGGAACGATCACCTTCCGATCGTCGCCCTGGATTCCGATCCAGGGGGCGAAGTACGGATCCTGTCTGATCGCCGGTCCGCCGCGCGCGCAGCGGTCGCACCAGGTAGTGCCGAGCTGGCCGATCGTTCCACCCATGTGCAGCCACCAGCGATTGACGAACTGCGTGTGCACGTTCGTGTTGAAGGCGCGCTCGGTAGGAAGGCCGGTGGCGCTCCAGTACTCCCAGTTGTTGAAGTTCCACTGGAGTTGTCGGAAAATCCGGTTGGGAGTTCTGAACGCCAGTGACGCCCACGACGTCCACTCCTGCTGATCCGCCTGCAGCAGGAAGCCGATATCGTTGATCTCGAAGCCCGGCGTGCGGCGCTGATAGGAAGTCTCGAACTGCAGCCGCCTTCCACCAACCTTGGCGAAACGGAGCTCCAGCGATGTGCCATCGAGCGACGTGCGAGTGGAATCGAACGCGAGGTCATCGTCGGGGCGCTGATAGAGGTGGACCGGGTTGCGCTGTGTACGCGCGATCGCGGCTCTGCTCCCCGCTACGCGCGAGTAGTCGAACGAGGCCGAGAGCTCGAGCTCGCCCGCGAAGCGCCTGCGTGCATCGAGTCCCGCGGCGTACGCGCTCTCGTGCAGATACGATTCGCTCGACGCGTCGAGTCGCCGATTGACGCCGGTGAGTATGAAGCCGAGGCTCCCCCGCCCGGCGTCGAAGTCCTGTTTCCCGCGCACCACCGCGTAGTTCGTGGCCGGCTCCTGGGTGGTCTGCTCCGCTCCACGCACGCGTCCGGTGACGGCATCGAGAACGCCGAGCGAGAAGCCGTTTGAAAAGCGGCCCGTCAACTTTGCCGCTCCGAGGATGGTGGTGGACGCGGGCGACGAGTCGTTGCCGTAGAGATCGGCGAGCTGCGGCGCGCGGCCGATGCGCCGCGAGTAGAAGAGTCCCTCTCCGGTGTTGCAGTCCAGGACCACCACGCAGTTTACGCGGAACTCGAAGAGGCCCTTCCCCTCCACGAAGAACGGCCGGCGTTCGGTGAAGAAGGTTTCGAACGCGCTGAGATTGAGCTCCGACGGGTCGGCCTCCACCTGGCCAAAATCGGGATTCACGGTGGCGTTGAGCATCAGGTTCGACGCTATCCGATACGAGAGATCGCCGCCCGCAGTCACCTCCTGCTGCCGTTCGTAGCCGGCCGATGTGGGGTGTTCCACGTTCTTCGTGACCAGGTAAGGCGTGATCTCCGCGCGGCCGGGGCTCGCCAGGCCGTCGAGTCCGGTGAGCTGGCCGAACTGCGAAACGAGGCCGGACCGCGACATCCTGTGCAGCGGCCAGGTGATGTCTTCGGTGTAGCGCTGCACGAAGCGCCAGATGAGGATGCCGAAGGTGCCATCGCCGTCAGTCGAGTAGCGAAGCTGCGAGAGCGGGATGCGGTACTCCGCGGTCCAGCCGAGGGAGTCCATGCGTGTCGCGACATCCCACACCGCATTCCACGCCTCGTCCTCGTTGGAATCATCATAGATGGCTTCATCAGCCTTCACACCCGCAGGATTCACGCTGAACTCGTAGCCGGTACGACGATCGTGGTACGAATCGATCATCACGGTGATGCGATCCGACGGCGGCATCTCATCCCGGCGTGCCAGAAGGCTGACGATGCTGTCGGGATGCGGATCGAAGGCGCGTACGAACACGTACAGGTTGCGTGCGTCATACGCCACGCTCGCCGCGGTGCGCACGCGTGCCGCTCCTCCCTCGGTCGGTCGGGCTTCACGAAAGTCATCGACGAACTCGGCGGAACGCCACACCGGATCATCGTCGATTCCATCGATGACGGGAGCGGTGGCCGCGTGGGTCGCGTGAAGCGCGGATGACGCGGCCGCATCGGCAGGGTGTCTGGCAGTCGCTGCGGGAGTCGTCGCTATGGCCTGGAGCAGAAGGAGCAGAACTGACATCGCCATCGAGTATGAGACACGAAATCGAGATCATGGCGTTGGACAGTTGCGGCGACGGGATGGTTGGAGCTCGTTGCCATGGAGCTGCGCGTCCATGAAGTGGAGCGCACGCTCCATTCGCGAGCGAGGTAGCACCGCTTCCGAGCGTAGAGTGCG
>JBIQLU010000002.1:0-36539 GCA_044463985.1 Gemmatimonas aurantiaca | reverse complement strand
CGCGCATGCGGGCACGTCGCTTGCCCGGGAGGTCGAATCGCTATCCGGGCACCGGCGAGGTGTCTCGCGCGACGACTCAGCGACCAGCGATCATTCCGTGGACAATCAGTATCCGCACACAGTGGCCGCGACGATAGAGAAGATCGCGCCGCGTCTCTCCACGGCTCTGGTGTCGCGCGAGGCACGAGCGAGGCTCGAACGCATAGCGGGCGCGCTGCCGGCGTCGCTCACCGACTGGATATACCTGGAATGCCGGCTGCGTCGTGACGACCACAGAGTGGATCTGATCACTCGCGTGGATGAGCGCGGGCGCGACGTGCTCACGGGTGAGAACCCGATGATCCGTCTGATCCCGGCACCGCACGCGGCGCCGGTGTGGAACCGCATCCGTGCTCTCGCGCGATCATGGTCGGATGCATCGTCGCCGCTCTTCCGCGCGATCGAGCGGCTCTGGCTGGAGTTCGACATCCCCGCGTCGCTCGACGAGCGCGACAACGGCGCCCTTCCCGCACCGGGCGTGTTCGTCGAGTTCGCCCGCGAGAGCTATGCGCAGCACAGAAGGGATGGGCGCCTCGACGCTGCGATGTCGGTGCTGCGCCTGCTCATCGGCGGGGCGCTCGCCAGCGAGACCGCCCGCAATCTGTGGCGCTGCTGGGAGCTGCTGCCATCGAGCGCGGTGATTCCGTATGTGGGTGTCTTCCCGGCACGGGGTACGGACGCGGTGCGCGTGTCGGTAGCCGGTCTCTCGGAGCGGGAGCTTCCTGCATATCTCCGGGCGCTGCGCTGGCCCGGATCGCAGCGCGATCTGGCGAATGCAATCGCTGCATTCCTCCCCCGTTCGCCTGCGCCGCAGCCACGTCTGGCGATCGTGAATCTGGACGTGCATCAGGGGATCGGTGCTGCGGTGGGGCTCGAGTACATCCTCAGCCACGCGTCCCAGTTGCGCGGCAGACTCCTCGAGCGTGCGCTGCTCGAGCGCCTCGTGCGTCTCGGTGCGTGCTCGGCCGCGACCGCCGAGGCATTGCGTGGCTGGCCCATGATCTCGCACGACATCATGCCACACGAACTCTGGCGAAGCCGCGTGTGCAGGCGGGTGAACCATCTCAAGCTGTGCATCGCCGAACGCGCGCCGATCGAAGTGAAGGCGTACCTCTCGCTGAGCCACGAATACAGACCCCCGCGCCACGATGTGACGCGGCCCGCTGTTCGGCTGCAGCACTCTACGAGGTAGAGCACGGGCTCGCGCGCGAGCCCACCGATCGCCGCGCCGAGTTGCGCAATCGCTTCGCGCATTGGCGGTTGTGAGTCGTACCCGCCCGGGTACGCGCGTTGCCCTCCGATGGCGATGCAGCGACGCAATCACTCAGCCACCAGAGGAGCCCACATGCAGCCGCCAAGGGAAACCGAACGTCGTGCGCTCGACAGCATCGTCGCGCGAGCAACCGTGGACCGCGCCTTTCGCGAGAAGCTGCTCGCCGATCCGCGTCGTGCGATTCGCGATGCGCTGGGTCTCACGGTACCCGGACATTTCAGAATCAGGTTCATGGAGCGCGGTCCGGATCTGGATGCGCTCGTGGTGCTGCCTGACTTCAGGGAAGGCGTCGAGGAGCTCACCGATGATGAACTGGATACCGTGGCCGGTGGCGCCCGGCACTACGCGGCGTGGTCGGATGCCCCGCTCCACCACGGCCACGACCAGGGAAATGGCAGCCCGCGCGGGCATCATGGCGCCGATGGCGGACCGGAGCTCGGAAGGTGAGCGACGCCTCGAGTTCGCCCCTGGATGCGTGGCGCGTGCTCTCGTACGCCGCTCTCGTGTGCGCGGCGTACGTAGCTTCGGCGCCGGCCCAATCGGGAGGTCTCTCTCTTCAACAGGCGATCGACTCCGCACTCGCGTGGAGCGCCCAGTCGCAGATCGCCGCGCGCCAGGTGCGGATCGGCGAGGGGACTCTGCTCGCCGCTGCCGACCCCTTCGACGCCAGACTCGTGACTTCGGTCGCAACCGCCAGAAGCAACGGCTACGCGTCTTCTCCACCGGCCGACGCCGGGGCGATCTCGACGAGCGTGGTCACTGCGAGCGTGAGTCTCACGAGGCGCTTTCGATTCGGCGTGGAGCTCACGCCGCACGCGGACGTCGCCCGAAACGAGATAGCGGGAGATCCGGCCACGGCTGGCGCCAGGGCAGTGGTGGGCCTCGACGCGACAGTGCCGTTGCTGCGCGATCGAGGATGGGGAATCACATCCGCCGGAGAGCGCGCGGCGCGTCACACGTACGACGCGGCTCGCTTCGCATTTCGCCATGCCGCGGCAGCGAGCGCCATGACTGCCGTCGACGCGTACTGGAACTACGTGGCAGCGGCGGAGCGCCTGGACGTATACCGGTCGTCCGAGGCGCGCGCCGAGCGACTCGTGGAGGACACACGCACTCTCGTTGGAGCCGATGAACGCCCCGCGGCCGACCTGCCGCAGCTTCTCGCGAATCTGGCGCTGAAGCGTGCAGCGCGGCTCGCCGGCGAGCAGGCGCAGGTGGATGCGGGTGAGCGACTCGCGCTGGCGATGGGAACGCGCAAGGGTATTGGAGTCTTCACTCCGCCGGCCGCCACTGCTTTCCCGGTGCCGGGCTCGGGCGACTCCGTCCCGATCGCCGCCGCGTTCTCCCTGGATGACGTGCTCCGTCGTCGTGCCGATCTGTCGGCGCTGCGCGCCACGAGCGCCGCTGCCGGAGTCGAGCTGCGCGCTGCGCGCGACGGTCTCCGGCCGCGGCTCGATCTGCTGCTGCGGGCAGGATATCAGGGTGCGACTTCCGGGCGCGGGCTGGGTGGCGCGCTCGCTTCCGTCTATAGCAACGTGCCGGGACTCGACGTGTCGCTGCAGGTGGACTACGAGCTCCCTCTCGCATCGGCCGCGGCGCGTGGCGAGGCGCTGCGCAGCGCAGCGGCGCTGGAGCAGGCTCGCCTCCGCGAGTCGGATCTCGTTCGAGCCGTGACCAGCGGCGTGCTCGCGGCGCGGCAGGCGCTGGATCACGGCAGGTCGGCGCTCATGGCCTCGCGCGACGCGGTCGCGCTGTCCGGCGAAGCGGTCGAGAACGAGAGGCACAAGTTCGCGCTGGGGATGTCCACCCTGTTCGATGTGATTCTCGCCGAAGATGCGCTCACCAACGCGAGGTTGAGCGAGATAGCTGGCCAACTCTCGTATGCGACTGCCATCGCGCGACTCCGTTACGAGAGCGGTGTGCTGCTCGAGCCGGGCGATGGGGCACCGACGGTAAGCGCGCGATCGCTGATGGAGGTGCCATGAGCGGACAGTCCGTATTTCGAAAGGTGTCGCTCGATCGTCTGGCTTCGCCCGAACAGCTCGATGAGCTGATGCAGATCACGACACCGAAGGGATGGGTGGCGCTGCTGGCGATGATGCTCCTGCTCCTTGCGGCCCTGCTGTGGGGCTTCTTCGGCCGCATCCCCGAAACGGTCCACGGGCAGGGGATGCTCGTGAAGAGCGGCGGTGTCCTTCAGGTCGTACCGTCCGCCGGCGGCAGGGTCGTCGACCTCGCGGTGAGTGTGGGCGACATGGTGAGCGCCGGCCAGATCGTAGCTCGCGTGGCGCAGCCGGAGTTGACCGACCAGCTCAATCAGGCACTCGCCAGAGTGGACGAAGCGCGCGCAGCGTACGGGAGCGCTCTCGAATTCGGGCAGCGCGACCTCGCACTGCAGAGTGCAGCGCTCCGCCAGCAGCGCGCGGCCGCGGAGCAGGCCGTGGCAGCCGCGGAGGAGAGCCGACGCTGGCTCGAGGCGAAGATCGCCGAGCAGGAAGCGCTCGTGGAACAGGGCCTCATCACGAAGCAGACTTTGCTGAGCACCCGCGAGCAGTACAACGCCGCACTTCAGCGGGCGAGTGCGGGCCGCGGCGAGCTGGCGCAGATCCGGGTGCGGAAGCTGGCGCTGGTCAATGACCACGACGGCGTAAATGACGAGGCGCTGCAGCGGATCGAGGACGCCGAGCACGAAGTAGCACGGCTCGAGCGCGAGCTGTCCGAACGTTCGGAGGTGGTCACGCCATACACGGGACGCGTCCTCGAAGTGATGACGGAGCAGGGGGACATGGTCGCGAGCGGCGAGCCGCTTCTGAGCCTCGATCTCGCGGGGCGGAGTGTGAAGAAGCTGATGGCGGTGCTCTACGTCTCAGCGTCCGATGGGAAGCGCGTGAAGCCGGGGATGGCCGTTCGCATCGCACCATCCACCGTGAAGCAGGAAGAGTACGGGATGATGCTCGCGAGGGTGACCTACGTCTCCGACTTTCCGGCGACCACGAGAGGAATGTCGCGAGTGCTCAAGAACGACCAGCTCGTGAGCGTGCTCTCGGGCGGTGGTGCGCCTTACGAAGTCCACGCCGATCTGATAGTGGCGCCGGAAACAGTGAGTCGATACAGGTGGTCGTCTTCGGACGGTCCGCCCGTTGCCATCCAGAGTGGAACGCTCGCGACCGCGAGCGTGGAAGTGCGCGCCGAGCGCCCGATTGGCCTGGCGATTCCGCTTCTGCGCAGATACACGGGGATCTGACGATGTCGTGGAACTCCCGCGGTCGAGTAAGAACGCCGACTGTGCTCCAGATGGAAGCGGTGGAGTGCGGTGCAGCGTCGCTCGCAATGGTGCTCGCATACCATGGAAGAATCGTGTCGCTCGAGGAACTGCGTGTGGCTTGCGGCGTGTCGCGCGACGGGAGCAAGGCGAGCAACATGCTCCGGGCCGCGCGGCACTACGGGCTGATTTCGAAAGGCTTCAGGAGAGAGACGGGCGACCTCGAGGAGTTCCCGGTGCCGATGATCGTTCACTGGAACTTCAACCACTTTCTGGTGGTCGAGGGCTTCGGCAAGGAGCGCGTCTGGCTGAACGATCCTGCAACCGGTCCGCGCCACGTGCCCATGGACGAGTTCGACCAGGCGTTCACGGGCGTGGCGATGACGTTCGAGCGGGGCGAGCAATTCGAGCGTGGCGGAGAGGGCCCCGCCCTGATCGCGGCGCTCCGCCGGCGACTCTCGCACTCCGGCGCGGCGCTCGCCTTCATGGTGCTGGCCGGCTTTGCGCTCCTCGTGCCGGGACTCATCACACCGACCTTCAGCAGAATCTTCGTGGACGGGATCCTGGTGAAGGGGCTCGTGTCATGGATGGCGCCGCTCCTCTGGATCATGGGAGCGACGGCGGTCGTGACCGTGGCGCTGGTCTGGCTGCAGCAACACTACCTGCTTCGCTTCGAGACGAGCCTCGCGCTCGACAGCTCGGCGAAGTTCTTCTGGCACGTGCTGCGCCTCCCGGTCGAGTTCTTCGCGCAGCGCTACGCCGGCGAGATAGGAAACCGCGTAGAGCTGAACGACCGCATCGCGCGGCTGCTGGCCGGCGATCTCGCGACCACGCTGCTGGGCGTGATGGTGATCGCGTTCTACGCAGTGCTCATGATGCAGTATGACGTGGTGCTCGCCACACTGGCGGTCGGTACTGCACTCCTCGATGTAGCGGCGCTGCGGTACGTATCGCGACTTCGCACCGATCTGAATCAGCGGCTCCTCCAGGATCGCGGCAAGGCGATGGGCACGGCGATGGGCGGCCTGCAGACCATAGAGACGCTGAAGGCCACGGGCGCGGAGTCGGACTTCTTCGCGCGCTGGTCCGGGCAGCAGGCGAAGGTGGTGAACGCTCACCAGCGCCTCCAGTTCGCCACCGATCTGCTCGGCGCCGTGCCGCCTCTTCTCCTCACGCTCTACATGGCGCTCGTGCTCGGAGTGGGCGGGCTGCGCGTGATGGACGGACATCTCACGATGGGGATGCTCGTCGCGTTCCAGTCGCTCGTGCTTCTCTTCCTCTCGCCGGTGAACCGGCTCGTGACGCTCGGCGGCACGGTGCAGGAAGTGCGCGGCGACATGGCCAGGCTGGACGACGTGCTGCGGGCGGAAACCGATAGCGGCGTTGCCGACGATCGCGGACCCGCGACACATCCAGCAACCTGGCCGGCAAAGCTGGAAGGCGGACTCGAGCTCCGTGCGGTGAGCTTCGGCTACAGTCGGCTCGAGCAGCCGCTCATAGCGGACTTCGACCTCGTGCTTCGTCCCGGGCACCGCGTCGCGCTGGTCGGGAGCTCCGGGTGTGGAAAGTCCACGGTCGCGAAGCTGGTGAGCGGGCTTTACGAACCGTGGAGTGGCGAGATCCTCTTCGACGGCCGGCCGCGCTCCGCGATCCCGCGCGATGTGCTGATCAACTCGATCGGCGTCGTCGACCAGGAGATCTTCATGTTCGAGGGGAGTGTACGCGACAATGTCTCGCTCTGGGACGCGACTATCCCGGAACTCGAGCTGGCGCGCGCCGGTCGCGATGCGTGCATCCACGACGAGGTGACCGCGCGCGCAGGCGGATACTCCAGTCGTGTGGCGGAAGCCGGTTCCAATTTCAGCGGCGGGCAGCGGCAGCGGCTCGAGATCGCCCGCGCGCTGGCCGGCGACCCGAGCATCCTCGTGCTCGACGAAGCGACGAGCGCGCTCGATCCGGCCACGGAGAAGGCGATCGACGAGAGCATCCGTCGGCGCGGCTGCACCTGTCTGATCGTGGCTCACCGGCTGAGCACCATACGCGACTGCGATGAGATCATCGTCCTCGACCGCGGCAGAATCGTGGAGCGGGGATCGCACGATGAGCTCTGCGCGATCGGCGGCCGCTACAGCGCACTCATAGCGGCGGAGTGACTGTCGGATGACAGCCGATCAGCCACTGACACGGCGCGCGGCCAGGCGGCGTTCCACTCTCGTAGCCGCCTGTGCGCGACTGGCGCGCACGCTCGATGCAGGACGCGGCACGGCGGTAACCGGATTGGCACTTCCCGGAGTAGCGGGGCCCGACGACGACGGCGCGCCCGCGGGGGATTCTCTCATCACTGCGTGCAGACTGGTGGGAGCGGAGTCGGGAATCGAGATCGTGACGCCGCCCGCGACGCACGGGGAGGAGGGCGACCGCATCGAGGCCATCGTGCGTGCGTCGCGCATCCGCTCGCGACGCGTCATGCTTCGCGGCACATGGTGGCGCCAGGACAACGGTCCGCTCCTCGCCATTCGGACGGAGGGAAGGAGCCCGGTAGCGCTGCGCTACCACCATTCGCGCGGGTACACGTGCCTCGATCCGGTGAGCGGAGCTGAAACGAAGGTGGATGCGGCGCTCGCAGATACGCTTTCGCCCTTCGCGATCACGTTCTACCGCTCGTTCCCCGAAGTCGCTCTCTCGATTCGACACGTCCTGCGCTTCGGTGTGCACGGCTGCGGTGGAGAGCTCGGTACGGTGGTCGTCATGACCGTGCTCGCGGCGCTGCTTGGCATGATCCCGCCGATCGCCACGGGCCTCGTGTTCGATACGCTCATACCGGGCGCGCAGCGCTCGCAGTTGCTGCAGCTCACGTTGATTCTGCTGGCGTGTGCGCTCGCGGTCGCGATGTTCCAGGCGGTTCGCGGCGTAGCCCTGCTCCGGATAGAGGGAAAGATGGGGAACGCCGTACAGTGCGCCGTGTGGGACCGCCTGCTCGCGCTGCCAATGTCCTTCTTCCGTCCGTACACGGCCGGCGAACTGGCCGTTCGCGCGATGGGGATAGATGGCATCCGGCAGATCGTATCCGGTGCGACGGTCACCGGCGTCGTCGCCGGGTTGACATCGCTCGGCAACTATGCGCTGCTGTTTCGCTACGACGTACGACTCGCGCTCTGGGCCACGCTTCTTCTGGTGGTGGCGCTCGCGGTGACCCTGCTCGGCGCTTCCCTGCAGCTCCGCCACCAGCGGAAGGTGGCGGCTCTCCAGTCGAAGACGTCGGGAGTGGTACTGCAGCTCCTCACGAGTATCGCGAAGTTGCGAGTGGCAGGCGTCGAGGCGCACGCATTCGCGAAATGGGCCGCGAAGTTCGCCGAGCAGCGAGGACTGCAATTTCGGGTGCGCAGCATCGGGAACGGTGTCGCGGCATTCAATGCGGGATTCCCCATCGCGTCGTGCATGCTGGTCTACTGGGCCGCGCTCGCGTCGCTGTCGATGCCGCACGGCATGCGCGCCGGCGACTTCCTCGCTTTCATGGCGGCGTTCGGAATCTGTCTCGCTAGCCTCGTCACGAGCTCCAATGCGCTGCTCACCATGCTGCTTGCCGTACCGCTGTACGAGCAGGCGCGATCGATTCTCGTCACTCCACCGGAGGTGGACGGGAGCAGAGAGGACCCCGGTCGGCTGACGGGAGCGATCGAGATCGAACATGTCTCGTTCCGATACGAGCCCGATGGACCCCTGGCACTGCGCGACGTCACCGTACGGGTACGCGCCGGCGAGTTCATCGCCTTCGTTGGGCCGTCGGGCTCGGGGAAATCCACACTGCTGCGACTGCTGCTCGGTTTCGAATCGCCGGAGGGAGGCTCCATCTATTACGACGGACACGAACTGGGCGCGCTCGACCTCCGCACACTGCGGCGCCAGCTCGGCGTGGTGCTGCAGAGCGGCCGCCTCATGACCGGCGACATCTACACGAACATCGTCGGTGCCGTGCCCATGCCGATGGATGCTGCCTGGGAGGCGGCCAGGATGGCCGGCTTCGCGGACGACATCCGGCAGATGCCGATGGGGATGAACACGGTGATCAGCGAGGGAGGAGGCACGCTTTCCGGCGGCCAGCGCCAGAGGCTGATGATAGCGCGCGCCGTCGCGCACCGTCCGCGCATTCTGCTCTTCGATGAGGCGACGAGCGCACTGGACAATCGCACGCAGGCGATAGTCAGCGCGAGCCTCGAGCGGCTGAGCGCTACGAGAATCGTGATAGCACATCGACTCAGCACGATCATGCGCGCGGATCGCATCTACGTGCTGCGGGCGGGTGAGGTGGTGCAGTGCGGTAGCTACGATGAGCTCATGCGCGAGGAGGGCCTCTTCGCGGAGCTCGCCGCGCGGCAGCTCGCATGAGAGATCCTGGAACGGGAGTCACTTCGATGAACTCGAATCGCGCGAATGTTCGTGCAGCAGCGTCTCATCCGGTGCTGTCAGGCCGGCTGCTATTCATTTCTCTCGTCGTCGCCGCCAGCTCTTGCGGACGAGGTGCGTCACCCGATGTCGAGCGGGCGGTGCGGGGCGAGAGGGGAAGCGGCGATGTCGTAGTGGCCGTCGCCTGGCCATGGGCGGCTCGAAGTGAAGTTCGCTTCGGCGAAGGGCTGGACATGGCCGTTGCGGAGCTCAACGCGGACGGCGGGATGCTCGGCCGTCGCATAGTGCTCCGCAGGGAGGACGACCACGAGTCCGTGGACGAAGGTGAGCTGGTGGCGCAGCGACTGGCCGACGATCCGGATGTCGTGGCGGTGATCGGCCATCTGCAGTCCTACGTCTCCGTGCCGGCGTCCGCCATCTACGACATGGCGGGGCTGCTCATGATCGCGCCCACCGCCACCGATCCCGAGCTCACCGCGCACGGCTACTCACGTGTCTTTCGCGCGACGTTCACGGATGAAGAAGTGGGCCGGCAGATGGCCGAGTACGCGCATCTACAGGGGTACGGGCGAGTCGGGATCTACTATATTCGCAGCGACTACGGTCGCAACCTCGCGAACGCGTTCGAGGAGCGCGCCAGCGACCTGGGGCTCGTGATTCCGGTGCGTCTGTCGTACGAGCCGGGTGACTCGGAGGGCACCGAGAACTTCCGGACGGCCCTCTCCGCATGGAGGGATGCCTCGCTGGACGCGATCTTCCTCGCCGGCGAAGTGCCCTCGGCAGCGCGGGCGATCGTCGGCGCGCGGGAGGCCGGGCTCACACTTCCCATCCTCGGCGGCGATGCGATGAGCTCGGGCGAGCTGATCTCCGTCGCGGGGAAGGCGGCCGAGGGAGTGGTGGTGGCTACCGCCTTCCACGCGCAGGAGCAGCGTCCCGAGGTGCGCCGGTTCGACGCCGATTTCAGACGGCGCTACCACGAGGCGCCCGATGCGGGTTCGGCGCTCGGGTACGACGTCGTTCGCCTGCTGGCGGAAGGTGCGCGACGCTCGGGCACGCTCCGGCCCGACAGCATGGCTGCGGCGCTGCACGCGCTGCGCGGATGGCGCGGAGTCACCGGCACCTTCGCTTTCGACAGCGCGGGGAATCTGGTGGGGCGGCCAATCGCGAAGATGGTGGTGCGTGGAGGGGAGTTCGCCTTTCTCCCCGATGAACCGGCTCCGCCTGGGCGCACGACACAGGCGAGTCGATGACCACTTCGCTGGATGAGTGAGCCTGGGCACGTGGGACCGTCGATGTGCATTCCGACCCGGAGTGCATCGGAACGCCGTCCCGGAAATGACGTCGGCATGACGGAGCGCCCGTATCGTCGCCTTCGAAGCACGAGGCATCGACACGGCGACGCGGCCCCCTCTCCGCAGCGCGCCGATCTCATTTTCGGAGAAGAACGCGTGCAGCTAATCCACGATCGGCTGGTGCCCACCGGTTCCCAACTGGAGCTCGCGCGGCGGATAGGCGAGCTCTCGCGCGAGCGCTGGGGGGCGGAGAAGGGCACGCTCCTCATAGGTCGACATCGGGCACTGGGCGATGCGCTCGAGAAGCTCGCGCGGCTCGCCGAATCGGATGCCCCGGTACTACTCACCGGCGAAACCGGCACCGGCAAGGAACTCTTCGCACAGTCGCTCTACCTGCTGAGCGACAGGAGACGCGCTCCGTTCCTCAGCCTCAACTGCGGGCGCTATCCCGAGGCGCAGCTCGTGGCGAGTGAACTGTTCGGCCACAAGCGAGGAAGTTTCACCGGCGCAGTTACCGATCATCGTGGCATCTTCGAAGAAGCTGACGGCGGCGTGGTGTTCCTCGACGAGATCGGCGAGCTCTGTCAGCCGGCGCAGGCGATGCTGCTCCGCCTGTTGAGCGAGGGGGACATCAGGCCGGTCGGCGCGAGTCATGCGAAGCGGGTGAACGTGCGCGTGGTGGCGGCCACGAATCGCGACCTGCGCGCGATGATCGCGGCTGGAACGTTCCACGCCGATCTCTATTACAGACTTCGCTATCTGCAGCTTCGGGTCCCGGCCGTACGTGAGCGTGGTGACGACTGGGAACTGATCGCCGACTACCATCTCAGGCGGCTCGGGGCCCGACGTTCGTCGATGAAGCGCTTCTCGGACGAATCGCGCAGCGTGCTGTCGGAGTACCCGTGGCCCGGCAACGTGCGCGAGCTGGTGAGCGTGGTGGACACCGGGTTTCATCTGAGCGATGGCCCGACGATCGAGCCCGCGCACTTCTCCGAGCAGCTCGAGGAGGTCGCGAGGGAAGAGCAGCTCGATCGAATACCGCTCCATGGGGAACGGCAGGATCCGCTGGCGCGAATGACTTCCGGCGACAGCTCGTTCTGGGATGTCGTCCACCGGCCGTACATGGATCGGGAGCTGAGCAGGCGCGAAGTGCGCGAGATCATCGAACAGGGGCTGTATCGCAGCAGGGGGAGCTACAAGAAGCTGGTTCAGGCCTTCGGGATGCCCGACTCCGACTACCTCCGCTTCATGGATTTTCTCCGGCATCAACGGCTGAAGCCGAACTGATCTCCGCCGCGGTCCCCGCGCGTGGCCGACCCGCCGCGGCAGCGCTCCTGCGCCACACTGGTGCTACCATGCCGCCGCGCCGTATCGCCATCACGAGCAGAATGGCCGCTGCTGCCAGGCATACCACCACGGCCACCGCCGATCCCTCGACTCCGAATCGGCCACCAGTCAGCAGCCCGGGCCCGTGCAGCTCGCCACGCAGAATGCCTTCCGAGGCCGCGCCCGATACCGGTATGCCGAAGATGCCGCCCTGAACGAAATTCCATGCGAAGTGGATCCCGATGGCGAGCCAGAGCCGGTGCGTCAGCATGAATGCCGCGGCCAGCAGCACACCCGCTTCCAGGGCGATGGCGACTGCACCGGAAATCGTCGCATTGGGGTTGCCGAGATGCGCGAGCCCGAAGAGCAGAGCGGTGGCCGCCAGCGCGATCCAGCTACCGAGCAGCTCCTCCAGGTTGCGGAAGAGAATGCCGCGCACCACCAGCTCCTCCACGTACGCTGCGCCGGCTGCCATGAGAAGTGGCGGGATCGCGACGGACCACGGGTTCACGCCGCCGATTCCATACCAGCCGCCCGCCAGCAGCACGAGCATCACCAGCGAGAAGAGCACCGCGCCGACGACCGTACCCAGCCCCAGCTCGCGCAACGCACCGGTGGGCGCGAACTCGGTGACTGCGCGCCCTTCGATGTGATGCACGTAGAGGAGGTAGGCAACGTGCACGACCGCGATCGTCGCGATAGTACCGAGAAGCATGAGTGCCGTGCGATGCGGTGCACCTCGCGCGGCGGCGAGGCCGAGCGAGCCGAGGGCGACGCGGGTTCCGTTCGCGGCCACGCTCACCACCATGGCGGCCAGAAGCAGTCTCACGAGCGGGAAGCGAAGCACCCGCGCGGCGCGCGAGCGGACCCGGCTCTGTACGGGCGGTGTGGTGGTCGGCGTGGATTGCATCTCACCGATGTCCATTGGAGGAAGCGGATGTCACTCCCACGAGAGGAGTGAGGGGAGAGTCTCGGGATGGCAGAGGCGGAGGAGAGAATAACCGATACCTGCGGCGCCGCGATACAGCGCCGGGTCGATGAAGTGAATGCGCTCCGGCCGGGAGGTCGCACCGCGTTCGACACTCCGCAGGCGACGAACCACACGCGAGGCACGTTCATGTGCACACGCGAGCAGAGTATCGTCTCCCCAGCGAAGCCCCGCCGTGAGCAGAAGCTCCACCTCACCCATCGTTCCGCAGCAGGCAGTATCGTCGGCGCGACCGGATGGCGCATCGCACAGTCGCACGTGCGACACGCACTGCTGCGCAATGGCGCGCAGCGCGAGCGAGTGAGCGCCACCCGTCGGCGTCAGGCAGGCCAGGCCGACGCCGGAAGATCCTCGACACCAGCTCGTGGCGAGGGGTGGCGCTTCGCGTATCATTGCGGGTGGGCGGCGCTGTCGCGAGCGCGCCGCGGCAGCCGCACCGGAGCGCAGCTCGCGACTGGTGATGCGCCGGAGCATTTCGTCGGCTTCGACGGCGTCGATCGCTGCCGACGCATACTCCGCCATGCCGGTGACGGCGTGCAATCGAAAAAGGGCGAGCGCGATTCCCGTTGCGCCGTGAGCCATCCCCACGGGGTGCGGACCGCCGGCAGCGGGCCATGCTCTGGGAGTCGTATCGCGTGCGGCCGAGAGAGCTCTTCTCGAGGAGAGGAGGTGTCTGCCGCAGTCGAGCGCGCGCTCCACGAGCCAGTCGCTGCGTCGTACTTCGAACAGCGCGAGAAGAGCGAGGATGGCTCCCGCCGATCCGTACAGCACGTCGAACGCTGTATCACGTGCGACGATCGCGGGTGTGATCAGACGCGCAGCGCGCAGCGCATCGTCGAGCATGGAGTCGTCGCCGAGCAGCACGCCCGCGCGCGTGAGTGCGTAGATGGCCGACGCTGCACCTTCGGCGCCTCCGAGTCCGTATTCGACGGCGTACGACGGCGTGACTCGCAAGCGCGATCTGAGCGGAACGAGCGCGTCGACAGCGAGCGACGCCGCTTCGTCGTCTCCGGTGCAGCGTGCGAAAGCGGCGAGGAAGAGCGCGATTCCGGCGGTGCCATCGTAGACGCCATAGCCGGTGGTGCGCAGCCGCCGGTGGCCCGCGCGGGACACCGGTTCGGTGACGATCCATGTGCGGTATCCGGCGCAGTCTGTGAGCGCGGTCTCGCGGATCGCGCGCGCCAGTCGAGCGGCGCAGGCGATCAATGTGGAGCGCGGAAGCGGCGTCACGCTCTGCTCGCTCGCTGCAGCATCGGCCGGTGCGGTGTATCTGAGCTCGAGGGAGGAGCGCAGGACACGGAGCTGAAGCTCCAGATCGGCCGATCCCAGCGATTGCAGTCGTGCGCGCGCCACGTCCAGCGCCGAGCGTGTCAGGTGGATGAGATGCCGTCCCGCGCGGAGCGTGGTGGAGTCGCCGGGGATCGTGAACAGCGGGATGTCGAGCTCCCGGAGCGCGCGCTCCTCTTCTTCGAGGATCGGGTGCAGCTCTGATGGGAGCTGTTCGAGCGCACGCGCGAGCAGCTCGAGCTCGATGCCGCGCACGGCGCCGTCGTGGAGCGCGCTGCCGCGCAACGAGCGCCGGAGCACGAAGTCGTACACGCCGCTGGGTCGAACGATGAAGCGAACCCTCTCGCGGGCAAGCCGATCGACAGGTCCTCCTGGCTGGAGCAACTCGTCGCGATGCGCGATCAGCCACTCGTACATCCGGATGAAGCCACGCTGCAGATCGCCGGCACACTCGGCGGGCGTGATGACGCGTCCGTCCAGCCGCGGCATGTTGGACTTCGCGTCGGTGGCTGCCGGCTCTCGATGAATGCGCACGGCATCGCTGTTGACGGAGCTCCAGCGCATCGATGTGGAGGAAGTCTTCTGTCCGGGAGCGGCGGTGAGCCCGCCGAGGTCGAATGCGCCATCGACGCCGCCAGGCTGCCAGATCGGGAGCATCCCCGTGCGAAGGATGGATTCGTCGAGCAGCAGGCGCGCTCCGCGGTTGCGGGCGCAGTCGACTGGCGGTTCGGCGCGGGCCAGCTCCGCTTGCAGGATGGTTTCCAGATCCACCATCACCGGTCTGTCGCCCGCGGCGATGATGTTCTCGTAGTGGAAATCGCTGCTCCCCAGCGCGTGGAGGAGCGCCAGGAGAGAGCCCGCGTTCTGGTGGTAGCGGCGCACCGCGTGAGAGTCGTGGCAGTCGCTGCGCACCACGTACTCCGCCCAGCCGTGGGTCGAGCGGTCGAGGGTGCGCGCCATGAACGTGTTCTGGTGCTGGCCGGGGACGGGCGCGCCGCGCACGGCGAGCCAGTCGAGGAATACCGCGAATGCCGCATCCACGCCGAGCGAGCGTGGTTTGTAGACGAGACGACTGCCCGAGACGAAGCGGAGAATGTGGACAGTGCGGCCTCCCGAGTGCGGGTCGGAGCGACCGGCGTGCACACCAACGAGATCGCCCGGATCACACCCTCCGAAGAAATGATCGGCGATCGCGGCCCGATCGCTCTCGAGGCGCCCGAGCAGCTCGATGCACGTGTCCCGCCAGTGAAGCGCGGTGGTGCCCAGCGCGCGAGCCATGGCGGGCAGCTCCGCCACGAGAGTGTGCATCCCACCATGGAGCATGTCGCGTACGAACTCGTCGTGCAGCGCCGCGGAGCGCACTTCGCCATCTGGCGGCGAGTCGGGCGAACGGCCCGCGCACGTGGACCGCTGCGAACGCAGGCGGTCGAAGCGTTCGTACAACGGCGGAGCGCCGATCGAAGCGAGGCGCCACATGAGCGCCGCGCGCAAGGCGAGGCGCGCGTCTCCGGATGTGCAGGCGAGCGCGCTCCCGGCGCGCTCTTCCATCTCTCGCACCGCGATGTCGGCGAGCGGCGCGAGGACGTCCCGGAACGGCACTGATGCGTCGGCAGCGTCCGATCGGAGGACGGCATCCGGCAGTGATCTGAGCCACGTCTCGAAGAGCCGAGCCCACTCCGGGAGAGCGAGGCCGGGCCGTCGCCGCACGCGTCCGAGAGCGCGCGCTGCACCATCGCGGTCGAGGCCGTCCAGCGCGAGGCGTCGCGCGAAGTCATCGGGGTCGCCGCGCGATGCGTTCGCGCACCAGAGGTCGAGGAGCGGGGAGTACCCAGCGCTCGAGGAGTCCGGGGCGGCGACGAATTCGGATGAGAGTCGCTCACGCCACGTGCTCGAGCGCTCGACCACGTCGACCACGAGCGCGCGCATCGCCGCCGATGGAGAGCCGATGTCGGCTGCGTGAGTGCGTGCATCGTCCGGAAAGCGTTCGGCGAGCCGGCCGCCATCTCGCATCGCATCCGCGCGGTTCTCCGTCCGCACCGAGGTGTGCATGGTCGGTCGCCGTCGGCTTCCGCTGCCACTCATCCGTCAGACGGGAACGACGGGAATATCGGGGACGCTCGTGTCGCCCGGGTCGCCGCTGCCGAAGCAGATCGAAGTGGCGATGAGCTGGATGAACCAGCCGCCGGCGACCGTCTCGAGCTGTGCGTCGGTGAGCTCGCCGCCGCCCACACCGAGACCTTCGGGAGGGAGCACGACGTAGTGGCTGCCGACGCCCTCTTCCATCACTCGAATTTCCGTGTCCGCGGGGAACTCCACACCGTAGATGGATTCGAGCGTCTCCCTTGGCCGTTCGCGCAGCGCCGTGCGTGCCTCGGGCTCCGAGAGCACTTTCGCGAGCACCTGCCGCTCGCGCTCCATGCGCTTGTCGATGTACATCTGCTGGATCGTGGGCATCATGACCTCCTCGAGTTGGGGGTTGTACCGGGATGGGGAGAGCAGTCACGCGGTGGGAGCGCGCATCACGTGCCGCCAGGCTTGCCGCTCCCGACGCAGATCGTAGTCCAGATCAACTGCACGAACCAACCGCCCGCGACGGCTTCGAGCTGCTCGTCCGTGAGCTCTTCGGAGAGCGCCGACATGTCCGGCGGGAGAACCACGAAGTGACTGTCATCCGTCTCCTCGAGCACCTGGATATCGGCGCTCTCGGGGATCGCGACTCCGTAGAGATCGGACAGCGACTGGTGCGGCTTCGCGACGAGCTCCGTGCGGAAGTCCGGATCGGTGAGTGCACGATCGAGGACCATCCGGTCGCGCTGCACGCGTTGTTCGATGTACTGCTCGTGAACATTCTCCATGGCACATCTCCGTGGGGTCTCGAGTGGCAGAGCGAATCGGCGGGCCGGTCCCGTCGTCGACGCGTGCTACGGCCGGCAGAAAGGCAGGCGGCGGACCACCGCGCGTTCCGTCGGCAAACGCAAGCGTGCGTGATGGTTAGGAGATCGGTCCCGAGTGGTGCTGCGCCGTCTGCTGGAGGTCGCGCTCTAGCCGATAGAGCACCGGCACCGGGCGATCCGGGTCGTGCCTGCACCGGCGCACCACGCCATGCATCCTTCGTGGGGCGCGGCTGACTACCTTCCCCTCGGGGCGCCGAAGTTCTATCGTGCTCGGGAACCCGTCCTTCGAATCACGCCAGCATCAGCTCCATGAAACCAGCGCCAGAGCAGAGAGAGAGTGCAGCGTCGGACGTCCCATCGCGTGCCCCGAGGACGTCGCGATGAGAGCGTCGGACGCACTCAGGAAACAGAGCTTCGGCGTGAGCCCGGCGGAGGGACTCTCACGCGTGAAGCGCGTCGCAGGTGGAGGTGGACCGGCGCCGATCGCACTGTGGGTGATAGTCGCTGCCGTCGTCATCAAGCTCGCGATGCACGTGACCACGGCGGTCATCACTCCGTATGGCGTGCACCGCGACGAGTTCCTGTACCTGGCGATGGGCGAGCATCTGCGGTTCTGGGGAATGGATTTTCCACCCGCTATCGCGATGCTTGCGCAGATGATGCGGCATACGATAGGAGTGGGCGTCTGGGCGCTGCGCCTGGTGCCGGCGCTCTTCTCGACGGTGCTCGTCGTACTCTCCGCACTCACGGCTCGCGAGCTGGGAGGCGGGCGCTTCGCCCAGGGGATTGCCGCGGTCTCCGTGATCGCGAGCGCGGCGTTCATGCGGAGCGGTGCGCTCTTCCAGCCGGTGGTGCTCGACCAGCTCGCGTGGACCGTGGCGCTCTTCGCGCTGATCGTGCTCGCGAGAACGGATGACCCGCGGTGGTGGCTGGTGGTGGGACTCGCCGGCGGCTTCGGTCTCCTCACGAAGTTCAGCATCGGCATCATCGCGGTCGCCATCGCGATTGCACTGATTCTGCTGCCCGAGCGACGCTGGTTGGTCACGCGCTGGCCGTGGTTGGCCGCGCTCATCGCCGCGGTCATCGGACTCCCATCGATCGTGGGGCAGATCAGTACCGGGTGGCCGGCCATTCTCTACGCGCGCCAGCTCGGCAGCGAGCAGCTCGTGCACGTTACCGTCAGCGGCTTCTTCCTGAGCCAGGTCGAGATGCTGGGTCCGGCCGTGCTGCTCGCGGTGGCCGGAACGTGGGAGCTGCTGCGGCGCCCCGCGCTGCGACTGGTGGGGCTGAGCTGCGTCGGTGCACTCGTGATCCTGCTGCTGCTTCACGGGAAGGGCTACTATCTCCTTCCGGTCTATCCGGTGCTGCTCGGCGCTGGTGGTGTGTGGGCGGAGCGTGTGAGCGACTATCTGGCGCATCCGCGCGGCCGCGCGCTGGTGCGCGCTGCGATCGTGCTGGTCGTGGTGGTGTTCGGCGCTCTGGCGCTGCCGTTCGGGCTGCCCGTGCTCGCGCCCGAGCGGATGGCGCGCTACGCCGGGGCGGGTCCGGCTGATGCGGTGCGTACGAACAGTGGAGGGACGCTCGCACTTCCGCAGGACTACGCCGATATGCTCGGCTGGCGCGAGAGAGTGCAGGCGATGGCGCACGTATACGACTCGCTTCCGCCCGACGTACGCGCGAAGGCCGTGATAGCGGCGGACAACTACGGCGAGGCCGGCGCCATCGACTACTACGGACCGGCGCTGGGGCTGCCACACGCCATCTGCGCATGCGGCAGCTACTGGTTCTTCGGTCCGGGTACCAAACCGGGCGACGTCGTGCTGACGTATGGAGTGGACGAAGAAGATCTGCGCGGATTGTTCGGCAGAGTGGAACAATTGGGGCGCGTGGATCTGCCGTGGTCGGTGCCAGAGGAGCGTGACGCGAGAATTCTTCTCGGCACCGAGCCGATGAAGCCGCTCGACGAGGCGTGGAAGGCGATGGACCCGCGGACGCGCGGGAGCGAGTAGCTCCGTTTCAGATCGATTCCCGCCGACTGATGCGGCGGGCGTGAGCGAGCGTCGAAACATGCGGTGACTCGTCTCCAGCGCCTCGGGAGGCGCTGGTCAGCGGCGCGCGATCGTTACCCGTCGGCGGGCTCGATGGTCGAATTGTTACGGACCATGCCCTCCATACGCATCCTTTCATGAGCACGGAAATCATCCCGACGAAGCAGCCGAGCGCGGTACTGCCGCGGGATCTCTCCGATTTCGTGATCGAGCTCTCGATCGCGCTGCACAAGCATGGGATGTATCCGGCCGGACATCCGTCGCTGGGCGTCGCCCGATCCGCGGTCGCGCGTCGGCTCGATGCACTTCTGCGCGAGCGCGGCTCGCTCGCGCTCGGAGTGGCGCGACATCAGCTCATCATCGAAGGGCTCGCGACCGACTCCCGCAATCCGCTCCTTCAGACGCTGGCGCAGCATCTCCACCGTCATGGTGTCGGAGCGGTGAAGTTCGTCGATGGAGTGCGAATCGACGAGATCGATGCGATGCTCGCGCTGCTGGCCACCGATCCCGACCGGGCAGGAACATCGGTGGAACCGGGAACGACCAGCTCGCACTTCCGCTCCGATCACATCTCGCTTCTGCCGCTCACGTACGATCAGCTCGAGCTGGTGAACGATTCCGAAGATGGCACGGCCACGTCCGAGGTCCGCCATCGCACGTCCCAGCTCTGGCTAGATCTCGCGAGAGCTGCACTCCAGTCCGATGAGGAAGTGGAACGCACTCCCGTCGATCCGGCCGTGGTGGCGGATGCGATCAACGCGCACGTCCGGGAGCAGGCGTACGATCAGGTAATCATCGGTTATCTCCTCCAGATCTCCAGCGAGCTTTCCGCCGGGGAACGCGCGGAGTCCGCGGTACTGCGCCGGCGCGTGTCCGCGCTCGTGAACGCGCTCGAGCCTGATCAACTACGGCGGATTCTGGAGCAGGGCGGCGACTTCGCGCAGCGCAGGCGGTTTCTTCTCGACGCGTCGCGCGGAATGTCAGTCGACGCAGCGCTCGCGCTGGTGCAGGCGGCCTCCGACAGCTCGGCCCGCGTGATCTCCGAGGCGCTCATGCGCCTCTTCAACAAGATGGCGCTTCACGCGGAGCATGGCGCACCGGCCGTGAAGCCGGAGGCCGAGCTCGCGCTCCGAACGCAGATTCAGCAGCTCATCGCGGAGTGGACTCTCCCGGATCCGAGCTCGAGGCAGTATGCGGCGATGCTCGAGCAGATGGCGGTGGACCGCCCGCTGTTCGCCGTGCCGGATGCATCCATGTATCGGTGCGAGAGCGAGCGGCTCATCCAGATGAGCATCGAGACCGGCGCCAGTGGCCCCATGCTGCGCGAGACCGTGCAGGCGATGGTGGAGAGAGGCGAGCTCCTCGTAGTGATCGACGCTCTCGAGGGAATCCCCGAACCGAATGCCGCAGTGGCGACGATCGTGGAATGCCTGGCGACGACCGACAACTTGCGGGCTCTGCTCGACGAGTCGCCCGCGGACTCCCGTGAGATCTGCTGGCTCGTTTCTCGGCTCGGCGCCGCGGCGGCCGAGCCGCTTCTCGACGAACTCGAGGGCGCCGAAACCCGCGCGAGAAGGCGGGCGCTGCTCGACCAGCTCGCGGCGCTCGGATCGGCGATCGGCGCAGCCGTCGCGGTACGCATCCCGAATGCGCCGTGGTACGTGCAGCGCAACATGCTCTCGCTCCTCGAAGGGATGCACGAGCTTCCCGAGGAATTCTCCGCCGTCCCGTACGCGTCGCACCCCGATCCGCGGGTACGCAGGCAGGCGATTCGAATTCTTTTCGAGCAGGAAGGGGAGCGCGCTGCCGCCGTGCTGACCGCGCTTCGCGACAGCGACGACCAGATAGTCCGACTCGGTCTGGGGCGGGCGCTCGACGATTGTCCGGATGGCGCGCTCGCGGCGATACGGGAACGACTCGCAGATCGATCGCTGGATGCGGAGCTGGAGCTGCTGGCGATCCGGGTGGTGGCCTCGGTGGATGATCCACGTGCGGTGGACTGCCTGCTGGAATACGTAGTCAAGAGCAGGGGATGGTTCCGCGGGACCCGGCTCAACAAGGGGTCGCCGCGCGCGCTGGTGGCGCTCGCCGGACTGGCCAGTCGCTGGGCGTCGGAGCCGAGGGTCGCGGCAGTGCTGCAGCGAGCAGCCAGACATCCCGATCCTGCCGTGCGCGCAATCGTGGCCAGCGAAGGGTGCATCGCATGAGCGCGCCCTCTGATTTCCTGCTCGGTTTCACCAGGGCGATCGCGACGCTCGCGCTGTACGATGAGCGGCATCCGACCACGATGGCAGCCGTGGAGAAGTCGTTCGAGCTCCTGCAACTCGCGCTGCTGGAGAGCCCGCGCCTTCACTTCAGCTTTCTGATGAACGAAGTCGTGTGCGGAAAGCGCGCGATACGGGAATTGACCGACTGGGAGTGGTCGTCGCGACTCTCGGTCGTTGGCGTTCAGCGTCTCGAGATCGAGGCAGGCGTGACCGCCGAGGAGTACATGGAGGCGATAGTGGAAATCGAGCGGCAGCTCTCGGGGAATCGCTCGACGACGACGATAGTGCGTCCGGCCAGGCGAAGCCACATTCGGTATGGAGCCGTCGGCCTGCCCGGCCAGGCGACCCAGGATCGGCGCCAGGCCGCGCGCGCTCCACTTCCAACCGCCACGATCTCCTACTCGCTTGGCGAGGAGGCCGAAGCCGTGCGCTGGATCCACGGCGAGATGGAGTCGACCGGTACACTGGCGCTGCTGGAGGCCGAAGCCGTGGTGCGATCACTGTCGGTGGCCATGCACGGGAACGGCGAGATCGTGGTGCCGCTCCTCCAGATGAAGGAGTTCGACCAGTACACCACGACGCACTCCATCAACGTGGCCGTGCTCGCGATGGCGCTCGCGGAGACGCTCGGCTTCGGCGCGCAGGATACGCGCGCGTTCGGGACGGCGGGCCTGCTGCACGACATCGGCAAGGTGCGGGTGCCGCACGACATCCTCGTGAAGCCGGGCAAACTTAGCGAATCCGAGCGCGAAGTGCTCAACGCGCACCCGGTGGATGGAGCGCGGATAATTCTGGAGGGCGACCAGCGTCTCGATCTGGCCGCCACGGTGGCCTACGAGCACCACATCATGATAGACGGCGGCGGCTATCCGCAGATGATATTCCGCCGGGACTGCCACTACGCGAGCCGTGTCGTGCACGTCTGCGATGTATTCGATGCCCTCTGCACCGATCGCCCGTATCGAGCGGCGTGGGAGATAGAGCGCGCGCTGGAATACATCGAAGAACGTTCCGGCACGGAGTTCGACGGCGAGATAGCTGCGGTCTTCATCAGGATGATGCGCCGCCTCGACTCGCGCGTGGTGGCGGAAGCGGAGGTGTGAAGGCGCGTCCGTCCCTCACTGCAGCTCGTTGCTCAGTCCCAGGATTTCGTAGCGGCCATCGCGCTCGATGATCGAACCGAAGAGTCGCTCGCGCAGCAGACCCGCATCGCGCGACTTTCGCAGTATGCGGCACTGACTCCAGATCGTGTTCTCGTCCTGACGCTCGGAGCGGGCACATTCATGTCCGACGTAGTCGAGCCGCATCCCGCTTCGCTTCTGCAGCAGCGCCGCCGCTGCCTTCCGGTTGTTCTCCTGGAGCTGAAACCACATCAGCGATGGGGAGAGCTCGTAAGGCGGAGCAGCGAGCGGCGAGGTCGGATAGTACAGGTAGGCGAATTCGGCACGGTTCAGAACCATCCCCTCGAGCCGGAGCGTATCGCCACGCTCGAGCGCGTCCACGAACCCCCGCACCAGCGCCTCGCGCGAATCGAAGCCGGCGCGGAGCGCCGTCGGTCTGTCGGGGATGTCGGCGCGGAAGCGGCGGAGCGCCTCCTCCAGCGGCAACACGCTGTCCACTCGAGCCGGCGTCACCGCGATCGTCGCGTGTGTCACCTCGGACGAGTCACCTGATTTCTGGCCGGCCTCCATCTGGCGACATGCCGCGAGTGCGACGAGCGCAACGAGCGCCGTCGGAACGAAAGCTGTCTTTACACTGCGAAACGCATTCACTGCGATCGAGCTCCTTTCGGGAAAAGTGAAGAGAGGCCGGCCGTGAAGGCCGGCCTCTCCATGTCCGTCCGGTGCCGCCGGGCGGCACGCTTCAATTGGCGTCGTACGCCGTCCACCCATCGAACCACTTCGGGCCGGCGGGGTCCACGGCGCCGACGTAGCTCGTGGCCGTGACATCGTTGCCCGCCTGGCCGAACACGTTCTTTCCGCGATCGGCTATGATCGCCGGAAAGGTCGCCAGACCGCCGCTCGCGGCTTCGGAGCCCGCGGCCGGTGTGAAGTCGAGCGAAGCGGGATCGAGACTCGTGAAGAGCGCCGCGGCGCTTCCCGCTGCCGTGAGCGAGCGGATCTCGTTCGCGGGCACATCGAGATTGCTGCCGAAGTTCGTGCCGGCAGCCTCGAAGTTGCTCCCGTTCTCCGCGAGGATCACGTTGCGCACCATCAGGCTGTCGAGCGCCAGGAGTGCATTGCTCTCCGCGTCGCGCACGCTGATGCCGACACCGGGCCAGCGCGCGATGATGCCGTTCACGAAGGTGCCGCCCGAGCCGCGCCGGATCACGGCACCATTGCCGTCGGTCTGCGCATAGACGCCGGGGCCGGGTCCGATCACCGTGAAGTTGGCCCATACCGGCATCGAATACGGCGCGTTGGCGTAGGTGCATCCCGCCTTGTTTGCCTCGCAGCCATCGCCCTCGAAGCCGCGCGGATCGGAGGAGACGGTTCCGGCGTTCGCGACGGGCTGCAGTACTCGGGTCTGCAGGGCGATCAGGAACTGACCGCGTCCCGAGTAGCCCTCGCTCCAGTCGAAGTGGTCATCACCCGCCTCGTACGACACGAGGTGCCTCGCGTCCACCGCGCCGCCGAAGAACTCGAACGAGTCGTCGAGCCCGGCGAGCGACTGTATGTAATCGTACGTGGTACCACGTCCCACCGCGTAGCTCGAGAGGCTGTTGAGTTCCTGGCCACCGCCGTTCGACACGTCGAATCCGGCGAACTCGATGCGGACGTAGCGGAGTATGCCGCTGTTGTCATTGTTGTCGGTGCCGCCCGCGTAGTTCTGCGACGCGTTGTCGGGTCCCTCGGTGAAGATCGGGTTCGCGGTCCGGTTGATGAGGCCGTTGCCCACTATGATGATCCCGCCCCAGTCGCCCGGCTTGCGCGAGCCTTCCGCCTTCGCCGAGGTGAAGACGATAGGCGCATCGGCCGTGCCCTGTGCGTCGATCTTCGCGCCGCGCAGGATCCAGAGCGAGCTGCCAGGCACCGTGGTATCGCCCACGATCCTGGTGCCGGCCTCGATCTTCAACGTCGCGCCGCTCGCTACCTGCACGAAGCCGCTCAGCGTGTAGGTCGTATCGGCGGAGAGTGTGCGGTTGCTGCTGATCGATCCGCTCAGCGTCGCTGCGCCTTCCCCCGCCGGCGGCGGCGGATTCGTGATTCCGTTATCGTCATCGCTGCATGCGCCCAGAAAGCCGAGTGCCGCAACGGTGGTGAGTGCGATGAGGGCCCTGCGTGTAATTCCGTACATGTAGTGTCCCTTCAGTTCGAGTCCATGGTGATGAATGCCGCCGGTGGTCATCGCTGCCAGCTCAGGCCGAGCGTGAAGACGCGTCCGGTGGTGTACCGCTCCCGTGTGACGTTCCCCTGGGTCACGCGGTACGGAGTGTCGAGCAGATTCTTCGCATCGAACTTCGCGGAGAGGCTGCCGGGAAGCGGGAAGCGAATCGCGGCATCGAGCGTACCGCGCGGCTCTTCGTAGCTGTCCGGGCGGGGCATCACGCCCGCGGCGAAGATCCGTCTCCCCACCACGTTGTAGAGCACCGTTGCGCTGGCGCTCCCGCCGCCCGTGTACGAGAGTGCCGCGTTCAGCACGTACGGAGCCTGGCCGACCATCGCGCGCTTCGAGTTCTGCAGCGCGCTCATGCCGCCGCTGCCGAGATCGATCTCGCTGGTCATTACGGTGGCGTTCGCGGATACCGCGAACGGCGAGAGCCACGGCGCTACCCGGTACAACCCTGCCCGCAGCTCGATCTCGCCGCCGTAGTTCGTCGCGCCGGCGGCGTTCGTGTAGCCGAGCTGCTCGGCGCCCGATGTCGCCACATCGATTCGCTCGATCGGATCGTGGAAGCGCTTCGCGAAGGCTCCGAGGCTCACGACCTCGCCCTCCGCGGGATACCACTCCCAGCGCGCGTCGTAGTTCTCGATGCGCGCGCGATCGAGATCGGTGTTGCCCACCACGATCTGATCGCCGTAGGCGCCGCGGTACGAGATCGGCGCCATCTCGCGATACTCGGGGCGCGACACCGTGCGCGACACCGCGAAACGCAGCTTCTGATTCTCCGCGAGGTCGTACGTGAGCGACGCCGCGGGAAGGAGATCGGTGACGCCGCGCTTCACGCCCACGGTATCCACCAGCAGTCCCTCGGCGCGGAGGTCGAGGTCCCACCGCTCGGCGCGTACGCCGCCGGTGATCCGCAGGCGATCGGTAAGCGGCATCTCCAGCATGGCGTAGCCGGCGGGGATGCGCTCGTCGACCTCGTAGAAGCCGCCGCCCTGGTTCGGGCTGAGAACCACGTTGCCCGACGAGTCGAGCACGTGGGCGGAGGCGAAGATCTCCTCCGGACTCGCCTCGCGCTGCTGCTGCGTGAGACCGAAGAGCAGAACGTCGAACGCGCTCTGCGTCGCGGTGCGGTGAGTCGAGCGGAGAGCGCCGCCCACCTTCAGGCGAGGCGAGCTGCCGGGTGCGCCGAGATCGATAGCGTAGTCGAGCTGGCCGTCCCACACGCGTTCGTGGAGCTCGCTGGACGTGCGCTTGTTCGCATCGGGCGTACCCGGGAGCATCGCCAGTGACAGAGTGTCGCCCAGAACCGGGTCGTACTCGCGACCGTACGTGACATCGGAGCGGTCAGGCTCGTTGCGAGAGACCGCGGAGTTGGTGAGCGACATCTGGAGCCGCTGACGGTCGCTGAACGAGTGCTCCACGCGCAACTGGTTGGAGCGCACGCTGTGCTCCGTGTAGCGCAGCCCCGAGCGCTGGATGAACATCTCGTCGTCGAAGATCCCTTCGTCGCGGTACGCTTCGTTGTCTGCGTTGCGATCGTAGCTGTTGTCGAGCGAGATCTTCGTGGCGTCGCCCAGCCAGGTGGAGAGGTTGAGAATCCCGCCCCAGAGGACGGCGGTGCGCCCGGTGGAGCCGCTGAATGCGTTGTACGGGCGAAGCGCGTCGCCGCCCGAGAGCGGTATGGCCTGCGAGCGCTCGTGGTTCCGGAGAACTTCCTGCTTGCGCGAGTAGCTGAGCGACGCGATGTAGCCCAGCCGGTGTCCGAACGGCTCCTCGTTTCCACCTACCGAGATGGTGAGGCCGTAGTCCGGCGCGCCGCTGGCGGGCGATCCGCTCCACGGCCTGTTCAGCGCGTTCGCAAAGCTTCCGCCGCCGGGTGCTCCGGGAAGCGCTCCTGCGAAACCGCCCGCGAAGGGGAGCCGGCGATCGGCGCCCCCGAAGGCGATCCAGTCGAGCGATGTCCCGGGCGCCGACATGACCGAGCGTCCGGTGGCGGCATCGTTCATCCCGATTGAAAGCGAGTAGGTGAGCAGGCGCCGCACCGGAAAATCTTTCGTGCGGATGTCCACGCGAGCGCCGCTGAAATCGCCCGGCTGGTCGGGGCTGAAGGTCTTGTAAGTGGTGATCGACTGGATCAGCGAAGCCGGGAAGAGATCGAGCGGCACGGCTCTCTTCTCGGGCTCCGGGCTGGCCATCCGGCTGCCGTTCAGCGACACGGCCGTGTAGCGCTCGCCCAGGCCGCGCACGTGCACGTACTTGCCATCCTGGATCGTCACACCGCTCACGCGCCGGACCGCCTGTGCGGCGTCGCCATCGGGACTCCGCGACATCTGCTCGGAGCCGACGGCGTTCACGATTTCCGTGGAGTTGCGCTGTTCGTCGAGGAGTGCGTTGGCCGCACCGCGCTCCACCGTGGCCGTGACCACGATTGCCGTGAGCTGCGCGGCCGTCTGCTCGAGTGTGATGTTCTGCTCGACAGCGGCACCTGGAACCAGCAGGATGCCCGTGACTGTCTTCGGCTGATAGCCGATGAGGCGGACGTGGAGCGTCACCGTACCGGCGGGGATCTCCGCAAGCTGGTATCGGCCGTCCTCGGTGCTGCTGACGCCTCTGGTAGTTCCTACGAGCTGGATCGCGGCGTGGCCGAGTGGCCGGCCGGTGCCCGCATCTATTACGCTTCCGTAGACGCGTCCCGTGGGGGAGGGCTGCTGGGCCGCGGCGCGCGCGCATGGAAGAAGAGTGGCGATCGAGATCGCCGCCGCGGCGGCGAGTACTGTATGGCGGAGCCGCATTCTAGTGCGACCCCGTATGGCCCGCTGCCGGGGCTCGAACCCCTCCGATAGCGTCCGCTGACGTCGTGTCGTGCATGAGTAGTCTCCGTTGAACATGGAGAGAACTCTGCCGCCGCTCCGTCACGGGGAGTCGGGCCGTATCGTAACGAGCGCGTAACATGCTCGCACGGATTCGGCGGCGGGGCGGGAACCGTACGCGCGCGCTGAAGGTTCGACCTGTACCGTGACGCGCACGCATGGCGACGCATCCGTCGTGGCGCAGTCCGGCGATCGATCGACGAAGTGAATCCACCGTGAACCAGCGAGGCCGGAACCGATGAGTGGTGAACGCATCTCACCGCCGGGTGCAGACGAGTACGCTCCCTTCTATTCAGGCTACGTCACGTACGCGCGCGAGCGCGGCCCATTCGAGCTGCTGCGCAGCCAGCCGGAAGAGCTGCGGCGCATCTGCGCTTCCCTCACGGAGGAACAGGCGCTGGCCCGATACGCGCCGGGGAAGTGGAGCATCAAGGAGGTGCTCGGTCACCTCGCCGATACCGAGCGAGTGTTCTCGTATCGCCTGTTCAGAATCGCCCGCGGCGATGCCACGCCGCTCGCCGGGTTCGATCAGAACACGTACGTGGCCGCCGGCCGATTCGACGAGCGTCCGCTCGGCGCGCTGCTCGACGATTTTCTGAGTGTGCGCGCTGCGTTGACGCGACTGGTCGAGGGACTGTCGCCGGAGGAGCTGGCGCGCACCGGGATCGCCAACGAGGCAACCGTGAGCGCGCGGGCGCTGCTGTACATCGCGACCGGACACGTAGCCCACCACATCGCGATCCTGCGCGACAGCTACGGGGTGGCCGCCTCATGAGCGAACAGGTGGATCCACGATATCCGATCGGCCGGTTCGAGATGCCGGCAGCGAAGCTGCAACCCGCCGATCGTGCGCGTCACATATCCAGCATCGATACGCTCCCCAGACGACTGCGCGCAGTGGTGGCGGCATTCACGCCGGAGCGGTGGCGCACTCCCTATCGACCCGGTGGATGGACGGTGCATCAGCTCGTGCATCACATCCCCGACAGCCACCTGAATGCCTACACGCGATTCAAGCTGGCGCTCACCGAGCAGGAGCCCGTGATCAAGCCGTACGACCAGGGCGCGTGGGCCACGCTCGCGGATACCGATCTGTGCGATCCCGCAGTGTCGCTCGACCTGCTCGAGGCGCTGCACCGGCGGTGGGTAGCGCTTCTCGGTTCCCTGAACGATGCCGACTTCGCGCGCACGCTTCGGCACCCCGAACACGATATCATGTTCACCGTGGACCAGTTGCTCGCCATGTACGGCTGGCACTCCGAGCACCATCTCGCGCACATCGTGCGGTTGATGGAGAGGGAAGGTTGGGCCCACGGCGTGCTTCCGAGCGCGCCTGCCGGTACGGTGGCCGCTCGCGCTGGCGCGACGCCTACGGGTTGAGCCAGTAGTCCACCTTCACGAGGAAGATGTTGTCGGGGCGAGTATCGAAGAGCGCTCGCCTGTCGCGGCCGAGCGCGAAGTCACCCACCTCGGCAAGGTCCTGCCGGCTCTGCTGCCATGCCAGGTACATGGTAGATCCGGGACGCCACTCCCAGCGAAGCACGGCGTTGCCGCGCAGCGACCGGACGTTGAAGTCGAGGTCGGGCACCGCGCCGCCGTACGGCTCGAGATCGAACGACTTCGGGCGCATGAGCTGAACTGCGTCGCCGTAATCCACGCTCGAAATCAACGGCTGGATGTAGGTCTGCAGCGACAGCGCCGGCGTGAACGTCACGTTCAGTCGAGTCTCGAGTCCGACTTCGTGCTGGTCGATCGGCGCGAACACGTAGCGCGCACCGTAGGTAGCGTCGTAGGTGGCGTCGGGAATGGTCGCGACGTACTGCGCAGGCGCCTTCGTTTGCGTCACGGTCGGGCCGATGCTGAGATTCCAGCGGCTCGAGCTCTTGAGGCCGAGCGTGAGCGCCGCCTGCCAGGATGATCCGCCGAAGTCGCTGCGCTCGCCGAAGAGCTGCAGCTCACCGGTCACGGGATTGCGCACGTCACTCGAAACGAAAATCGTGGCTCGGTTGGCGGCGGGGCGGACGGCGATCGGTCCTCCGCGGGTGAGTCGGTCGTCCAGCGCCTCGAACGATCGCTGGAGATTGAGCTGCACGGTCCAGTAGTTCAACGTGCGCGCCGATGCCGCAAGTGAGGCGAGCGTCTGGATCGGTTGATTAGCGTAATTGCGTTCGATGCGCCCGTCGGCGGTGACCGACCAGTTGCGCCACAGGGTGCCCGGCGTGTTCTCCAGGTATCTGATCTTCGCTTCGGCGTCTCGCCGATCGGTTCGATACGAGAAGCCGAGATCGTTCACCTCGTATCCGGGGCTGGTGAGCGCACCGGCCAGGGAGCCTCGCCAGTGCTCGCCTGCCTGCTTCGTGATCTCCGCGTTCATCGAGTAGCCGAAGAGCGACGTGGCCGCGCTGTCGATGTCGAGATGCGACGCATCGGGCCGCTGAAAGTAGTGGTTGGAGGCGCGCTGGACGGAGAGCAGCGACGTGGCGTTCCCCGCGATCCTGCTGAACTCCGCATCGCCCCGCACCACCCAGCTCCGATTGGCCCACTCGTGTCGGAAGTCCACGCCGCCGGCGAGTGCGCTGGATCGGAAGCCGTTGCGCAGCGCATCGTTGGTCAGATCGCGCTTCACGGCGGTGAACGTCCCTCCCACGAGCGAGCGTCCGCCGTTCAACTCGCGGCGGGCCCGCGTCACCAGGTAGCTCGAGAGCGGCTCGGCCGCCATCCGCTCATCGTCCCCTTCGTCCGTGCGGAAGCGCGCTTCCTCCCTCGCGGTTACCGCCGTCAGCGTACCGATCGACCAACCCGCAACCTTTCCCGAGAGCTTGCCGGCGCCGATGATGGTGGTGGTCGTGGGCACGTCGGAGCGCGGAGTGGGCGGCGAGAGAGTGGGCGCGCGGCCGATTCGCCGCGAGTAGAATAGCTGTCCTCCACTCGTACCGCCGGCGCCGAAGTCGAAGATCTCGCTCCCCTCGAGAAAGAACGGCCGCTTTTCCTCGAAGAACGTCTCGTATACGCCGAGGTTGATGACGGCGGGGTCCACCTCGACCTGGCCGAAGTCGGGATTGAAGGTGGCGTTGAGCGTGAGGTTGGAAGCCATTCTGTATCGGAGATCCACTCCACCCGATAAGCCGTACTCGCTGCGGTCGCGATAGGGGTTGAGCCCCGGATCGATGTACTCAGCCTTGCTCACTACGTACGGAAGCACCTCCAGTCGCTTTCCCGGCGGGATGTCGCGCAGCCCCTGGAGGTGTCCGTATTGCGGCACGCCTCCGCGGATGCTCTTCGGGATGAACGTCGACACCGAGTACTCCTGGTTGCGACCGATGAGCCGCTCGAACTGGATCCCCCATGTCTGCACGCTGTCGCTGGAAAAGCGGAGTTGACTGAACGGCACGCGATATTCCACCGTCCAGCCCGCGGAGTCCACGCTCGTGGCAACGTGCCAGACGGCATCCCACGAGTTGTCGTCGACATCGATGGTCTTCACTTCGTCGCGCCTCACGCCGGCCGGATTCACGTCGAAGCCGAACGCGGTGCGGTGGTCGTGGTAGCTGTCGATCATGAGGCCGAACCAGTCCGAGTCGCCGAGCGGCATGTCGCGCCGCCCGAGGCGCGCGATGATCGGACCGGTGGTGTCGTGCAGACGAACGCCGACGTAGAGCGCTTCGTCGTCGAACACCACGCGCACTTCGGTCTTCTGGCTGGCGGGCTTTCCCTCGTCGGGATTGATCTGTGTGAAAGAGTCCATGACGGGCGCGGTTTGCCATGCGCTCTCGTCGAGTCGGCCATCCAGCGTGATCGGTCCGGACGCCCTGACGGCGTGTGCGATGGTGATCGGACGGGTGTGACCCGTCGAACCGGCCGCGCCGTTCTGCGCGCAGAGCGGCGCCGCGACGAGCGCGGCGGCCGCGAGTGCGAGCGTCTGTCGTACGACGGTGCATCTCATCAGGCTGTGGTCATCTCCGGTCGCGGTCCACTATCGCATTGCTCGGCGCCGCCCAGGTCGGGAACGGCGGCATCTTAGCCTCCACCGGCGGCGCCTTCGCGAGCTCGCTCATGAGGATCGCCACGGCGCGTGCGAGCTGGGTGTCCTGGCCGGCGCGCCACGCGGCTGGATCGAGCTCCACCTCCACGTCGGGGGCCACACCCTTGTTCTCCACCGCCCATCCTTCGTCGGGCGCCCAGAGTCCGCCGCGAGGGGCGGTGACGTAGCCGCCATCCATGAAAGGCGGATAGCCGCCGATTCCGACGAGGCCGCCCCACGTTCGCGTTCCCACGATCGTTCCAACCTTGAAGCGCTTGAACAGCCACGGGAACTCGTCGCCGCCCGAGCCGGCGTATTCGTTGATCAGCATCACCTTCGGACCGTAGATCGCGCCGGCGGGAACCGGCAGCGGATTTCCGAAACGTGCTGCCACGTAGTTGAACGGCTGCTCGCGCTGCAGATAGTGGATCATGTAATCCGCGATGTTGCCGCCGCCATTGAAGCGCTCGTCCACTACGGCTCCCTTCCTGTCCTGCTGCGCGAAGAAGTAGCGATTGAAGCGCGTGTAACCGGCGCCGGCGGTGTTCGGCACGTAGATGTACGCGAGCTTTCCGCCGGACAGACTGTCCACGGTGCGGCGGTTGTGATCGATCCACGCGAGATGGCGAAGCGTCGTCTCGGTGGCGAGCGGCACGACCGTCACGTCTCGTGCACCGCGACCATCGGCGTTCGGACCCACGCGCAGCACCACCGATTTCCCGGCCGTTCCCGCCAGGGCATGATTCACGTTTTCGGCGGCGGTGAGCTCACGGCCATTGACCGCGAGAAGATACTCGCCCGCCTTCACGTTCACCCCTGGTTGCGTGAGCGGCGCACGGAAGCCGGGATTCCAGTTCTCGCCAGCGTACACCCGCGCGAAGCGCCAGCGACCGTTCTCGACGGCGTAGTCGGCACCGAGCAGGCCGTTGCGCGGAATCTTCGAGGATTCCTCGTCTGCCGGAATCACGAAGAGGTGGCCCACGGTGAGGTTGCCGAAGATTTCCTCGAAGAGGTAGTCGAGATCGTCGCGGCTTCCCATCCCGTCGAGCCACTTCGAGTAGAAGCGCTCGGTGCCTGCGAGGTCGAGGCCGTGATAGTTCGGATCGTAGAAGAAAGCACGTTGCAGGCGGAAGGCTTCGTGGTACATCTCCTTCCACTCGGCGCGCGGATCCGTGGCTACCTGGATCTCATCGGTATCGATCGCGCTGTCGCCCGGTGTGATGGGTGCATCCATCGAAGCGATGGCCCACTTCCCCTGCATCTGGTAGAGGAGCTTCGCGCCATCGCGCGAGAGGCTGAAATCGCTCACTCCATCGATGAGGGGTGTGGTCTTCCGCTTCCCGAGGTCGAACTTGTAGAGCGCGAGACGTGCCGGGCCTCCCTGCTGCAGGTCAACCGGCACTAGCGGATCTTCGGCCAGTACCAGCACGCCTTCCTTCCCGGGGAGTACGGCGATGTACCCCTTCGGTGCGGCCGGCAGCGCGACCGTGCGCTGGTCGATGTCGGCGAAGTCGATGCGCACCGGCGTCGGCGCGCTGGTGGTGCTGTCACCCTTGTTCGGCTGCGCCGCCTTCGCGCCGCGCACGTCGCCCGCTGCAGCGCGGGCCGCGCTGCGCGCGGCACTGTCGGCCTTCGCCTCCTCCTCATCGCTCTCGGGTGCCATAGGCGACGGGAGATCGTTTCGCAGGACGATCGCGTAGAGGCTGCGGGTGACAGGATGGTCGAAGGTGGTCATGCTGAAGTCCGACGCCGGTCCCGCGTCCGTGCTCGCGGTGAAGTAGAGGTACTTCCCGCTGGCGTCGAACGCCGGCGAACGAGCGTCGCTCATCCCATCGGTGACCCGCGTGGCCTTCGCCGCGGTCACATCGTAGACGAAGATGGCGCCGAGTCGATTCTCGATGGAACGCGAGTACGCGAGCCAGCGCGAGTCGGGCGACCACGCGACGGGGATGCCGCCATCGCCGAAGCCGGCGCCGAGTGGATCGGCGTCCACCTTCGTGACCTTTCCGGATGCCACGTCCGCGATCCAGATCCACGATCTCGAGTCGCTGTACGCGATCTTCCTGCCGTCGGGTGACCAGACGGGCGCGTAGAAGTAGGTGCTGTCGCCGTCGAGTGCGATGCGGCGTGACGCCCCCATCCCGGTCTGGCCGCGCAGCTCGAGGTGGTAGGGGCCACCGGAGTCGGAGAAGTAGGCGAGCGTCTGACCGTCGGGCGACCAGGCGGGGTAGCGCTCGGTGACGCCGGTAGTGTTGGTGATGTTGCGGGCGTCGCCCTTCCTGGCCGGCACGGTGATGATCTCGCCGCGCGCTTCGAAGGCCGCGCGTACTCCCGTGGGCGATATGTCCGGATGCTGCAGCTTGTCGCTCACGTCCACCCAGTGCGGACGCGCCCCCGTGAGCTCACCATCCAGGCGAACCGCAACCGGCGTGTCTCTGCCGGTGGCGAGGTCGTACAGGCGGAGCGAGCCGAACTGCTCCAGCACGATTCCACCCGGGCCGGCCGACGCGCTCTTGATGTCGAGACCCGCGTTGTCGATCCGCTTGGCGACCCGCTTCGATCCGATGTCGTACGAATAGAGAGTGGTCGGGCCATCCCGGTCGGAAAGAAAGAAGATCGTGTCGCCAACCCACATCGGCTGCTTGTCGGTCGAATTCTGACGCGGGATTCGCTCGACCGATGCATCGGCGAGCGTGGCGATCCAGATCGCCGTGGTGCGGCCGCCCCGATAGCGCTTCCAGATCTCGTTCGCGTTAGCGATGGGCATGTACGCCAGCCGCCGCCCATCCGGGCTGAGCGAGCCGTCCCAGCCGTTTGGCAGATCGATCGCCGTGGGGGCGACGTCGTCCACTCCCTGCACGAAGAGACGCGCCGTGGATGCGGAGCTCAGCGTGTAGCTGCGGCGTGTCGACGTGAAGAGCACCTTGCCATCCGGCGTCCAGCCGCGCACGAGATCGACGCCGGGATGGTAGGTGAGCTGCTTCGCTGCACCCCCGGTCACGGGGATCACGAAGACGTCGGGGTTGTTGCCCACCGTGCCGGTGTAGGCCACCCATTTGCCGTCGGGTGAGAAGCGGCAGGCCGTCTCCGTACCGGGCGATGCGGTGAGTCGCCGCGCGACGCCGCCGGCTCGTGGCACGAGCCAGATGTCCCCCGCGAAGGTGAAGCAGATCTGGTTCGCGCCGAGCGCCGGCTCGCGCAGGAGGAGAGGGGCGTCGTTCGCCGCGGCAGTCTGAGCGACCGCGGACGGGATGCCGAGCGAGATGGCGGTGAATGCCGCCACGGAGGTGTGGGCGAGACGGCGGAACATGGGATCTCCTCTTCGGTGGCGCATGCGCGAGTGGAGGGCGAGGGGGAGGGGGAGGGGGAGGAGCGGCGCGACCTTGCAGCGAGGTTCGAAGATTACACCCTTCTCCCCGGCCGCGACACGCAGATGATGTCGGGCGGGTGAAGGACTGGCAAGACATCGCGCGGTCGGGAGCTGCGCGCGTGACGCACAAATCGACTGCTGGCCTCAGGTCCTGGCACGGCACCGTGACCTACGCGCGATGGCGGGGGAAGTTTCCGGCGGCTCTCGCCGGCCGGGCGCCGGCCTCTGGCCGAGTACGCCTCCGGTTCCGTACATTGGCGGGCACCACGATCCCACCGGAGCGACCCTATGCCGCGATTGCCAACTCTGATGCTCGTCGGCTGGTTCACCCTTCTCGCGGCCACACCTTCGCTCCAGGGGCAGGGGCCGGGTGCATCCGCATCTCCTGAAAGCGCTGCTGCACCCGTCGCGGCAGCACCGACGACGGACGACATGGCGGCAGCGGCAGCACCGGGTGCGCAGCAGTTCGACGCGGAGGCAGCGACGGAAGCTTACATGTCGAAGCTCTCTCCAGAAGCGCGAGCACGCTCCGACGCGTACTTCGAGGGTGGCTACTGGCTGCTGTTGTGGGGATTTCTGTACGGAGTGGGCGTGGCGTGGCTGCTGCTGGCCACCGGCCTCTCCGCGCGTATGCGCGACCTCGGCGAGCGGCTCACCCGGATCCGGTGGCTGCAGACCGCGATCTACGCGGTGGAGTACATCGTGCTGACGGCCGTTCTTTCGTTTCCGTTGACGCTGTATCAGGACTTCTTCCGCGAGCATGGCTACGGTCTGTCCAACCAGACTTTCCTTCAGTGGATGCGCGACGAACTGGTGGGGCTGGGAGTCGGGGTCGTGTTCGGAGCGATCGCGCTCACCCTCATCTACGCTGTGATCCGTCGGTCGCCGCGCAACTGGTGGCTCTGGGGCGCCGGAGTGGGGATCGTATTGGTGGTGATCGGTGCGACCATAGCGCCGGTGTACATCGCGCCGCTGTTCAACCGCTACGAGCCGCTCCCCGAGAGCGAGCTGCGCTCGCAGCTACTGTCGATGGCCCGCGCGAACGGGATCCCCGCCGACAACGTGTACGTCTTCGACGCGTCGAAGCAGAGCAAGCGGATAAGCGCGAACGTATCGGGGATGTTCGGCACCGTGCGGATAAGCCTGAACGACAATCTCATGAATCGCGCGACGCCCGAGGAGGTCCGCGCCGTGCTTGGCCACGAGATGGGGCACTACGTACTCAACCACGTCTACAAGGGAGTGGTGTACTTCGCGGTCATCATCGTGGTCGGATTCGCAGTCGCGAAGTGGGCATTCGAGCGGGTGACGGCACGCACGGGTGAGCGGTGGGCGATCCGCGGCGCTGGTGACGTTGCCGGACTGCCGCTCCTCGCCGTGATCTTCTCGGCGTACATCTTCCTCCTCACGCCGGTGTTGAACACCATGACGCGCAGCGCCGAGGCCGAAGCGGACATGTTCGGCCTGAACGCCGCCCGCGAACCCGACGGCTTCGCGCAGGCCGCGCTCGACCTCTCCGAGTACAGGAAGATGCACCCCGGCCCCATCGAGGAATTCATCTTCTTCGACCACCCGAGCGGCTGGAACCGGATTCATCGGGCGATGGTGTGGAAGGGGGAGGAGGGGCGGTAGACTGTAGACGGCAGGCAGCAGAAAGCAGAAAGCAGGTACTGCACACCGGTCGCTGTCGTCCCCGCGAAAGCGGGGACCGATGTTCGATGGAGTAACATGGATGCCCGCTTCCGCGGGCATGACAATTATGCGTGTGCAGTACCTGCTTTCTGCTCTCTGCCGCCTGCCGCCTGCAGTCTAATCGTTCCCGTCCCGCGGCAAGGGAGAGTCGCGCTGGGCCGTGAGGTAGGCGACGG
>JBIQLU010000001.1:64148-75895 GCA_044463985.1 Gemmatimonas aurantiaca | reverse complement strand
GGCCGAGTGGCTTAAGGCGCACGCCTGGAAAGCGTGTGGGGTGTAACAGCCCTCGCGGGTTCGAATCCCGCCCCATCCGTGATCGTGCTCCGCATACGCGAGAGGGGCGCGAAGCATCCTGCATGCTTCGCGGCCCTCTCGTTTCCGCTCGTCGTTCCCGCCCGTACGCCTGCGGTACTATCGTTGGCGCGTCACGGCTTGCGCGGCTTCGCCGTGCGGCCGGTGCCCTGGCTGCCGGACGAACTCGGAGACGATGTCACCGACGATCCGGTACCGCTGCTCGTCGAGCTCCCGACGTTCGAGGAGCCCCCGTTATCCCGCGTGCGCCGCGGTACGCTGCCACGCGAGTTGCCGTCGCTGCCGGAACCTCCGCGCACGTAGCCGCGACCGTTCACCACGCGCCCGTGCTGTCGCGCCGCTACGTCGTTCGGATTCCGGATGATCACCACCGGCACGCCCGACGGGTACCAGCCGTAGCCCAGGCCGTAGCCGTAGTAGGGCGAGTAGCCGTACGGCGAGTAGAAGTAGTCGAACGGCGAGAATCCGTAATAGCCGTAGCCATACGGATACATCATCATCGAGTGGATCACGCGACCGCTGCCCCCTTCTTCCTGCAGCGCGACTTCGCCGGAGCGCATCCCGATGTCCTCACCGGTGCCCGCTATGGCGAATTGCTTCGGATACGACAGCGCGACCATCGCGTCGATCACTCTGTTCGGGACACCGGCGTCAGCGAGCTGAACGAGCTGCTTCGAATCGACGTCGAACTTCTGTCCGCGCTCGATGAGCCACGCCTCCACCACCGACGGATCGACCGCGTGCGACGCATCCACCACTTCCTTCACGCTCACGTCGCCCGTCACCGCGGTGCGGGCGGTGCTGAGCGAGAGCTCACGGGCCGCCGTCACGCGCGCCAACTCATCGCGCAGCGCGTCGGGCGCCTGGGCCGGACGGTAACGTATAACGCGTACGCCGCCGCCATCCTTCGCCGATACTCCCTGCACGTCGAGCCAGATTCCACCGGGCGCCATCGCGAAGATGCCTGTGGACTTCCTGTTCAGCCCCTCGCAGTCGAAGTCGGACTTCAGGTAGAGCTGCGCGCCGTTCGGCGACCAGGTCGCGCTCTTCCATCCCTTGCAGCCGCCCTGGTCGCTGTTCATCTGCTGGCCGTTCGCCACCACGCGCTCGCGAGCGAGTACCTGCCCGCTATCTACGGAAGCCAGATCCACTCCCCGCGTACCCTCGGCGGGCAAGACGCAGAGCATCCGACCGTAGCTGTCGTCACCCGCGCCAACGGGTTCCCAGCAGCCGAGCCACGGCTGCCAGCGCGCATCCGCCTGGGTCGTCTGAGCGGAGGCGCGCGCGAACGCGGCGCCACTCGCCAGCATGACGATGGCCGCCAGCATCACACCGGCAACCGCCGCGGCACGGTTTCTCATCGTTCGTGTCTGCATGGTGCCCCCTCTCAGAATCTGACCGCCAGACCGGCGGTGATCGCGAAGCCGGAAAGGTCGATCTTGTCGAAGCCCTGGAAATCCTCGTCCATGTTCGCCTTCGCGTACGTGTAGCGACCCTCGCCCGTGAGCATCAGGCGCGGTGTGAGCGATACGTCAACTCCCGCCAGCGCGTGCGCCTCGGGTGCCCATCCAGACGACTTGAACGTGTCGTGGAAGACGTCCATCGACGGCTGGTCGATGAAATCGCCATCCTGCCGGAAGCTGTACCACATCGCGCCGCCGCCCGCTCCGACGTACGGTGCGACCTTCGCGGGTATCCACGCGAAATGTCCTATGGAGCGGCCGCGAGGCGCCAGGTAATACCGGAGGTCCGCGGTAATCGGCATCCGCTGGAATTTCGTCGTCTGCTCTATCGGCAGATCATCCTGATCCACGAAGTTGCGATACTCCGACGGCGTGTTGCGCCCCTCGTACCAGATGCCGAGCCCCAGCGCGAACCGCGAACTGATTCGGAAGCTCAGGTCGGAGCCGATGTTGAGACCCCGGAAGTCGCCCTTGTTCAGCGTGAGCTGATCCGAGGTGAACGAGAAGATGTCGCTGTTCGCGTTGGCGAGACCATAGCCGGCGCGCACTGACCACGTGGTCGTGGGCTCCTGGAAGAAGAACCCGCGTCCCATCCCCTGCGCCGCCGCGAACGCAGGCGTGAGCAGGAGCGCTAGAAGGACGGCAGAAGGTTTTCTCATATGATCCTTATACGCGCGAAGGGAGCTTCACGTTCCGTTCCCCGAGCCATTTCCGCGCTCGAGCGCGCCCTCAGCGGGTCGACGGCTTCGCGGCCGTCGACTCCGACCGCGTTGCGTCCGCCGTCGCACGCGCGATCCGAATGCCCAGCTCGGTCACGGCATCGAGCGGATGCGCATCGTTCATCAGGACGACTACGCCCGTCCCGGTCGCAGGCACGAAGCCGAGAAAACTTCTCGCACCTCCGGTGCCACCGTTGTGCCAGTACAGGCTTCTCCCATCGGGAAACTGCACGACATGCCAGCCGAGCGCCAGAGAGAGCTGCGGTGACGGGCGGAAGCGAATCTCCTGCGAGAGCTCGACGGCCTTCGCCAGCGGCGTGCTCGCGGGATCCAGCTCGGCGCTCAGAAGTCGCAGCATGTCACCCACCGTCGAACGCAGCGCTCCGGCACCCTCGAGCGAACCGAAGTGCCAGAAGGGGACTGCCTTCCCTTCGGCGTGTCCGGTCGCCAATCGCGCGTCATCGTCGTGCCCCAGCGTACCGACGTAGCTGTCGTGCATGCCGAGCGGCTCGAGCACCCGCGCTTTCAGGAGTTCCGCGTACGGCTCATTCGCGCGATGCGCGAGCAGCAACCCCAGCAGCCCCGCACCCAGATTCGAATACTCGTACGTGGAGTCGGGCGCACGGGGAAGATCGTACGAGTCGAGAAATTCGTAGAGCTTCGCCACGCCGTAGTCGGCATACGGGTCGGACATGTCGGCCATCGCCATGTTCATCGGCAGCCTCGGCAGTCCCGACGAGTGCGTAGCCAGCTCGCGCAGTGTGATCGGTGTTCCGCGGTATTCGGGCGCCTTCACCGAATCGGGGAGATAGCTCGAGATGTGGTCATCCAGGCCGGCCTCACCGTGCTCCACCATCTGAGCCAGGAGCAGCGATGTCAGCACCTTGGAGATGGAACCGACCTCGAAGCGGGTGTCGCGATCAACCGGTGCCGCAGCGCTCCCTTCCGCGCCCCGTCCGTCGTACGGGATCACGTTCTCGCCATCCGGGCCGATGATGCCTATCACCATGGCATGCGTGGGGTGCTCCTTCTGAAAGGCGCGCGCGAGCGAGTCCACTCTCGGATTCGCACTCTGCTTCGCACTCTGCGCGGCCGCTGTCGATGGAAGCGCCACGGATGCGGCGAGTAGTGCGAACGTACCTGCGATGGCATTGCCGTGCAGCATTCGTATGGATATCACCTGATAGCTCCTGTCATCTCAGTTCGTGAATGAGTTTCTCGAGCTGTGCCCTGCGTGGGCGCAGATCGTGTCGCAACGCAAGCTGGTTGAGCCAGTAGACCACGAGGGCGACGCCCAGTGCGAAGATCGAGTATCCAGCCGTGAACCAGCCCAGTCCGGAGATCCCGATCACGATGAGCATCGCGCCGACGGTGGGCGGGATGATGTACCAGGAGACGACGCTCTCCAGCAGCCGGATCTGGCCGGTGACCTTCGCTCTCTCTATCTCGAGAAGTTCGGAAAGAGAGAGCTCCACGTGCTCGCTCTCTTCCACGCGCCTGGCGACCGCGAGTCGGCGGTAGATCACCGCCAGCGCGACGAGGACTACCAGAACGCCCACGCGCGAGAGCCACGGTCCGGTGACTAGCACCGGAAGGAACGCGAGCATGACGATGATTCCCGTGATCAGCTCGCGTCGATCGCGGCGGGCGATGGTCCGGTCGAATGCGCTCGACTCACGTTTAACGAGTTGCAGCATTTCCGCCTCCGAAATTCCAGAGTCCTTCGTGATCGTCTGCGACCGCCACGCGAGTCGCGCCTCGTCGAAGTTCATGCCGCGCCCTCCGCCAGCCATGTCGCCATCGTCTTCCTGATCCTGTGGAGTTTCACGCCCACGTAGCTCTCGGTTATTCCGAGCACCTCCGCGATCTCGCGGTGGCTCCTTTCATCCAGGTGCATCATCACGATCGCCTTGTCCACGTCATCCAGCCGCGCGATTGCGGCGTAGAGTCGCTCCAGCCGCTGCCTGGCCTCGAGCGATTCATCCGGTGTGGGAATCGGGTTGCGCCATATGGGATTCGCTTCGTCGAGCGTCGCACTTTCGCGCGCAGTGCGCTGCCGTTTCTGGGTGAGCGCGGTGTTGAGCGCCACTCGATACAGCCAGGTGTCGGGGCTCGAGGTACCTTCGAATGAAGGGAGCGCGCGCCAGATCTGTACGAGAATGTCCTGGTACAGATCCTTCTCGGCGTCGGTGTCGCTCGCGTAGACGCGGCAGATCTTCCTCAGCCGCGCGTCGTTCTCGCGCACCAGTCGCAGAAAGGTTTCGTCCGGATCGCGCATCACTCGCATCGTGTGGCCTGTCCTCCTCCTCGCATCCTCGCACCCGCGCGACGACCGCGCTCACGCGCCCGGCGTCACGAGCTCCATTGTCGATCGTTCACAATGGTTAGTAGCATGGCGGCGGGATTCCTTACACCGAGGCGCGATTTCCTTTCGCTGCCACCATGGCCAGCAACGGGAGGGCGGCGAGCTGCGCCGCCACGGAGAAGACGACCAGCGCGGGTATGGATCGGTCGTAGAGCGCTCCCATGAGCGCGCTCCCCGCGAACCAGAAGACTCCGAATCCGGTGTCGAAGATGCCATACGCTCCGGCGCGGCGGTTGGCGGGAACGAGGTCTGCTACGGCGGCGCGCACGATGGATTCCTGTATACCCATCCCCACTCCCCAGAGCGCCATTCCCGCAACCGCCAGCAGCGGTCCGCCGAGGAAGACGAGCGGCGCGAAGAACGCGGCGGCGAGCACCGACGCTCCGATCACCACCACGCCAACCCGGTCGAAGAGCCAACCCGCAGCCGGAGCGGCGACGGCCGACGTGCCCATCGCGAGCGCGTAGAGCAGGGGAATCCACGTGGGAGGCATCGCATCACCCTTCGCGAAGTGATACGCGATCAACGGGAAGTCGGCGTACCCACACGCCACGAGCGCCGACGCAGCGAGGTAGATCCAGTAGCTTCGGGACGTTCCCGTCGTGTCGAGCTCCACGCGCTTCACTTCGAGCTCGCTCGGTCTGGGATACTCCCGCCGTGCCGCGAGCAGCACCGCGAGCGCCAGCAGGGCGGGGGCCACCAGCAGCGCGAACGCGGTTCTGTAACTGCCTCCCGTGTACGCGATGACGGCCGCCATCAGCAGCGGACCGAGGAGCGCGCCCGTCTGGTCCATCGCCTTGTGCAGGCCGAACCCCCACCCGCGCCCGATCCCGGCGGTGGCGTGCGCGAGCATCGCATCGCGCGCCGGCTTCCGGATCGCCTTGCCGGTGCGCTCGAGCATCATGAGCACCACCGCCATCTCCCAGCTCCCGGCCAGCGCGAGCGCCGGGATGGCGAGGAGGTTGATCAGGTAGCCGAGCGTAGTCATGCGCCAGTAGTTGCCGGCGCGATCGCTCAACCTCCCCGACACGATTCGAAGGCCGTAGCCGAGCAGCTCGCCGAAGCCCGCGAAGACACCGACCACCGTTGCACTCGCGCCGAGCTGCGCGAGGAACGGACCTGTAATGCTGCGTCCGCCCTGATACGTCATGTCGGCGAGTAGACTGACGACGCCGAGGAACACGACGAACCTGAGCGCTGCGCCGGGCGTGAGGAGACCGCTGAGCGCGGAGGGCGCGGCACCAGCGGTGCGCGCGCCCTCTCCGCCTGATTTCACGGAGCCGCTTCGTGGAAGGTGAGCGTGGGCTCGTGTTCAGCGGCCCAGCGCAGGTTCCACGAGTCATCGAAGAGGATGAGCGGATTCCCCTTGACGTCGAAGAGGCGCATCCGGCCGCTTCCGCCTGCCACTCGCTCGATGTCTTCGAGCGGGCCAGTCACCCACCGCGGGAAGCGGTATGGGATGCGCTCGAGGCGACACGGCGCGCCGTACTCGTGTTCCAGCCTGTGGAGCATGACGTCGAACTGCAGCAGCCCCACCGCGCCGACGATGGGAGTGGGGCCGGCCTCGCTGTCGGCGAAGAACACCTGCGCGGCGCCTTCCTCGGTGAGCTGGCGCAGTCCCGTATCGAGGTGCTTCCTGCGCAGCGGATCGGCGACGACTATCCTCGCGAAGTGCTCCGGCGCGAAGCGCGGGATGCCGCTGAACTCGAGATCGCCGTTTGCAGAGAGTGTATCTCCGATGCGCAGCGTTCCCTTGTCCACGAGTCCCACCACGTCACCGGGCCACGCTACCTCCACACTGCTCCTGTCGCGCGCGAGGAACTGCTGCGGCGACGCGAGGCGCAGCTTCTTGCCCGTGCGCGAGTGCTTCACTTCCATGCCGGCCTCGAACCGCCCCGAACAGATCCGCACGAACGCGACGCGATCGCGGTGGCGCGGGTCCATGTTCGCCTGGATCTTGAAGACGAAGCCGGTGAATCCCTCGTGCTCCGGTTCTATCATGCCCGCGCTCGATTCGCGCGCGAGCGGGGGAGGGGCGAGCTCCAGGAAGTCTGCGAGAAATGGCTCGACGCCGAAGTTCGTGAGCGCGCTCCCGAAGAACATCGGCGAGAGCGTTCCAGCGAGAAACGCATCGCGGTCGAACGCGTGGCCTGCGGCCTCGAGCAGTTCCATGTCGGCCACCAACCGTTCGTGCGCCGAGCTCCCAAGCACCTCGCGCAACGCTGGATCGGTTATTTCCCCAACACGAACTACGGCCCGGCTCGCGCCGTGGTCGCCGCCGCGATCGAAGAGGTGGATCTGTCCCTTCGCCCGGTCGTACACGCCTACGAAGGTGCCATCGCGCTGGATCGGCCAGGTCATAGCGTAGCAGGCGATCCCCAGATCCGCCTCCACGTCGCTGAGCAGCTTCAACGGGTCCTCGCCCGCGCGGTCGCACTTGTTGACGAACGTGAAGATCGGCATCCGGCGCCGCTCGCACACCCGAAAGAGCTGCCGCGTGCGCTCCTCGACTCCCTTCCGGTTGTCGAGCAGCATCACCGCACTATCCGCGGCGACGAGCGTGCGGTAGGTGTCCTCGGAAAAGTCCTGGTGGCCCGGCGTGTCCAGGAGGTTGATCTGACACCCCTCGTACTCGAACTGCATCACGCTGGACGTGACCGAGATCCCGCGCTGGCGCTCCAGCTCCATCCAGTCGGAAGTGGCATGCCGTTCGGCGCGGCGCGCCTTCACGGAGCCCGCCAGGTGGATCGCGCCACCGTAGAGGAGCAGCTTCTCCGTGAGCGTCGTCTTGCCCGCGTCGGGATGGCTTATGATCGCGAAAGTGCGCCGGCGGCGCACCTCTTCTTCCAGTGTCGTCAAGTGTGCTCCATGGAGAAACCCGCCCCCGCCGCGGCACGGGCGGAACCATGAAATCTAGTCTGGAAGAGGGGGCGGAGCATGCGAAAAGGAAACAGGGGACAGGCGACAGGAAACAGGAGCGGCTCGGGCAAGAAAACAGAAAGCAGAAAGCAGACGGCAGGAACTGCACACCGCTCACCGTCATCCCCGCTTTCGCGGGCATGACCGAATGCGTGCGCAGTTCCTGTTTCCTGTCGCCTGTGTCCTGTCGCCTTTCCCCCTGCCTTCTGCCTTCTGCTTTCTGCCTTCTCGTCGTTCCCTCAGCTTCCCCCCCGCCCGGCGAGCGGCCATATTCCTCCCCGATGCCAAACGCCACAACAACCGTCCTTGATGCGCGCGCGATGGGCCGCACGCTGCGCCGCATGGCTGACGAGATCGTGGAGCTCAACGATGGCACGGACAACCTCATCATCGTGGGAATCCAGCGCCGCGGAGTGCAGCTCGCCGATCGAATCGTGCGGATCATCGAGGAGCGCGACGGCGTGGAGATTCCGCGCGGCGCGCTCGACATCACCCTCTATCGCGACGATCTCCAGACTGTCGGACCCAGGCCGGTGGTGGGTCCGACCGACCTGACGTGGAACCTCGAGGGGAAGCGCGTCGTGATCGTCGACGACGTCCTGTACACCGGCCGCACCGTGCGCGCCGCGCTCGATGAGCTGGCCGACTTCGGCCGCCCGGCGCGCATCGCGCTCGCGGTGCTCGTCGATCGAGGCGGGAGAGAGCTCCCGATCCACGCCGATGTCGTCGGAAAAACCATCACCATCGCGAGCAGCGAACGCGTGGACGTTCTCGTGAGCGAACTGGATGGCCGCGATGCGGTGGTGATCGCCAATCGCGATGCCCCGGAGTCGGCGCGATGACCAGCGCGCTCGGGAAGGATCTTCTCGCGCTCGAGCCCCTCACCGCCCAGCAGATCCGCCTCATCCTCGACACCGCCGAGCCGTTCAAGGAGATCAGCGAGCGCGCCATCAAGAAGGTGCCGGCGCTCCGCGGCAAGACGATCGTCAATCTGTTCTTCGAGTCGTCCACCCGCACGCGGATCTCGTTCGAGTTCGCCGAGAAGCGCCTGTCGGCGGACACGGTGAACGTGGCCTCCGTCGGCTCCAGCGTGCAGAAGGGCGAGACGCTGGTCGACACCGCGCGAAACCTCGAGGCGATGCGGATCGACATGGTGGTGATCCGGCACGGCGCATCCGGCGCCGCACGATTTCTCGCCGACCGCATCGAGAGCAACGTCATCAACGCGGGCGACGGCACCCACGAGCACCCCACGCAGGGTCTGCTGGACATCCTCACCCTGCGCGATCGCTTCGGCGACCTCGAGGGCCGGCGCATCTGCATCGTCGGCGACGTGCTGCACTCGCGCGTGGCGCGCTCGAATATCTGGGGACTCAGGAAGCTGGGCGCGGAGGTGGCGGTGTGCGGCCCGAAGTCGCTCCTCCCGTGGGGGATCGACGAGTTCGGCGTCACCGTCTTCAAGCGAATCGAAGAAGCGATCGAGTGGGCCGAGGCGCTCAACATCCTTCGCCTCCAGCTCGAGCGGATGCAGGCCGGCTACATCCCGTCGCTCCGCGAGTACAATCGGGTCTTCGGTGTAACGCGCGAGCGGCTCGACAGGGCGCCGCGCGACATTCTCATCCTGCACCCCGGGCCGATGAATCGCGGCGTCGAGATCGACTCCGACGTCGCCGATGGCCCACACAGCGTGATACTGAATCAGGTTACCAACGGCGTGGCAATTCGGATGGCGGTGCTCTACCTGCTCGCGGGCGGACGCCCGGAGCTGGCGGAATCGGCGAAGGCGTCGGCGCCGGGAGCGGACAGGTGACCGCGAACGGCGTGCGCGACCTTCTCCTTCGCGGCGGTCGCGTGCTGGATCCCTCGGCGGGACGCGACGAGATCTCCGATGTTCTTCTGCGCGATGGCAGGATCGAGGCGGTCGGCACATCGCTCGGCGCTCCGGATGGCGCCGAAGTGCTCGACTGCTCCGGACTGTTCGTTTCGCCCGGTTTCGTGGACGTGCACTGCCACCTGCGCGAGCCGGGGCGCGAGGATGTCGAAACTGTGGCGACCGGTGCTCGCGCCGCTGCCGCCGGCGGCTTTACCGCAGTCTGCGCGATGCCGAACACGGAGCCGGTCACCGACAACCAGGCCGCCGTCGGGTTCATCATCCGCCAGGGGATCCGCGCCGACGCGGCGCGCGTCTATCCGATCGGCGCCATCTCGGTGGGCCAGCGCGGCGAAGCGCTCGCCGAGTTCGGCGAGATGGTGGGCGCGGGCGCGGTGGCCGTGAGCGACGACGGGAAGCCCGTCGTCAGCGCGCAGCTCATGCGCACTGCGCTCGAGTATGCGCAGGCATTCGACATCCCCGTCATCGATCACTGCGAGGAGCCCACGCTGGCGAAGGGCGGCTCGATGAACGAGGGAACGATGAGCGCACGGCTCGGACTCCGCGGCATTCCGTCGGAGGCCGAGGAGATCATGGTGATCCGCGACATCCTCCTCGCGCGGCGCACCGGCGGGTACGTGCACCTGGCGCACATGAGCACGTCGGGTAGCGTGGAGCTGATCCGCTGGGGGAAGGAGCGCGGCATCAACGTCACCGCCGAGGTGACGCCGCACCACCTCACGCTCACCGAAGCGGCCGTGGGCGAGTACGACACGAGCGCGAAGATGAATCCGCCGCTGCGTACCGAGGCGGATGTGGAGGCGCTGCGCGAGGCATTGCGCGATGGCACCATCGATCTCGTGGCCACCGATCACGCGCCGCACCACTACGACGCGAAGGAGCGCGAGTTCGCCGATGCCCCATTCGGCATCATAGGCCTCGAGACAGCGCTCGCGCTCGTGGTGACCGAGCTGGTCGACACTGGAATCATCGACTTCGCCACGCTGGTCGACCGGATGTCGACGCGCCCCGCGCGGCTCTTTCACCTCGATGGCGGCACGCTCGCCAGGGGCTCGGTGGCCGATGTGACGGTGTTCGATCCCTCGCGCGAGTGGACCGTGGAGCCGGAGCGGTTCCTCTCGAAGGGGCGGAACACGCCGTACGCCGGGCGGAAGCTGCGCGGGCGCGCCGTGTACACCATCGTCGGCGGCAGAGTGGCCTTCCGTCTGGAGGAGTGAGCGGGCTGGTGGACGATCGCGCGCTGCGCGAGGAGATCGTGAGCGTGTGTCGTCGGTTGTACGAGCGAGCGCTCATCGCCGGACCGGACGGCAACGTGTCGGTGCGGCTCGCCGATGATGCAGTGCTCGTGACGCCCACCGGGATGTCGAAAGTGGACGTCGGGCCCGACGATATGGTGGTGGTGGGGATGGACGGAAGGCGGCTCTCTGGTTACCGAGAGCCCTCGTCGGAAGTCACTCTACACGTTAGAATCTATTCACGAAGGCCCGATGTCGGCGCTGTGGTGCACGCGCATCCACCGGTGGCCACCGGATTTGCGGTAGCCGGGCTGGGACTCGAGGACTACGTTCTGCCGGAACTGATCGTGCAGGTAGGTGTGGTGCCGCTGGTGCCGTATGCCACACCCGGCTCGGCGGCGCTGTCGGATGAATGTGAGCCGTACATGAGCGCGCATGACGCGTTCCTGCTGGCTAACCACGGAGCGGTGACCACGGGCCCGACGCTCCTGGTGGCGCATCAGAGAATGGAAAGTCTGGAGCACGCGGCGCGCATCACGCTGGTGGCGCGCCAACTGGGCCGGGTGAACGAGTTGACGCCCGCGCAGGTCGCCGCGCTTTCGCCGGCGCGCTCGCGCCCGGTCGTACAGGGAGCCGATGCCGAGAGCTCGGCTCGCGAGAGCAAGCGGGGAGAGTCATGACGGAGACAGGAGTCGACACCGAGCAGGTCACCGCTCTTTTCGAGGAACGCGAGCGCTATCGCGAGTGGATAGCGACTCTCGAGTCGAAACGCGCGACGACGCCGGAGCACATCTACAACCGGGTGCACGCCGACTACACCGCGCGCCTCCAGCGGGTGGTGGAGCAGTTCGCGACGCACGCCACCTCGCTCCAGGATCACGAAAAGGTCCTCATGGAGCGGCTCGGCGCCATCGACATCGAAGAGGCGAAGCACCGTGACGAGGCTGCGGAAACGGAACTTCGTGCGACGGTCGGCGAGCTCGGGGCAGACACGCAGCAGGAGGTTCGCGAGCGTACCAGCGCGGCGTTGGGCGCTCTGAACGCGCAGCGCGAGCAGGTGAACCAGGAGCTGGGCCG
>JBIQLU010000001.1:44127-64048 GCA_044463985.1 Gemmatimonas aurantiaca | reverse complement strand
CGAGCGATGGTCGCAGCGACGACTGGCAGCTCGCGTTCGAGAAGACACCCGAGCCGCCGCACCGCGCCACGCCTCAGGTTTCGCAGGCGCAGGAGGCGAACGCTGACCTCTCGGTCGAGCGTGGACCGGAAATCGGTCCGTTCGACGATCTCGAGTTCCTGCGCAGCATGACCGATTCGCGCACGAGCGGCGAGAACGCTGCGGTTGGGAGCGGCGCCGCCGGTGCCGCTGGCGCTGCGGCTGGAGGCGCGCAGGCTAAGCTCTCGGGAGCGTCAGGCGGTGCAGGCTCGAGTGCGGCCCGCGCGAGCGGAGGGACCGACCCCGGCGTGGTTCAGTCCTCGGGCGAAGCGGTGAGCCCCAAGGAGTCGATGGCCGCCGAGCAGGTGAAGACGCTCAAGTGCCAGGAGTGCGGGACGCTGAACTATCCCACCGAATGGTACTGCGAGCGCTGCGGCGCGGAGCTCGCGGCGCTGTAGGGGAGAAATCCGTCATCCCCGCGAAAGCGGGAATCCATGTTTGACGGACTAACAAGGATCTCCGCTTTCGCGGGGATGACGTAAAGAGGGGGCGCCAGGCATCGCGAATGCGGCCTGGCGCCCCCTCTTTTTTCCGTTCCGAAACGCGCTACTTGCCGGCTTTCGCCAGACGGCTTTTGCGGCGCGCAGCAGCGTTGCGGTGGATCAACCCCTTTCGCGCGGCGCGGTCGAGCAGGGTGACCGCGGTACGACGCGCTTCATCATTGGCCTCGGGCGCGCTGGCGTGCTTGAGCGCCGTGCGAAGCGCGGAACGCTGAGCGCGATTCCGAACGGTGGCCGCGCGCGACTTCCGCATGTCCTTCTTGGCGGACTTGATATTCGGCAAGACTGTCTCCGGTACGGTTATCCAGATCGCGCGGGTCGAGCTCTCCGCACCCGCGACGCATCGCGCGGTGGCGCGCCCAGAAAGGCACAGCCGCCCAACGTCGATGCAAGCGCGGAAACCTACGGATGGCCGTGGTGGATGTCAAGGCACTGCATGACTTTGACACCGATACCACGCTGCACTAGCTTTCGCGCGGTCGCTGCCGGAGCGCTCCCTGCGCGTGCCTGCCGGCGAGGATCATCTCGGCCTTCGTGCCGACTCCCCTCCCATCCACCCACGCCCGGTCGCTTTGGACAAGGTAGGCACTTTCCTCCTGCTCGCACCCGTGCTGCTCTTCTCGATGGTGGCGCACGAGTACGCCCATGGCTACGCCGCGCTCAAGCAGGGCGACGCCACCGCCTATCAGCTCGGCCGACTCACGTGGAACCCGATCAAGCACCTCGATCCGTTCATGTCGGTGATCCTGCCGATCATGACGTTCATCGTCGGCGGCTTCATGTTCGGCGGCGCCAAGCCGGTTCCGGTCAATCCGCGCAATTATCGCAACTTCAAGAAGGGAGACATCATCGTCTCTCTCGCGGGCGTGGCCGTCAACTTCGTCATCGCCCTGGTCTGCATCGCGCTCGTCGTGATCATCGGGATGGTGGGGCAAAGCATGAGCAGCGCCGTGCCGGAGCTCTTTCTGCTGCAGCGGATGATGCTGTACGGAGTGCTGATCAACATCGTCCTCGCGATCTTCAACCTCGTGCCCATCCCGCCGCTCGACGGGTCGCACGTGATGAAGTACCTCCTTCCGCCCGCATGGTCGCTGCAGTACCAGCGTGCCGGACGCTTCGGGTTGATCATCATCTTCGCGCTGCTTCTCTTTGCACCACGACTGGTGTTCGCTCCCATCAATATCGTATCGAGGGTGGCGCTCGGAAGCTGGCTGAATCCCTTCCTGCTCGGCGGTTTCTGAGCGACGTGACGGCCACTTCCCTCGAGGCGCCCGAGTCGCTCACCGCGACGGCATACGCTCCGGAATCCTCGTTCATCGTCGAGCTCGACGAGTTCTCCGGTCCGCTCGATCTTCTCCTCACGCTCATCCGCGAGGAGCAGGTCGAGATCACCGATATCCCGATCGCCCGGATCTGCGACCAGTTCCTGCTTCGCATCCATTCGCTCGGGCTCGGCGAGGCTGCCGAATACCTCGAGATGGCGGCCCGCCTCCTCCGTATCAAGGTGGCGATGCTCCTGCCGCGCCACGGCGACGATGACGCGTGGGATGATCCTCGCGCGGAGCTGGTGCGTCGGCTTCTCGAGTACCAGCAGATGCGCGAGGTGGTGGACGTGCTCGAGCGTCGCGGCGATGACCGGCGCAATCGCTTCGCGCGCGGCTACACGCCGAGCGACCCGGTGCCGCCGCCGCGCGGCCCGCTCGCGCTCGCGCTCCCCGAACTGTTCGCGGCCGTGGATCGCGTGCTGCGGATCTCGCGCGAGCCGCAGGTCCACGAGGTCATTGCACGTTCGATCGACGTCGACGGCGCGATGACCGTGATCCTCGCTGCACTCGCGAGTCGCACGCTCGTCCGCTGGGGTGACGTCGTCTCTCCTCAGGCGGCGCCGTGGCAGGTGCTCTCGGCGCTGCTCGCACTTCTCGAGCTGGCACGGCGCGGGGACCTCCGCGTCATTCAGCCCAACCCCTTCGCTTCGATGGAGATCAGTCGTGACGCCGCTGGCCAGGCTGCTTGAGGCCGCGCTCTTCGCGAGCGGCCGTCCCGTTCCCATGGAAGAGCTGGCGGCGCTGGATCGGGAGGCATCGCCCGCGGCACTGGCCATGGCGCTCGACGAGATACGCGAGCACTACGACCAGGAAGGACACGGCGTGGAGCTGGTGGAAGTAGCCGGCGGCTGGCAGATCCTCACGCGGCCCGAGTACACCGAGACGATCGAACAGGCGCAGCTCGCGGCGCGCCCGCAGCGGCTCTCCGGCGCCGCTCTCGAGACGCTCGCCATCGTCGCCTACCGCCAGCCGATCGGCCGCGCGGAGATAGAGGAGATCCGCGGCGTGTCGGCGGGGAGTCTGCTGCGCACGCTGCTCGAGCGCGGCCTCGTCGAAGTGGTCGGGCGCGCCGAGGGACTCGGCCGACCGCTCCTCTACGGCACCACATCCCAGTTCCTCGAGCAGTTCGCCCTGCGGCATCTCGGAGAGCTGCCGCGAGCAGACGAACTGGCCGTGGCGCTGCGCGCGGAGCCGCGAGCGCTCTGACCGGAATTGTCGTGATGCGCATCCAGCGCGCACTGGCGCGCGCGGGAGTGGCATCGCGTCGGAAATCCGAGGAGCTGGTCGCCGCGGGTCGCGTTCGCGTGAACGGCGCGATCGCCGAGATCGGCCAGGTGGTCGACCCCGCACGCGACGTCATTCTGGTGGACGGGAAGCGAGTCCGGATGCCGGCCGTCGAGAGCTGGGTGGTGCTCAACAAGCCCGCCGGCGTGATCTGCACGCGCTCCGATACGCGCGGCCGGCCCACGGTTTTCGAGCTCGTTCCCGATATTCCGGGTCTCACTTACGTGGGACGGCTCGACTTTCTCACCGAGGGCGTGCTTCTCTTCACCAACGATGGCGCAGCCGCGCACGTTCTGATGCACCCGAGTCACGCAGTGGAACGCGAATATGTTGCGACTGTGACCGGCGACGTGGAAGCGGCAGTGCGGCGGGCTCGGGCGGGCGTGGAGCTCCACGACGGTCCCGTGCACCCGAGCGATATTTCGGCGAAGCCGCTGGCATCGGGACGCGGCCGCTGGGAGCTTTCGGTGACGCTCACGGAGGGGCGCAACCGCGAGGTGCGGCGACTGTGCAGGGAGCTGGGGCTCTTCGTGGATCGTCTGGTGCGGGTGCGTTACGGACCGGTGACCCTCGGGCGTCTTCCAACGGGTGAGAGTCGCTCGCTCACGAAGAAGGAGCATGACGCAATCCGGGCGCTCGTGAGCCATGATCGAGTGGAGGGATAGAACACCATGGAGCTGCGTGATTCGACTGCGCTGTTGCTGGGTGGAACCGGGCTGGTTGGGATGGCAGTCGCACGGCGGCTCCTGGCCTTCGAGCCCGCGCGTATAGTGGTCGCCGGTCTCACCCAGGGCGAAGTGTCCGAGGCGCTCGCGGAACTGAAGCCTGCCGCGGGATCCACTTCGATCGAGGGCGTCTGGGGGAACATGCTCGTTCCCGAGGATCTCGCTCAGCTCTCGCGCGAGGGTCTCCTCTCCGATCCCGGCGCGCGCCGCCGCGTGGTCGACGACTACCTCGGCCCCTTCGGGAGCGTGCCACTCGAACAGAATCAGCTCTATTCGTGGCTCGTACGGTTCGAGCCGGATCTCGTCGTCGACTGCGTGAACACGGCGACGGCGGTGGCGTATCAGGATGGACACGCCAGCGCGCTGCATCTGCTCGCCGCCGCGGACTCCAACGCGGTGGACAGGGAGACGGTGGAGCGCCACCTGCTCACGCTTCCGATTCCGCAGTTGATACGTCACATGGAAGTGCTCTACGCCGGGATGCGTCGCGCCGGCACGAGCGCGTACGTCAAGATCGGCACGAGTGGCACGGGCGGCATGGGTCTCGACATCCCCTACACGCACAGCGAGCAGAAGCCGTCGCGAACGCTGATGTCCAAGTCGGCGGTGGCCGGCGCCCAGACGCTTTTCCTTTTCCTCCTCGGACGTACCGCGGATGCGCCAGCCACCATCGAGATCAAGCCGACGGCTGCCATCGCGTGGAAGGAGATCGCATACGGGCCGGTCCGCCGTCGCGGCAAGGCGCTCGAAGTCGTGGATTGCGAGCGACCGATCCCGCTCGACTCCGCGTTCTCGCCGGAGGCGTGTGGTTGGGTGAACACCGGCATGCCACTCGAGAACGTCTTCATCAACGTCGGTGAGAACGGCGTCTTCGCGCGCGACGAGTTCGAGACCGTGAGCTCGCTCGGCCAGATGGAGCTCGTCACGCCGGAGGAGATAGCGGAGACCGTGGTGATGGAGGTGACTGGCCGCCCCACTGGACACGACATCGTGGGCGCGCTCGACGGCGCGACAATGGGTCCCACGTATCGCGCGGGCTATCTCCGCGCCGTGGCCATACACGGTCTGGAAGCGCTCGAGGCCGAACACGGTGTGCGATCGGTGGCCTTCGAGATGCTCGGACCGCCGCGGCTCACGAAGCTGCTGTACGAGGCGTTCATCCTGAGCGAACTCTTCCCCAGCGTGCGCGCACTCGCCGCCGCGGAGCCAGAGGCGTTGTCGCGCGAGGCCGAGCGGCTGCTGCTCGAGATGAACCCGGCGCTCAGGCGTCAGATCCTTTCGGTCGGGCTGCCAATCCTGATGGCGGACGGCAAGTCCGTGCTGCGCGGAGAGACCGTGGTGGTATTGCCTGATGACCGCGGCGTCGAGACGGCGCAGCGGGGGTGGGTGGATCTCCGGCCGTCGAACATGGTACAGTGGGTGCGTCGTGCGTCGGCCATGGTGCGCGTGCGGAAGGACAGCGGTACCGGCTCCGGTGCACGCTGGACGGCGGTGGACACCGACGCTCCGATTGCACCATCACGCATGGCGGTGTGGATCTTCGAGGAAGAGGACCACGGCGTGCGGGTGAAGCGGTGACCCAGCGGCGGGGTCAGACCCAACGACGGGGTCAGGTACTGGATGTAGAGGTGACGGAGCCACTGCTCCGTCACCTCTACATCCAGTACCTGACCACCTCGTCACCTCTACTATCGAGTACCTGACCCCCTCATCTCCCGGGAGTGAACGAGTGACGACACGAGTGGCGCCGGCGGCGGATACCGTACTGGTTCAGAACATTCTCGAGCAGGTGGGCAGGCGCGTGGTCGGCCAGGAATACATGGTCGAGCGCCTGCTGATCGGCCTCTTGACCGGTGGACACGTCCTCCTCGAGGGCGTACCGGGGCTGGCGAAGACGCTCACCGTGCGCACGCTCGCCGAGACCATCGCTACGACCTTCCAGCGAATCCAGTTCACTCCCGATCTCCTTCCGGCCGACGTGGTCGGCACGCAGGTGTTCGACCAGCAGACGGGAGAGTTCCGCGCGAAGAAGGGTCCGATCTTCGCCAACATCGTGCTCGCCGACGAGATAAACCGCGCGCCGGCGAAGGTGCAGAGCGCGCTCCTCGAGGCGATGCAGGAGAAGCAGGTCACGATCGGCGGCACCACGTATCTCCTCGAGGAACCCTTCCTCGTGCTGGCCACGCAGAATCCCATCGAGCAGGAGGGAACGTATCCGCTTCCCGAAGCGCAGGTCGACCGCTTCATGCTCAAGCTCCACGTGGGCTATCCGAGCCGCGCCGAGGAGAAGGAGATCATGCGGCGAATGGCTTCGGGCCAACCCATTTCGGTGGAGCAGGTGGCGGAGCCGCGCGCGATTCTCGAGGCACGCGCGCGGATCGCCGAGTTGTACGTGGACGATCGCGTGATGGATTACATCGTCGACATCGTGCACGCCACGCGCGCGCCGGACGAGGCCGGCCTGGGCGAGCTCGGACCGCTCATCGAGTACGGCGCGAGCCCGCGCGCCACGATCTTCCTGGCGCAGGGATCTCGCGCGCACGCGTTCCTCCGCGGCCGCAACTTCGTCACGCCCGACGACGTGAAGGCGATGGCGCCCGACATCCTTCGCCACCGGGTGCTCACCACGTACGAAGCCGAGGCGGAAGAGGTGACCAGCGACGAGATAGTCCGGCGCATCCTGGCGGCGATCGAGGCGCCATGATCCGCGGCGCGGGTTCCGGCGCGGCGCCTGGCAAGGCAGGCTCGGCATCGCGCGCGCCCGCGCGCGACTATCTGCCCGATCCCGAGATCCTTCGGCAGGTGAAGCTCCTCGAGCTGCGCACCCGCGGACTGGTGAACTCCGTCTTCACCGGGGAGTATCACTCGGTATTCAAGGGGCAGGGAATGGAGTTCGCCGAGGTGCGCGAGTATCAACCGGGCGACGAGGTCCGCGCCATCGACTGGAACGTCACGGCGCGGATGCGCCACCCGTACGTGAAGCGGTACGTGGAGGAGCGCGAGCTCACCGTGATGCTCGCGGTGGACCTCTCCGGTTCGGAACGCTTCGGAACCGTATCGCGCTTCAAGAGCGAGCTCGCCACGGAGTTGAGCCTCGTGCTCGCGATGGCCGCCATCCGCAACAACGATCGCGTCGGCATCGTGCTCTTCACCGACATGGTCGAGCACGTGGTGCCTCCGGCGAAGGGTCGCAAGCACGTGCTGCGGCTCGTGCGCGACATCCTTTCGTGGGAACCGGAGGGGCGCGGTACTTCCATCGCGTCGGCCACCGACTCGCTCTCGCGGATGCTGCCGCACCGCTCGATCGTTTTCCTCATCTCCGATTTTCTCGAGCCGGGGATCGAGCGCCCACTCAAGATTCTCTCGCGCAGGCACGACGTGGTTGCCGTTACCGTCGAGGATCCGCGCGAGCTCTCGCTGCCGGATATGGGACTCGTGCGCTTCGTGGATCCGGAGAGCGGCGCTACTGTAGACGTCGACACGAGCGACAGAATCGTGCGCGAGCGCTTCGAGCGCGAAGTCCGCCGCGAGCGGGAGGCGCGCACGCACCTGCTGCGACAGCTCGCGGTGGACGAGATCGCGGTGCGCACGGATCGCGGGTACACGGAGGAGCTGCTCCGATTCTTCCGCGGGCGCGAGACGAGGGTGCGTCGGCGGTGATTGCGCATCTCCTCCTGGCGGCTCTGGCGCTGCAGGCGCCTGCCGGCAGAGATACTCTCGCTGGCACGCCGCGCGCATCGGACGGCGGCGCGCAGCGCGTGCAGATGGGCGTGCTCGTGCAGCCCGACACGGTAACCGTGGGCGAACACTTCCAGGTGATCGTGCGCGTGCGCGCTCCGCGCGGTTCCGGGATCGCCTTCCCGCCCGGACCCGACAGCGGTCTTTCCGTGGAGGCGGTGGACCCGCGCGCGGTCAACACTTCCCCGGACAGCTCGGTGGCGGAGGCCACGGCGGTCTACACTCTCGTCGCGTGGGACACCGGCTGGCAGGCGTCGCGACTCGGCGATCTGGTGGTCACCACGGGCGGGAACGATCGCCGCGTCACCATAGTTGGCGACTCCGTGCACGTGAGCAGCGTACTCCCGGCGGACAGCGCGCTGAGGGTTCCGAAGCCGGCGCGCGACATCCTGATAGCCGGACGGCCATGGTGGCACTGGCTCCTCGCCGGTCTGGCGGCGCTCGCGCTCGCCGCGCTCCTGTTCTGGTGGTGGCGTCGCAGACGGCCGCGCCGCGATCGCGCTGCGGGGGAGGAGGCCTACGCGGTCGCGAAGCGCGAATTCGAGCGCATCGATTCACTCGGGCTCATAGCGGCTGGTGAACCCGGTCGGCACGTGGCGCTCAACACGGATGCCGCGCGCGACTATCTCGCCGCACGACTCGGCGACAGCGCCCGGCGCTCGCTCACGAGCACCGAGTTGCTCGCGTCGGCAGCGGGACGGCCGGAGCTCGACGTGCGTCGTCTCGCGCCATTGCTTGCCGAGTGTGATCTGATCAAGTTCGCTCGCAGGCCCGTCACGCCGGATCGCGCGCGCGAGCTGGGCGGCGAGGCGCGCACCGTCGTCGAGGATGTCGAGAGCGCGGTGAAGGCGGAGGAGGAGCGGGCGCGCGCCGAGGCGGAGGAGGCGAGCGCTCGATCCCGCTCGGGGAAGGCTGCATGAGCGGGCTCACCGGATTCGGCTTCGCCTCGCCATGGGTGCTGCTCCTGCTTCTTGCTCTCCCGGCCTGGTGGTACGTGCGGCGCAGACGGCGCCCGGATGCCGTGACGTTCTCGAGAACCGATGTGCTCGCGCGCGGGCCGCGATCGGGCGCGTTCGTGACGCGTGCACTCTTCGTGCTTCGCAATCTCCTGATCGCCGGGCTGATAGTGGCGCTCGCGCGTCCGCGCACCGGCGCGCGTGCGGAGCAGGTGTCCACGCAGGGGATCAACATAGTGCTCGCCATCGACCTCTCGAGCTCGATGCTCTCCGAGGACTTCCAGCCGCAGAATCGGCTGGAGGTCGCGAAGGAGAAGGTGAAGCAGTTCATCCTCGAGCGGCGCAGCGATCGCATCGGTCTCGTGGCATTCGCGGGCGAGGCGCTCACGCAGGTGCCGCTCACTGTCGACTATCCGGTGGTGCTGGCCGCGGTGGACAACCTGCAGGCGGGGCAGCTTCAGGACGGCACCGCGATCGGCACGGCCATCGCCACGGCGGCGAATCGTCTGCGCAGCGCGCCGGGACATTCGCGCGTGGTCATACTGCTGACCGATGGCGAGAACAATCGTGGTGCGATCGATCCGCGCACCGCGGCGAAGGCGGCTGCCGAAGTTGGTGTGAAGATCTACACGATCGGCGCGGGCACGCAGGGAGTCGCGCCCGTTCCGGTCGCGCGCGGGCTCACGGGATTGCGCTACGAGTACCGGCCCGTCACGATAGACGAGGGGCTGCTGCGGGACGTGGCGCAGACCACCGGCGGCAGATACTTCCGTGCGGTCGACGCGGCCGCTCTGCAAAGGATCTACGATCAGATCGATCAGCTCGAGCGCGAGCCCGTGCAGAGCCGCACGTACGTGCGTTACACCGAGCGCTTTCGCTGGCCGCTCGGCGTTGCGCTCGGCGCGCTCGCGCTGGAGGTGCTGCTCCTCGCCTGGCGGGGGCCGCTGCCATGATCCCCTTCTTCGAGTACCGCTGGTTTCTCGTGGCGGCGCCGATCATGGCCATCCTCGTCGCGTGGCTTCTGGTCGCCGCATACCGGCGCCGCGCGCGAAGGCTCGAGCGACTCGGCACGAGGCCGATGATCGAGCGGCTCGTGCCTCCCGGGAGCACGCATTCTCCGGGAAGGAGAGCGCTGCTCCTTGGGGGCGCTGCGCTCTGCGCCGGGATCGCATTCGCGGGGCCGCGCTGGGGGATGGAGCACAACGTGCAGAGGGGGAGTGGTATAGACATCGTACTCGCGATGGATGCATCTCTCTCCATGCTCGCCGCCGACGTGAAGCCCAACCGCCTCGAGCGGATGAAGGACGAGGCGCGCCGCCTGCTGGCCGGATCGAATGGCGATCGCTTCGGCCTCGTCGCGTTCGCGGGGAGGAGCTACATCCTCACTCCTCTCACGGTGGACGAGGGTGCTCTCTCGCTCTTTCTCGACAACCTGGATCCCTCGGTGGTGGGTCAGGCAGGAAGCTCGTTGTCGCGGGCGATCCGACAGGGAACGGATCTGCTTCTGTCCACCGAGACGGGGAGCGACAGGGCGCTCGTGGTGATGAGCGATGGCGAAGCATTCGAGTCCGCGGAAGATGTGAAGGCGGCGGCGCAGTACGCCGCGCAGCAGGGTGTGTCGCTGGTGACCGTGGGCTTCGGCACGACTGAAGGCTCGACCATACCGGAGCCGGGTTCGCGCGGCGCGCTGCATCGCGATGAGAACGGACAGGTCGTGGTCACGCACTACACACCGGAACTCCTCCGCGACGCGGCGCAGGCCGCGAACGGTACGTTCATAGACGCGTCGTCCACCGACAAGGCGGCACGCGTCCGGAATGCGCTCGCTTCGCTCAGCCGTCAGGCGCGCACGGTGCAGGCGGGCCGCGATCGTCGCCCGCGCTTCCAGCTCTTTCTGATCCCGGCGCTCCTCCTCGTGATGGCCGATACGTGGCTGCAGGATCGCCGCGCGCGCGCTCGCCGGTCGCCGGCCGCATCGCGCGCGGTCGCCGCTGCGCTTCTTTTCACGCTCATGCTGCCGCGACCCGCGCTCGCCGACGACGGCGCACGCGGCGACAAGCTCTTTGCCGAGGGGCGCTACAAGGAGGCGGCAGCGGCGTACCAGCGCGCGATCGACGCCGGCAACGACTCGCCCCGCCTGGCGTACAACCTCGGCACCGCGCTCCTCGCCGCGGGTCGTACCGACGATGCGGTGGCCGCCCTCGAACGCGCGGCACAGGCCTCGGCCGACGCCGAGCTGCGTTACCGCGCGCTCTACAACCTCGGTCTCATCCACCTGAACAAGGGGAGGGCATCGAAGGGGGAGGCGGCGCAGAAGGATTTCCAGGCCGCGGTAGATGCGTACAAGCGCGCGCTTCGCCTTCGCCCCGACGAGACCGACGCGAAGTGGAACTACGAACTCGCCAACCGCAACAAGGACGGCGGAGGCGGCGGCGGTGGAGGAGGGGGTGGCGGCGGCGGCGGTGCTCAGAGTCCGCAGCCGAACCAGCAGCAGCAGCCATCGCCCCCGCAGTCGGGCGGACTCGATCGACAGCAGGCGGAGGAGATCCTCAACAGTGCGGCGCGCGAGGAGCGCGACGTGCAGGCGGAGCAGCAGAAGCAGAACCAGCCGTCGCGTCCACCGGGAGGGAAAGACTGGTGACTGCCGCGCGGAGAATCCTCGGCCTGATCGCCTGCTGGTGGTCGCTCGGAGCAGTGGGAACGCTCGCAGCGCCGCTGCTCCCCGCATCCGGAGGCGTCGTCGAGGCGCAGAGCCCGCGGAACTTTCGGCTTCGCGTGCGAGGCCAGAACGGACAGCAGCACGCCGACAGCTCTGCGCACATCCCGGAGATCATCACGCAGGCCGCGCTCGACACCACGGAGGATGTGAACTTCCGCGCGATGCTGCACCCCGACACCGTATATGTGGGCGAGCAGGTCACGTACGAACTGGGAGTCTTCCTCGACCGCAGCGTGCGCGATCGACTCCGCAGGATGGAGGCGATCGCGCCCGAGATGCGCGGGATGATGGCGTACGATCCGCCCGCGCCGCTCTCGGGATTTCCCGCCCGCACCATAGGAGCCAAACGCTACATCGCGCACGTCTACGAGCGCGCGATCTTCCCGCTCGCTCCGGGCCGCGTGGTGATACCGCCCGCCCGGCTGGTGTACGCGATGCCGCTCTCCTACAGCTTCTTCAGTCGTGAGGAGAGCTTCGAGCTGCAGAGCGACAGCGTCTCGGTGACGGTGCTCGAACCTCCGGCCGAAGGGCGCCCCGCGGACTGGAACGGCGCCGTCGGGACGATCTCGATCGCCGCACGCGTGGACAGCAGCGGCGCACGCGTCGGTGACGCGCTTCGTCTCACGGTGAGCGTCGCGGGGCATGGGAACGTGAAGCTCTTTCCGCGTCCCACGCTCGAGCTGAGTGGCGCAACGGTGGTGGCGGGCGGCGAGCGCGTCACGCTCGCTCCCGATTCGCTCGACGTGCGCGGCGTGAAGGAGTTCGACTGGCTGGTGACGCCGCAGACCGAAGGTCGCTTCGTATTTCCCCAATTGCGCTACCCGTATTTCGACCCGCGTGAACGAAGCTACGAGGTGGCTCGCGCGCCGGCTCTGGAGGTGGATGTCGCTCCCGGCTCGCTCGCGGCGGTGGCGGCGGATGCCAGATCCCGCTCGCCGTGGCCGGTACGCGCGGAGTATCGAGGCGCGCTTCCGCTCGCGCCGTACCAGCGGCCGGGCTTCTGGCTGCTCCTCGTGCTGGCCCCGCTGCCGGCGGTCGTGCTGGCGGCGGCGCGGCGGCCGCGCAGGCGCCGGGCCATCGCTCACTCCCCGAGGCGCGAGCTCGATCGCCTCGCCCGCGCGGCGGCCACCGATCCGCGCGCGGTGCGTCGCGCCTTTCTCGCATCGCTCGCCGAGCGGCTGCGCGTATCGGTGAGCGCGATTGCCGATCCGCGCGGACTCGCGCGCCACGCGCGCCGTGCGGGCACGGCGCCCGAGACCGCGGCGCGCGCTTCGTCGCTGCTCGAGGAGCTCGACTCCGCTGCGTTCGGTACCTCGAGCGATGCGGCACGCGATCTCGCGCGCAGGGCAGACGCCGTGTATCGCGCGGTGGATGCCGAGTCGCGGCGATTCCGCGACAGGCCGCCCGGCCGGACGAGGCGAGGCAAGACGCTCTTCGGCGCGTTCTTCGCCCTGCTGCTGGCGGCCGGCGCGCAGGCCGCGGTCGCCACCGATGACGCGCTTCAATACGCGCGCGGCGTCGAAGCGTACGACAGGGGAGCATACGCGAGTGCCGCGAGTGAATTCGCGAGCGTGACCGAGCGCGTACCGCGTGCGGCGGACGCGTGGGCGAACCTGGGCACCGCCGCATACGCCGCGGGCGACACGGGGCGCGCGGTTGCCGGCTGGGAGCGCGCGCTCCGCCTCGAGCCGCGCGCGCATGACGTTCGCGAGCGCCTCGACGTTGCCGGCCCGGGCACGATCGCCGGACTCGCGAGCGTACCGACGATCTCGCCTGCGCCCATCGCGATCGTGGCGGTGGCTGTCTGGGTGGCCGCCTGGCTCGCGCTCGCATGGCTCCTCCGACGCAGACGCGGGGGACGAGGAATGGCGCTCGCGTTCACGGCGGTCGGCGCCTCGGTCGCGCTGGGCGCGGTGGTCGCAGTCACCGATTCCAGGCTCGCGGCGCGCGACCTGGTGGTCGGCGCGCGTGAAACGCGGCTGCGTCTCCTACCCGCGCTGGCGGCGGAGAGTCAGGTCAGCCTGCACGCGGGAGACATCGCTCGGATCGTTGGCCGGGAAGGCGCATGGATCCGTGTCACCGTCGGTGGCGGACGCGCCGGCTGGACAGACAGCGCGTCGGTCTATCCCCTCGCACGCGACCGGGAGTCGCTGCGCGATTGACCGTGGTCGGCCGCAGCCGGTAGCTTCGCGTATGTCCCGCATCGCGATCCTCCAGAGCGCCGTGGTCGACCAGATCGCCGCTGGCGAAGTGGTCGAGCGCCCGGCGTCGGTGGTCAAGGAGCTGGTCGAGAACGCCCTCGATGCCGAAGCGCGCTCGATCGAAGTCGCCGTGGACGACGGAGGGCGAGCGCGCATCCGGGTAGCCGACGACGGAACGGGGATGGAGCGCGACGACGCGCTGCTCGCCGTGCAGCGCTACGCCACGTCGAAGATCCGCCAGGCCGTGGACCTCGTCGGCGTCGCGAGCTTCGGATTCCGTGGCGAGGCGCTGCCGGCCATCGCTTCCGTGTCCGACATGGAGCTCGAGACGGCGGCCGATGATGGCGCGGGTACGCTGATCCGCATGAGTGGCGGAGCGATCACCGAGGTGGCGGACGCCGCGCGCAGGCGCGGCACGTCCGTGACCGTGGGGCGTCTCTTTTACAACTCGCCCGCGCGCCAGGGTTTCCTTCGCTCCGCCCGCTCCGAGTGGCGCGCGATCGTCGAAGTGCTCACACAGCTCGCCCTCACGAGGCGCGACGTGAGGTTCGCCGTGACCAACGATGGTCGGCCGGTGCTGTCGCTGCCGGTTGCCAGCTCGCTCCGCGCGCGAGTGGGAGCTCTCTGGGGCACCGAGCGCGCGGAACGCCTGCTCGAGATCGACGATGTGAGTGGTGAATTGCAGCTCGCGGGCCTGGTGGAGCGGCCCGCCGATGTCGGTACCAGCGGACGTCGCGTCTTCCTCGAGATCAACGGCCGCGCCATTCGCGATCATGGGCTCGTGCGCGCCGCCGAAGCTGCTTACCGCTCCACCATTCCTGCCGGCGCGCGCCCCACGCTCGTTCTCGAGTTGACGCTCCCGCCCGATTCGATCGACGTGAACGTGCACCCCACCAAGGCGGAGGCGCGCTATCGCGATCGCTGGGCGGTGGAACGCGCGGTGGAGCGAATGGTGCGGCGCGCACTGGGCGGAACCGATTCCTCCGCCGCGCTGGGTGGCGGATACGCGGCGTGGCGTTTCTCCAACGGCGCGCCGCAGCGCGAGCCTTCCGCGGATGTGGACATAGAGGTGCTGCGCCAGCCGGCCGGCTACGATGCCGGTTCGATGTTCGACGTCGCCGCACACGATGCCGATGCGGCGACGGCCGGTCCGGATGCGCCGATGCACGCCGACCACTCGTCCGACCCGGCGCCTGCGGAGTACGGTGTGGCCGGCGGCGAGCGCGACGTGCCTCTTTCCATACCGCCGCTCGTGCAGTTGAATCGCACCTACATCATGCTCGAGCGCGATGAGGGACTCGTACTCGTGGACCAGCACTCGGCGCACGAACGCATACTCTACGAGCGCTTCATGGGCACTCTCGAGAGTGGCGAGTCGCCATCGCAGCGGCTTCTCTTCCCGATCACGCTGCACCTCGGGCCCGCGGAGGCAGAGGCGTTCGAGGAGCATCGCGAGTCGTTCGAGCGACTCGGCTTCGAGGTCGAGGCGTTCGGCGGGCACTCACTCATCGTGAGCGCCGTACCCATGCCGCACCCGCGGTTCGATGCCGAGCGTTGTCTGCGCGACACACTCGCGTCGCTCACCGGCGACCGGCTCGCGGGCTCCGCCGCGCGGCACGAGCGGCTGGCCGCCACCCTCGCGTGCAAGTCCGCGATCAAGGCCGGCGACAGACTCTCCGAGGGCGAGATGCGCGCTCTCATTGCGGGGCTGCGCGAAACGCGCCTCCCCGCGCACGACGTGCACGGCCGCTCGACGATCGTGCGGCTCGGCTGGGACGAAGTGGAGCGCCGCTTTGGACGAAGGTGAGCTGCTGGTCATCACCGGTCCGACTGCGTCGGGGAAGTCGGCGCTCGCGATGCGGCTCGCCGAGCGTCTGCCCATCACGATCATCAGCGCGGACTCGCGGCAGATCTATCGCGGCTTCGACATCGGCACGGCGAAGCCCACGCGGCTCGAGCTCGCGACCGTGCCTCATCGCGGCGTCGACATCGTGGAACCAACCGAGCGCTACTCGGCAGCCGCGTGGGCGGCAGCGGCCGACGGCTGGATCACCGAGAGTGTCGACGCGGGCCGCGTTCCACTGATAGTTGGAGGCACCGGTTTCTACATCCGCGCGCTCGTGGCTCCGCTCTTCGAGGAGCCGCCGCTCGATCCGGCCGCGCGTAAAGCTCTCGGCGAGGAGCTGGCAGAGCTCGAGACGGTGGAACTGCGCCGCTGGGTCGAGGCGCTCGACCCGCCGCGCGCGCGGCTGGGACGCGCGCAACTGCTGCGCGCAATCGAGGTAGCGCTGCTCAGCGGCGTCCCGATATCGGAATGGCATCGTCGCGCTCCAGGGGCGGCGCCGCGCCGCGTTCGCTATCTTGCACTCGATCCCGGACCGGCTCTCGCCGACCGGATCGAGGAGCGCGTACGGGAGATGCTCGAGGCCGGCTGGGAGGCGGAGGTGGCCGCGCTGCTCGACCACGTCCCGCCGGATGCGCCCGCATGGAACGCTTCGGGGTACCGTGCCGTTCGCGATCTCGTGGAGGGACGCACGACTCGCGCGGCCGCGGTCGAGCGTACCGTGATCGACACCCGGCAATACGCCAAGCGACAGCGAACCTGGATCCGCAATCAACTCCGCGATGAAAACGTGATAGTGATCGATCCGCGCGTGCCCGCGAGCGATGTCGTCGATGCCGCGCTGGCCTGGTTCTCGGGGAGCCGGGAGGTGTGCCGGTGAGGATCGGCATCACCTGCTACCCCACCTATGGCGGTTCGGGCGCGGTGGCCACGGAGCTCGGAATCGCGCTCGCCGCGCGTGGGCACGAGGTGCACTTCATCACCTACCAGCAGCCATTCCGCCTCCCCGCGTTCCTGCCGCGCGTGTTCTTCCACGAAGTGGACGTGGTACGCTACCCGCTCTTCGAGTACCCGCCGTACGACCTCGCGCTCGCGGTGCGGATGCACCAGGTGGTGAAGCTGCACGGGCTCGATCTGATCCACGCGCACTACGCCATCCCGCACGCCACCAGCGCGTGGATCGCTCGCGAGATGCTGCAGGACAGCGGCTCCGACGTGAAGATCATCACCACGCTTCACGGCACCGACATCACGCTCGTGGGCCAGGATCCATCCTTCAAGCCGATCACCAGATTCTCGATCGAGCGCTCCGACGGACTCACCGCCGTGTCGCACTTCCTGAAGGAGCAGACATACCGTGCCTTCGGCTGCGCGGGGTGCTCCGTGGACGTCATCCACAACTTCGTCGATCCCGCCACCTTCGATCGCGCGGCCTATCCGCGCCTGCTGCAGGAGCAGTACGGCAGCGGGCGCGCGATCCTGATGCACGTGTCGAACTTTCGCCCGGTGAAGCGGGTGCGTGACATAGTCAGGATCTTCGCGCGGGTCCAGCGCGAGCTGCCGAGCATCCTCGTGATGGTGGGCGACGGCCCGGAGCGGGTGCAGGCCGAGGAGGAGGCGGCGCAGCTCGGCGTGCAGCAGTCGGTGTATTTCCTGGGAAAGATCGACGCCGTGGCACCGCTCCTCGCGAACGCCGATCTCTTCCTTCTCCCGAGCGAGAGCGAATCGTTCGGGCTGAGCGCGCTCGAGGCACTCGCCTGCGGCGTGCCCGTGGTGGCATCGCGCGCGGGCGGGCTGCCGGAGGTCGTGCGCGACGGCGTCACCGGCTCGCTGCGTGAAGTCGGCGATGTGGAAGGGATGGCCGAGGCGGCCACGCGCATCCTGCGCGATCGTGCGCTGTGGGCCGAGATGAGCGCCGCGGCCGCGATCGATGCACGCGAGCGCTTCTCCACGAGTGACATCGTGTCACAGTACGAGGCGTTCTATGAGCGCACGCTCGATTAGGGCGCTGCTCGATCTCGCACGCTGGGAGAACGCGCTCATCGCATCGCTGGGCGTGCTCTTCGGAGCGTGGTGGGTGGGGTGGGGGAGCGAGCCCCCGATAGCGTTCGCCATGCTCGCGGCGCTCCCGCTCACGGCGGCAGCGAACGCGTGGAACGACATCGCAGATGTAGCGATCGATCGGCGCGCTCACCCCGCGCGCCCGCTTCCTTCGGGGCGTGTCTCGCCAGCCACCGCGCAGCGCTTCGCGGCGTTCGCGGCGCTGGCGGGTGTGCTGCTCGCCTCGGGCGCCGACGCACAGCTCGGTGTCCTCACGGTGCTCGTCGTGGCTGTGATGTACGCGTACAATGCGGGGCTCAAGCGCGCGGGGCTCATCGGGAACGTCACGGTGGCCATTCTCGCCTCGCTCCCGTTTCTCTACGGCGGCTGGGCGGCCGGCAGGCCGACGAAGGCGCTCGTGCTCGTCGCCATCGCTGCTCCGCTGCATTTCGCGCGCGAGATAGCGAAGGACATCGAGGATGCTCCAGCCGACGCGGCCTCTCGTGACACCCTTCCGGTGGCCGGCGGGCACGACGTGGCCGCCGCCGTCCTGGTGGCATCGCTGGTGGTCTTCGTCCTCCTGCTGATCCCGTACGTGATCGCGCAGCCGCTGCTGGCGCTCGCGCTCATCCCCGCCGCGGGTCTGGTGGCATACGCCGCGTGGTGCGTGGTGAAGGGACGTCGCGGGAGCCCGCTCGTCTTCAAGATCGCCATGGTGTGCACCATGGGGGCCTTCGTGGTGGTGCACCACTGAACGACTTCTCGCGCGCGGAGCCGGGCGGCGCCGCTCTCGCCTCAATGACCTCTCACGGCCACAGATGACCATCTTTCAGGCGTTGGTACTCGGCATTCTACAGGGACTCGCCGAATTCCTCCCCATCAGCAGCTCCGCGCACCTGGCCCTCGTCCCCTGGTTCCTCGGCTGGCCGGAACCGGGTTTGTCGTTCGACGTCTCGCTGCACGTCGGCACGCTCGTGGCCGTGCTGGTCTATTTCCGGGCCGAGTGGCTGCGGCTCGTGGCGGCGTTCTTCAGCATCCTGCGCAAGCGGAAAGTGGAGACGGAAACGGAGCGGCGCGTGGTGTTTCTCATCATCGCGACCATACCGGGTGGAATCGGCGGCCTGCTCCTCGCCGACTACGCGGAGACCACGTTCCGCTCGCCCGTGCTGATCGCGAGCGCGCTCATGGTGCTGGGCGTGCTGCTCTGGGTGGTGGACCGCTATGCGCCGCGCTCGCGATCCATGGGCGACATGCGCTGGCAGGACGCGCTCCTCATAGGCGTGGCGCAGGTGTTCGCTCTCATTCCGGGAGTCTCGCGCTCGGGCGCCACGATAACGGCGGGGCGCGCCGATTCGCTCGACAGGGAAAGCGCAGCGGTGTTCAGCTTTCTGATGAGCATGCCCATCATCCTCGCTGCGGCCGTGCTGGAGGTACCGCACGCACTCGCCGCGAACGGACTCTCGCTTCCGCTCGCGGTCGGCGTTCTGGCTTCGGCCGTGAGCGGCTGGCTCGCGATCGCGGTGCTGCTCCGCTTCGTGACGCGCAACAGCTACGGCGTTTTCGCGATCTACCGCGTCGTGCTCGGACTCCTCGTGCTGGCGGTGGTCTTCGCGCGTGGGTGAGCAGCGCTACGACGGCCGCACGGCCGGCGAGCTGCAGGCGCTTCTTGGCGTTCCGCGCCTGGAGCTGCACGATGTCGTCACGTCCACGCTCGATGTCGCGCACGTACTCGGCGCGGAGGGGACGCCGGCAGGCACCGTGGTGATAGCCGAGCATCAGACGGCGGGTCGTGGCCGCGCGGGGCGCCGCTGGGTCTCACAGCCCGGGAGCGGAATCTGGCTAACACTCGTGGAGCGTCCCGACGATGCCGCCGCAGTGGAGCTCCTGTCGATTCGACTCGGCCTGGCCGCCGCCGCGGTACTCGACCGCTGGGCGGCCGGGTTGGTACGATTGAAGTGGCCCAACGACCTCTACATCGGCGAGGGGAAGTTGGCCGGCATCCTGGTGGAGACGCGCTGGCGAGAGCAGCGCATCGACTGGGCGGCGCTCGGAATCGGGATCAACGTGCAGCAGCCGCCCGATGTGGATCGTGCGGTGGCGTCACTCCTGCCGGGGAGCGATCGTGGGGCGGTGCTCGAGGCGCTCGTGCCGGCGCTGCGACGCGCGGCGTCCGTGCGTGGGGCGCTCGACGACGCGGATCTCGCGGAATACGCCAGGCGCGATGTCGCGCGGGGAAAACGCTGCACTTCGCCCGTGATGGGAGAGGTGCAGGGGATCGACGCGCACGGTTCGCTACTCGTGCGCACGGACACGGGCATCGCCGCCTTTCGTTCCGGCTCACTCGTACTGGAGGAGGATCCGTGATCGCGGCATTCGACGTGGGAAACACGGAAACGACGATCGGAGTCTTCGAAGGATCGGAGCTCCATGCGCACTGGCGCGTCACTACCGACGTCGCGCGCACGAGCGACGAGTTGGGACTCCTGCTTCGCGAGCTGCTTCATGCCGGGGG
>JBIQLU010000001.1:31785-44027 GCA_044463985.1 Gemmatimonas aurantiaca | reverse complement strand
CGCGCACGAGCGACGAGTTGGGACTCCTGCTTCGCGAGCTGCTTCATGCCGGGGGCGTGGGCATCGACGAACTGCACGCCTGCGTGATCTGCTCGGTGGTGCCGCCCATCAACGCTCTGCTCGCGCAGGCATGCGAGCGGTGGCTCGGCCTCGAGCCGCTCATGGTGGATGCGGCCTCGCCGCTTCCAATAGAGCTGCAGGTCGATGAGCCGCTCACGGTCGGCGCCGACCGCCTCGTGAACACGCTGGCCTCCAGCCGTCTGCACGGCTGCGACACGATCGTGGTGGATCTCGGCACCGCGACCACGTACGACTGTATCACCGCCGAGGGAGTCTTTCTGGGCGGCGTGATCGCGCCGGGCCTTCGCAGCTCGGCGGAGACGCTGTACCGGCGCACATCCAAGCTTCCGGCGACCGCGCTCGTGCCACCGGCGAAGGTGATCGGGACGCGCACGGAGGAGTGCATCCGCGCGGGCGTGGTTTTCGGGGCTGCCGACGCGATCGACGGAATCGTACGCAGGATCAAGGCGGAGTGGCCCAACGAGCGAGTGCCGCGGGTGGTCGCTACCGGGGGGCTGTCGGAGTTGATGGCTCCACTCTGCCACGAGGTGGACTGCGTGGAACCGTTCCTGACGCTGCACGGTTTACGACTCGCGTACGAGCTTCTTGCCGCGGCTGGCTGAGCCCGCCTAAATCCAAGTATTTCAGTCAGTTACGGGGGGCAGCGGGGGCTCGGTGTCCGCTCTTGACGCTCGGCGCCGGAACATGTAATTTGGCCCTTGTGTTAGCACTCGTCGATTGTGAGTGCTAACGGTCAAGGTATCCCAGAGTCATCGTGAACCCATAACGAGGAGAAACGCGACCTATGGCCACCAAGAGTGCCGCAGCGGTCAAGGTGACGCCGCTGGCCGATCGTGTCGTCGTCAAGCCGCTCGAGGAAACCGAGCAGATGCGCGGGGGGCTCTACATCCCCGACACCGCGAAGGAAAAGCCGCAGCAGGGCGAGATAGTGGCCGTCGGACCGGGCCGCTACGAGAAGGACAAGCGCGTGCCGATGGACGTGAAGGTGGGCGACAAGGTGCTGTACGGAAAGTACAGCGGCACCGAGGTCACGCTCGACGGCGAGCAGTACCTGATCCTGAAGGAGTCGGACGTCCTCGCCGTAGTGGGCTAGTGGACTGAAGCCGCGGCGGCGCGCAAGGAGCGCGCGGCGCGAGCACTCGAATTTCAAACACCAACTCGAATACGGTCATATGGCTGCCAAGGAACTTCATTTCAATACCGACGCGCGCGCTGCTCTCAAGCGCGGCGTCGACCAGCTCGCCGAGGCGGTGAAGGTCACGCTCGGCCCCAAGGGACGGAACGTCGTCATCGACAAGAAGTTCGGCGCTCCCACCGTCACCAAGGACGGTGTGACGGTCGCCAAGGAAGTCGAGCTGAACGATCCGCTGGAGAACATGGGTGCCCAGATGGTGAAGGAGGTCGCTACCAAGACTTCCGACATCGCCGGTGACGGCACCACCACCGCCACGGTGCTCGCTCAGGCGATCTACCGTGAGGGGCTCAAGAACGTCACGGCCGGCGCGAACCCGATGGCGATCCGCCGCGGCATCGACGTCGCCGTGAACGCGGTAGTCGAGGAGCTCAAGAAGATCAGCATCCCCACCAAGGGGAAGAAGGAGATCGCCCAGGTCGGCACCATCTCCGCGAACAACGACCAGGAGATCGGCGACCTCATCGCCCAGGCGATGGAGAAGGTGGGCAAGGACGGCGTGATCACGGTGGAAGAGGCGCGCGGCCTCGACACCACGCTCGAGACCGTGGACGGCATGCAGTTCGACCGCGGCTACCTCTCGCCCTACTTCGTGACCGATCCCGACAAGATGGAGGCCGTCCTCGAGGACGCGCTGGTTCTCATCCACGACAAGAAGATCTCGTCGATGAAGGACCTCCTCCCCATCCTCGAGAAGGTCGCGCAGATGGGTAAGCCTCTGCTCATCATCGCCGAGGACATCGAGGGCGAGGCGCTGGCCACGCTCGTGGTCAACAAGCTCCGCGGCACGCTTCGCGTGTGCGCGGTGAAGGCGCCCGGCTTCGGCGACCGCCGCAAGGCGATGCTCGAGGACATCGCGGTCCTCACCAACGGCCAGGTAGTCAGCGAGGAAGTCGGCTTCAAGCTCGAGAACGCGGTGGTGAGCGATCTCGGTACCGTGAAGCGCATCGTGGTGGACAAGGACAACACCACGCTCATCGACGGCGCCGGTGCCGAGGACAAGATCCAGGGCCGCGTGAAGGAGATCCGCGTCGCGATCGAGAAGAGCAGCTCCGACTACGACAAGGAGAAGCTGCAGGAGCGTCTGGCGAAGCTCGCCGGCGGCGTGGCGGTGATCGATGTGGGTGCCGCTACCGAGTCGGAGATGAAGGAGAAGAAGGCCCGCGTCGAGGACGCGCTGCACGCCACGCGTGCGGCGGTGGAAGAGGGAATCGTCCCCGGCGGCGGCGTGGCGCTGGTGCGCGCGCAGCGGGCGCTCAAGAAGGTCAAGCTCGACGATGTGGACGAGCAGATCGGCGTGGACATCATCCGTCGCGCGATCGAGGAGCCGCTCCGCATGATCGTGCTCAACGCCGGTGAAGAGGGCGCGATCGTCCTCGAGAAGGTGCGCGAGGCGAAGGATGACAGCTACGGCTACAACGCGCTCACCGACAAGTACGAGGACCTGATGCAGGCGGGCGTCATCGACCCCACCAAGGTCACTCGCACGGCGCTGCAGAACGCCGCTTCGATCGCGGCGCTTCTCCTCACGACCGAAGCGCTGATCGTGGAGAAGAAGGAAGAGAAGCCCGCAATGCCCGCCGGTGGCCCCGGCGGCGGCATGGGCGGGATGTACTGATCGAAGAGGGTCAGGTACTCGAACGTAGAGGGGCCGGCAGCTTCGCTGCCGGCCCCTCTGCATTCGGGTACCTGACCCGGTTTTACGAGGATGAGATGGATTCCGAGACGCTCCCATCCGGCGCGATGAGAAGACGAACATGGCCCGAGCCAGCGTCTTCCGCCACGTAGCATCCTGTCTCGAGCGAGTCAGGACCAGCCCTCGCTTCGTAGCCCGCCGGTACGATGCCATATTCGATGCGACGTGGCACTGGCGCGTCGTTGCTCACGCGGCCGATCAGCCACACAGCGTTGGGGATAGGGTTACTCTCATCGGAGCACCGGTAGACCCGAATGAAGTCAACTGCGCTTGCAGTCGACGGGGCACCATGTCTGGTCTTTCCGAACTCGAAGATGACTGTGTGATCCGTTGATCCGTTTGTGAGCCACATCGCGCTCTGCTCCGGACATGCGGTGAGGAGAGCCGTGACGGCCAGGACGATTGCGGCGCGTAGCGCGGACGGCCGCCTTGGTTTCCTCGCCATGTGAACTCCGGGATAAGTTCGGATCATACTCCGGCGCGTCGCTCGACTGCGAACACGCCATCGTGTTCTAAGTAGAAACGGTGTCGCAGGAGTCTATGAGCACGAGCTACTCCGTCTCTTGATTTCGGTTAGCGCGCGCTGCGGCAAATGCTGTCGCCAGCAACGACAAGCTGCGGAGGCGCGTTCCGATCACTTCGCGGTAGAATTGTGCTTGATGTGATCTATGCGACGGCGGTTGGGACTACCTCATCCAATCCGGTCGTGTGTCATCGATTCCAGCCCAACACCAGTCCGAGAACATCTCGATGAAGGAGTTCAGGTCATAAGACTCGGAAGGCGCAGGATCGCTCAGCACGCTGTAGCCGAAGCCAGCCTCCAACAGCTCAGCGCTCATGCCGGCCAGATCCTCATGACGATCGAAGATGATCATCCCTTTGGGTGCGCCCAGCTCGGGGAGAAGAGCCGCCGCATGGATCTGCAACCGCGGTCGCAGGTCGAAGTCATACGGAGCCACTACCCTGAGCCCGAGCTCACGTGCCGCGCGCTGGAGATCAGTCTGTAGTCGTGTCACGGACATGGACTGGGAAATCGCTCTCTCATCCGAAGGGTCCGATATCGAGTTTCGTTGATGACTTTCCTGCGACGAGGTTGTCCAATGCGGCTTCGATGGTCTGGCCAACGAGCCAGAGATCTTCCATGAGCGCGAACACACGCCCGTCCGGAGAAATTGCCAGAAAGACGTGCCCGTTGCCAGCCTCCCCTAGAGGAAACAACGGACTGCCAAGGCTGGATGCGAATCGCTCGAACCTGTCCTCCTCGTATAGCGCCAGCGTCGGACGGAGGTCGAATGTCTCGCGGGCACACTCTTCGCCCGTGCCACTCTGCTCGATGCGCAGTCCCCCGAACTTTCCGAGGGCGAGCCGCGCCTGCGCGAACACCCGGAAGCCCGGACGAAGCTCCCGTATCCAGGCTTCCACGACGGCATCGGGGACATTCGCGCCACTCCAACCGGCGTGGGAAAGCACCGCTCGTGTAACGGGGGAAATTTCCGGCTTGTCTCGCATTCAGTGCTCCGGTGGCGAGAGTGACACGATGTAGTTCTGAAACGAGGCCAGCTCTTTCATGGCGTAATGAATTCCAGGTGAAGAGCCCATCGGCCGGAGTGGAGGGGTCAGGCACTCGAACGTAGAGGGGCAGGCAGCAACGCTGCCTGCCCCTCTACGTTCGAGTACCTGACCCCATCGTCACACCCCCAGCGCCAACTGCACTGCACCCCCCGCCGTGAACGGCCCCACCACGCGATCCTGGTGCGCCGCAGTCACCTGCCCACGGAACGCCGTCTTCTTCAACGCCGCCGCCATCGCCGTCTTTGCCAGCGTCGGCCGGTTGCACTTCTGGCTGAGATGCGCGAGCACCACGTGCTCCAGTCCCGCGTGCGCGCAATGGCTCGCGAGCATCGCCGAGTCGTCGTTGCAGAGATGCCCCTTCATCCCGGCGATGCGCGTCTGCACTACCCGCGGGTAGGGGCCGTAGCGCAGCATCTCCCTGTCGTGGTTCGACTCCAGCACCAGCAGGTCCAGCTCCGCGAGTGCATCGCGCAGCGTGGCGGTCACGTGGCCTATGTCGTACGCGATCCCCGCGCGCATCCCGCTGCGCCGCGCCGTCGCCACGAACGCCACCGGCTCGGCGGCATCGTGCGGTGTGGGTATCGAACGCAGCGAGAACTCGCGCAGCTCGAGCGTGTCGCCCGCCGCGAACGTGCGCACTCCACTTGTACCGAGCTCCGCGTACGCGCCGGCAGTCCCCACACTCGCGTACAGCTCCCACCCCCAGCGCTTCGCGCACGCCCGCGCGCCGCGAACGTGATCGGTGTGCTCGTGCGTCACCACCAGCGCCTCGATCGACTCGCCCGCCACGCCGATCTCCGCGAGCCGCGCCGAGAGCATGCGCGGCGAGAAGCCGGCGTCCACCAGCACACGCGAACCGGCGCACTCGAGCAGAAGCGCGTTGCCGCGGCTCCCGCTTCCCAGCATCCAGAGCTTCACGCGCGCGCCTCCAGGCTCAGGGCATGCGCCGCCGCCAACTGGGCCTTCTCGCTCTCCGTGAGCGTGATTCCGCGCCGCGACATCACTCGCGCCGTGTTCGAGAGGAACTTGTCCAGCCGGTACATCGAGAGATCGTCGCCCTCGCCCCACGAGAATGGCGGCACGTACTTCGGCGGCATCGAACCGCCGTAGATGTTGGAACCCGCGCCCACTAGGCTTCCGGTCGTGAGGCGAGTGCCGATCCCCGTCTTCACGTGGTCGCCGAGGAACGAGCCGAGCTTGGTCTCGCCGGTGTCGCGCAGTCCGTCCGGAGTCCAGAGCTGCACCGGGCCGTACGTGTTCTTCAGGTTGCTCGTGATGGTGCCGGCGCCGAGGTTCACCCAGCGCCCCACGTACGAGTGGCCCACGAAGCCATCGTGCGACTTGTTGCTGTGACCGAGGATCACGCTGTGACTGATCTCGCCGTGCACCATGCTCCCGTCGCCGATCGAGCAGCAGTCCACGCGGCCGCCAAGGATGCTCGAGCCGCCGCTCACCGCGAGCGGCCCCACGAGCCGCGTGAACGCGCGCACCTTCACGCCCTTCCTGATCAGAATCGGGCCCGCGCTCGGGTCGAAGCAGACCATCGGCTCCACCTCCGCGCCGCGCTCCACGTAGATCGCGCCGTCGCCGGGAAGCACTATCGCACCGGCGGGGAGCTCGCAGTCGAGCGATGGACCGATGCACGAGATGTCATCCCGCAACTGATCCCCGAGCGTCGTGATGAACGACCAGACTCGCTCCATCCAGCGTCCTGGCAGCTCCACTGCTCGCGCCTCCGTGGAAGCGAGCGAATCCAGCGACACTTCTCCGCCATGCAACTCGGTGATCGTCGTATCGCGACCCAGGCGAACCGCGGCCACTCTGCCGCCGCACGTCCAGACGTCGGCCTCGCGCACCTCGCCCGCCGCCGTGTCGAGTACGCAGCGCGTGTTCGCGACCATCGAACCCGCACGCAGCACGTACTCCGAAGAAGTCTCCGCGGCCATCGGGGGCGCGTCGTTCTCCTCGAAGTCGGCCAGATGAGGCGCCGCGATCGCTGCCTCGACTCGCCGGCCGGCGAATCGCTCCCAGCGTTTGCGCGTGAGCTCCACGCCCGCACGCAACTCGCCCGCCGGACGCGTGAGCGCGAACGGCTCGAAGCGACGCGCGACGGCGTCGTCGTACAGATACAGTGGAGCCGGCGCCGGCTCCGATCTCGAGTCCGGTGCGTTCACTTCAGCTCGCGCACCCGCTCGGGGAGCGCCTCCAGCATCTTCTTGAGATCGGCCGCGCGCTCCACGGTCGTCACCAGAGTGAGACCGTCACGGCTCACCACTACGAGATCGTGCACACCGTAGAGCACCACCGTCTGGCCCTCCGCGTGCACCACGTTGTCGCCCGACTCCACCGCATGCACGTCGCCGAAGCTCGCGTTCCCCGCGGCATCGAGCCGCCGCACGCGACGCAGCGCCGCCCATGTGCCGATGTCGTCCCAGCCGAAGTCGCCGGGTATCACCAGCACCCGCTCGCTCCGTTCCAGCACTCCCTCGTCCACCGAGATCGGCTTCACGGTCGCGAAGAACTCGCGCATGTCGCCTCGCTCGGCGGCATCGATGGAGGGAAGGATCTCGCTGCAGTGCGCGCGGAGCTCGTCCATGAAGTCGCCCACGCGCCACACGAAAATTCCCGAGTTCCAGAGATACCCATCGCTCACCATGCGCTCGGCCGTGGCACGGTCGGGCTTCTCGACGAAGCGCTCCACCTTGCGCGCGCCGTCGATGGCTTCGCCTGGATGGATGTAACCGAAGCCGGGGTCGGGGCGCGATGGGACTATCCCCACCGTGACGAGGCTCTCGTAACGCTCCGCCGCCTCCGCTGCGAGGGCGAGAGTGGAGCGGAAGCCATCGGGGTCGGCCACCGCCCAGTCGGCGTGCACGCTGATCATCGTGGCGTCACGCCCCGCGCGTCGGCCGATCTCCACTGCCGCCCACGCGAGTGCGGGTGCCGTGCCGGCCGCGCGCGGCTCCGCGATCACGTTCTCCGCGGGAAGAGCCGGCATGAGCGCACGCACCGCGCCTGCGAGTGAGCCGTTCGTGAGGATCAGCGTCTGCTCCACGGGCACGAGCGGAGCGAGTCGCTCGATCGCGTCGGCGAGGAGAGGCGAGTCGCCGGCGAGCGGCATCAACTGCTTTGGACGCTCGGGCGTGCTGAGCGGCCAGAAGCGCGAGCCCACTCCTCCGGCCAGGATCACGGCCCAGCGGCTCAAGTCGCGACGGCTCCGTTGTCGTCGGTGGAGAGGCCCGCGAGCTGTGCCGTGCGGGCGTAGAGCTTCTTCGGACTGAACGGTTTCGTGAAGAACTCGTTGGCGCCCAGCTCGATAGCTTCCTGGTGGTGATGCTCCTGGCCAGCCGCAGTGAGGATCATGCAGGGGATGTCCTTCCAGCGAGTGTCGGCTCGCATGTGCGAGAGCACGTCGAGTCCGCTCAGATACGGCATCATGAGGTCGAGCAGAACCACGGAGACCTCCGGATCGCGCTCGAGCGCCTCGATCGCCTCGCGACCGTCGCCCGCGAGTGTGACCTCGAAGGGACCCTGCTCCAGCTTCATCTTGATGATGCGCCCGATGTGGGGTTCGTCGTCAGCCACGAGCACGTGCACCGGCACGGTGGGCGTGTGGCTCTTCATTCAGAAATCAGCGCGCGGAATGATCGGTGTATACAAAATCCGGACTCCTGCCTCGGGTGCAGCGAAGCTAGCACCTGCATTTCGTCGAAGTCAAGCGAGCACAATCGGTTGCTTGAACTGCGCCGCGCCGTGCGATATGCTTCGCTTCCTTCCACGGTTCAGCGTCCCCGATGTGGCTGGAGCGCGCGCGCTCGAGGGCCGAGCGCGCACCCACCGCCGCGCCGGGCTCTTTTCGTCACCGAGATGCATCTCCACACGGCTCGCAGGCACATGACGTCCAGACTCCTACGCTTCGCCCTCGTCGCGATCGCCATCGCGGCAGTCGGCGCATGCAGTGACCCGTTCGAGGTCAAGGCGAGCTCCGAGGTCTACGAGGACACTCTGGCCGTCTACGCGCTCTCCGCCGTGCCGCCCTCGGCGCCGACGGCGCTCAATACCTTCGATGGCGTCGCGGTTCGCACGGATCCGTCCGAGCATTTCGATCTCGTCTTCGACATCCGCGAAGACCCCGAAACGGGCGACACTGCGGCATTCGTTCTACCGCCGCGCGCGGTCGGCGGCTTCTCGACTGCCGGAATCCGGAAGGACACCCGCGCCTACGAGGATATCGAGCGCGCGCCCACCAGCGGTTACGACGACTCCTCCGCGGTGCGGATCGAACCCGGCGACGTGCTGCTCGTCCAGGCGCAGTCGTACGCATGCAGCGGGCAGTTGATCAGCGCGCGGCTGTACATCTACTCGAAGATCGTGATCGACAGCGTAAAGGCGAGCCCACCATTCGATCCTGAAACGAATCCGGCGGGAAGCACGATCTACTTCCGCTTCCGAACGGATCCGAACTGCGGCTTCGTCTCCTTCGCGGACGGCCTCCCCGGAGTCTGACGTGCACGACCTCAAGCTGCTGCGCGACGGTGCCGATCTCCTCCGCGAAGGGATGCGCCGTCGCGGAAAGCTCGATACGCTCGGCCCACTCGTGGACCGTGCGGTGGCGCTCGATCGCGACCGGCGCGCGCTGCTCGTCGACATCGAACAGAAGAAGGCCGAGCGCAACGCCGCGAGCCAGGAAGTGGCGCGCCTCAAGCGCGCGAAGGAGAACGCCGATGAGCTCATCACGCGCACGCGCGCGCTGGGCGACGAGATCGCCGCGCTGGAGACGCGCTACGCCGATGCCTTCGGTGAGCTGGAACGGCTGCAGTACGACCTTCCCAACATCCCGCTCGACGAAGTCCCCGAAGGCGGCGAGGAGTCGAACGTGGTGCTCCGCTCCTGGGGCGAGCCGCGCGCGCACGACGGAGTGGCGCCGCACTGGGAGATAGGCGAGCGGCTCGGAATTCTCGACCTCGCGCGCGGGGCGAAGATCACCGGCTCCGGCTTCGTCGCGATGCGCGGGCTCGGCGCGCGCCTCGTACGCGCGTTGATGTCGTTCATGCTCGACCTCCACACGCGCGAGCACGGCTACGAGGAGACGTGGGTCCCGTTCCTCGTCAACAGACAGTCGATGACTGGCACCGGGCAGCTCCCGAAGTTCGAGGAAGATGCCTACGTCGCCACCGACGATCTCTTCCTGATCCCCACGGCGGAAGTTCCGATCACGAATCTCTTCCGCGATGAAGTGATCGACGGAACGGCGCTGCCGCTCGGACTCACCGCGTACTCCCCGTGTTTCCGCCGCGAAGCCGGCGCGCACGGCAAGGACACGCGCGGGCTCATCCGCGTGCACGAGTTCGACAAGGTGGAGCTCGTCCGCTTCACCACTCCGGAGAGCTCCGCCGCCGAGCACGAACTGCTCACGCGCCATGCGGAAACGGTGCTGCAGCGGCTCGGCCTTCCGTATCGCGTGCTGCTCCTCGCGGCTGGCGATACCGGCTTCTCGAGCGCGAAGACGTACGATCTCGAGGTGTGGGCGCCCGGCGTGGAGAAGTGGCTCGAGGTGTCGTCGTGCTCCACGTTCACCGACTTCCAGGCGCGCAGAGCGAACATCCGCTATCGCCCCGCGCCGGGCGAGAAGCCGCGGCACGTGCACACGCTGAACGGGTCGGCGCTCGCGTTCCCGCGCACCATCATCGCCATCCTCGAGCACTACCAGCGCCCCGACGGCACTGTCACGGTTCCCGAAGCGCTCCGGCCGTATCTGGGCGTCGACATCCTCGGCTGATCCGATGCGCCGCGGCGCCCCGGTGGTAATCCTCGGCGCGCTTCTGGCGCTCCTCCTCGCTCTCTACATCATCTACTCGCGGCGCGTAGTGGTGGAGCTGCGAGCCGACGCGGGGCGCTACGGTCAGATGTATGCGCGCGTGTTCGGCGCGCTCGCCGATCCGCGTGAGGAGTCGGGGAACGCTGCGCTGCTGGAGCTGTCGCGGCACATCCGCGAGCTCGGCGTGCCTGTGATAGTCACGGACATGACGGGGCACCCCACCGCCGCGGCGAATCTTCCGTTCGAGGCACCGCTCGACGATCCGCGAGTGCTCGAGTACATCCCGCGGCTCGATCGGCAGAACGTGCCGGTCGTGGAGCCCGGAATCGGCACCGTCCATTTCGGCGACAGCAAGCTGATCACGTCACTGCGCGTGATCCCCGTGATCCTCGCTTCGCTGCTGGTGATGATCTTCGGCGCCGGGCTGTACATCCTGCGCGAACGCCAGCGCACCGATCGCGAGCGAGTGTGGGCGGGGATGGCGCGCGAGTCGGCGCACCAGCTCGCGACGCCGCTCTCGAGTCTCAGCGGGTGGCTCGAGCTGCTCGGTGATCGTGACGTGGACGAGGTCTCGACGTCCGCGCTGAGGCACATGGGAGCGGACCTGGAGCGGCTGGAGCGGGTGTCGCATCGTTTCGAGCGAATCGGCCGCCCGCCACGGCGCGACCGTCTCGATCTTGGAGATCTGGTGGTGCGCGTGGGAGACTACTTCCAGGCGCGCGTGCCCACGCTCGCGCATCCCGTCACGATCATGGCGGCGCGCGGCAACGAGCCGGTGATCGTCGAGGGAGACGAAGTGCTCCTGGAGTGGGCGCTCGAGGTGCTGGTGAAGAACTCGCTCGACGCGCTCGCGGGGCGTGGCGGGAAGCTGAATATCACCACGCGGCGGCTCGATCCCGACAGGGTGAGGATTCGCGTGGCCGATGACGGCCCGGGCATCCCGCGCGAGCTTCGCAAGCGGATATTCGAGCCTGGCTTCACTACGAAGGAAGCGGGATGGGGCATCGGGCTCTCGCTCGCCAAGCGCATCGTGGAGGAGAACCACGACGGCCGTCTGGCGCTGACGAACGCCGAGAAGGGTGCGACGTTCGACATTATACTTCAGGGATGAATCCGACAGCGGCATCCAGCAGAAAACCCGGCACGTCCACCGATCCACTCGAACGTCTGAACCCGGCCCAGCGCGAGGCCGCCACGCACTTCGAGGGCCCGATCCTCGTACTCGCCGGAGCCGGCTCCGGCAAGACGCGTGTACTCACCACGCGCATCGCGCGACTGATCGAAGAGCACGGCGTCGACCCACGCCACATCCTGGCGGTCACGTTCACCAACAAGGCCGCCGGCGAGATGCGCGAGCGGGTGTCGCGGCTGCTCGGCGCGGAGCCGGCTGGAATGTGGGCCGGAACCTTCCACGCGATCGGCGCGCGCATACTGCGCCACGAGGCGCGCTACGCGGGGCGCAGCGCGAGCTTCACGATCTACGACGAAGAAGATTCGCTCGCCGCCACGAAGCGCGCGATGGAGCGGCTCAAGATCTCCACGAAGCAGTACTCGCCGAAGGCGATCCGCGCAGCGATCTCCGACGCGAAGAACTCGCTCGTGTCGGTGAAGGAGTACACGTCGCTGGCGATGGATCCGCTGAGCCGCGCAGCCGCGCAGGTCTATGCCGAGCTCGATCGCGTGCTGCGTGAGGGGAACGCCGCGGACTTCGACGATCTGCTGGTACTTCCAGTGCGCATCTTCCAGGAAAACGCCGACCGCCTGGCCGCGTACCGCGAGCGATTCAAGTTCATCCTGGTCGACGAGTACCAGGACACGAACCGCGCGCAGTACCAGCTCATCAAGCTCCTCGGCGGCGAGCACGGCAACGTGCTGGTGGTGGG
>JBIQLU010000001.1:22306-31685 GCA_044463985.1 Gemmatimonas aurantiaca | reverse complement strand
ATCTACGGTTGGAGAGGAGCCGACATCCGCAACATCCTCGACTTCGAGAAGGACTTTCCCGAGGCGAAGGTGGTGCGGCTCGAGGAGAACTACCGCTCCACGCCGCAGGTGCTGGACCTCGCGAACGTGGTGATCAGCGCGAACAAGTCGCGCCGCGGCAAGACGCTGCGCGCGACGCGCGAGGGCGGGGAAAAGGTCGTGGTGGTCGCGTGCGCCGACGAGCGCGACGAGGGCGACTACGTGTCGGGCGAGATCCTCGACCGGCGACGTCTCCCCGGCGGCGCTGCGCTGCGCGACTTCGCAATCCTCTACCGCACGAACTCGCAGAGCCGCGCGATGGAAGAAGCGCTGCGCAAGCGCGGGATTCCGTATCGTATCGTGGGCGCCGTGCGCTTCTACGACCGGCGCGAGATCCGCGACCTCATGGCGTACCTGAAGCTCATCGCCAACCCGGCCGACGACGAGGCGTTCCGGCGTGCCGTTGGAGTGCCGCGTCGCGGGCTCGGTGACACCACGATCGACCGGCTCGCGGAGAGCGCCCGCGAGGCGGGCGTACCGCTCCTCGCCGCCGCGTCGCGCGCCGATCTCCTGGAGGAGCTCCGGCCGAACGCGCGCAACGCGCTCATCGGGTTCGCAACGCTCATCAGGCGCTACCGCGAGCGTGCGGCCGATACATCCGTCGATGAACTGCTGCGCGACCTCGTGGAGGAGATCCGCTTCGCCGAGTACATCAAGCGCGATGGCCCCGATGGGCCCGACCGCCTCGAGAACGTACGCGAGCTCATCACCAGCGCGGCCGAGACGGTGGTCGATGAGGGCGGGGAGCTGGGACTCACGCCGCTCGACGCCTTCCTGCAGCGCACGTCGCTCGTGACGGGGCTCGACAAGCTCGACCCCGATGCCGACGCCGTGACGATGATGACCCTCCACAACGCGAAGGGGCTGGAGTTCCCCGTGGTGTTCATCACCGGCCTGGAGGAAGGACTTTTCCCGCTCAGCCGGTCGCACGACGACCCCGAGCTGCTGGAGGAGGAGCGCCGGCTCTTTTACGTGGGGATCACGCGCGCGGAGCGACGTCTCTACCTTTCGCACGTGCGCAGCCGGCGGCGCAACGGCGAGGAGATGACCTGCATGCCATCCAGCTTCCTCCGCCCGATACCGGACGAGATGCTGGAGCAGCGCGCGACGGCACGGTTGCGCGGCTCCGCGTCCATGAGTTGGCTGGGCACCGCGTCGCCGAGCTTCGGTGGGCACTCCGGCGGATTCGGGAGCACCGCAGCCTCGCGGCGCTCTGGCACTCCCGTACGCCGCTCGGCCGCGTGGGACCCGGATGTGGATGCCTCGCAGGACGCGCCGGCGTTCGTGGCTGGCGAACGTGTGAAGCATCCGCGCTTCGGCGCCGGTTCGATAGTGGAGGTGGGTGGCACGGGTCGCGACGCCAAGGTCACCGTGGACTTCGATGATGAAAGTGTGGGCCGGAAGCGGCTCGTGATCGCTTATGCGGGACTCGAACGGGGGTGGGACTGAATGGCGGTGACACGGGATGACGTAGCGCACATAGCGGAGCTCGCGCGTATCGAGCTGGATGCCTCGCGCGTGGACGATCTGGTGCGCGAGCTGAACGGAATACTCGAGCACATGGACGTGCTCTCGCGCGTGAATACCGAGGGAGTGGAAGCCACCGCTGGCGTCGGCGACGCCGGGATGCCGCTTCGCCCGGACGAGGGCCCGCAGCTCCCGCTCGATTGTCCGCGCGAGGACTTCGCGCCCGCCATGCGCGATGGCTTCTTCCTCGTACCGCGCCTCTCGACGCACGAGGACGCTGCGGAGAGCGCGGCATGACGGCCGCCTCTACTTCCGCCAGCGATGCGGTACGAGCCGCGTTCGCGCGCATGGACGAGGTGCGTGCCGGCCCCGATGGCCTGAACTGCGTGATCTGGAGCGATCGCTACTGGTCGCTCCTGCTCGCCGAGGAAGTCGAAGCGAAGGGAAGCGGTGCGCTCGCCGGCATTCCGTTCGCCGTGAAGGACAACATCGCGACCGAGCATCTCCCCACCACCTGCGCGTCCCGCATCCTCGATGGCTACGTGAGTCCGTACGAGGCCACCGTGGTGAAGCGGCTGCGAGATGCGGGCGCGCTTCTCGTCGCGAAGACGAACTGCGACGAGTTCGCGATGGGCTCGTCGAACGAGCACAGCGCGTACGGACCGGTGCGCAATCCCGTGAATCCGTCGCGGGTTCCGGGCGGGTCGTCTGGCGGATCCGCCGCTGCCGTTGCCGCGGGGATCGTTCCTATCGCGCTCGGCTCGGAGACCGGCGGCTCCGTACGCCAGCCGGCCGCCTTCTGCGGCATCGTGGGCGTGAAGCCCACCTATGGACGCGTGAGCCGCTACGGGCTCGTCGCCTTCGCATCGTCGCTCGATCAGGTTGGTGTGTTCGGTGCCAGCGTGGACTACGCCGCGCGCGCGATGGAGGTGATCGCGGGGCGCGATCCGCGCGACTCCACCAGCGCCGAGCGGCCGGTGCCAGGCTATCGCTCCGACGGCGGCGAACGGCTCGACGGTGTGGTATTGGGCCGCCCGCGCGAGTACTTCCCCGAGTCGCTCGATCCGCGAATGCGTGAACGCGTGGACGCGGCGCTCGCCGCGCTCCGCGAACGCGGGGCCGAAGTGCGTGACATCTCGTTGCCGCACACCGAGCTCGCCATCCCCGTGTATTACATCATCGCCACCGCCGAAGCGTCATCCAACCTCGCGCGCTTCGATGGCGTGCGTTACGGATTCCGCGCGAACGGAACGGGCGGATTGAAGGGGATGTACGAGGCCACGCGCTCCGCGGGCTTCGGGCCCGAAGTGATTCGCCGCATCCTCCTGGGCACGTACGTGCTGTCGGCTGGTTACTACGACGCCTACTACCGCAAGGCGCAGCAGGTCCGCACGCTCATCACCGCGGACTTCGGGCGTGCTTTCGACAGCGGCGTCGATGCGATAGTCACTCCCACCACACCCACGCCCGCATTCGAGATAGGCGCCAGCGCGGAGCCATACGAGATGTACCTCAACGACATATTCACGGCGACGGCCAACCTGGCCGGCGTGCCGGCGATGTCCGTGCCCGTCGGAACGCTCGACGATCTCCCCGTCGGCGCACAGATCATCGCGCCCCACTTCGAGGAGGCGAAGATGTTCCGGATAGCGTCGGTACTCGAGCACGCGATGGGTGCACGATGAGCAGCGTCGCCAACGCTCCGGTCACCGACAGCTACGAGATGGTCGTGGGCCTCGAGGTGCACGTGCAGCTCCGCACGAAGACGAAGGCATTCTGCAACTGCCCCACGACCTTCGGCGCAGAGCCCAACGCGAATACCTGTCCGGTATGTCTCGCGCTCCCCGGCAGCCTTCCCGTGCTCAACGAGGAGGCCGTGCTCCTCGCGGTGCGCGCGGCGAGCGCGCTGCAGTGCGAGGTGCATCCGCTCTCGATATTCGCACGCAAGAACTACTTCTATCCGGATCTCCCCAAGGGTTACCAGATCTCGCAGTACGACAAGCCGCTCGCCACGAACGGCCGCCTCGTGATCGGCGAGAACGCGGACGGCTCTCCCATCACGATCGGCATCACGCGCGTGCACATGGAGGAGGATGCCGGGAAGTCGATCCACGATCGCTTCGCCGGCGAGAGCGCGATCGACCTCAACCGCGCGGGCGTACCGTTGATCGAGATCGTGAGCGAGCCCGACATGCGCTCCGCCGTGGAGGCGGGCGCCTATCTGCGCGTACTCAAGCAGCTCCTCGAGTACATCGATGTGAGCGATGTGAACATGGAGGAGGGAAGTCTCCGCGTGGACGCGAACGTCAGCGCACGCCGGCGCGGAGAGACGAAGCTCGGCACGAAGACGGAAGTCAAGAACATGAACTCCTTTTCCGGCGTGGAACGCGCGCTCGAGTCGGAGTTCGCGCGCCAGTGCGCGCTGCTCGAACGCGGCGAGAAGGTGCGGCAGCAGACCATGCTCTGGGACGGCGCGCACGGCGAGGTGCGTCCGGCTCGATCGAAGGAGGAAAGCCACGACTACCGCTACTTCCCCGAGCCGGATCTGCCGCCGCTCGTGCTGGACCGGGAGTGGATCACGCGGGTCGCGAAGGAGCTCCCCGAGCTCCCGCAGGCGCGGCAGAAGCGCTTCGCCGACGAGTATGCGCTCCCCGCGGGCGACATCGACGTTCTCACCTCGACTCCCGCGCTCGCGGACTACTTCGAGGGAGTGGCGCGCGAGTCCGGAGATCCCAAGGCCGCTGCGAACTGGGTGATGGGCGAGGTGCTGGCCACTCTGAAAAACAGCGGTGGCCGGCTCGAAGAGTTCCGCATCCGCCCGGCCGACCTGGCGAAGCTGATACGGCTCGTCAGCGGCGGGACCGTGAGCAACACGGCAGCGAAGAGGATCTTCGCTCTGATGCTCGAGAGCGGCGACGCGCCTGCCGCGATCGCCGAGCGCGAAGGGCTGGTTCAGGTGCGCGACGCCGGCGAGCTGGAGCGCTGGGTGGATGAAGTGCTCGCCGAAAATCCGCGCGAGGCAGAGCGGTTCCGCGCCGGCGAGAAGAAGCTGCTCGGCGTACTCGTGGGGCAGGTGATGAAGAAGTCGAAGGGACGCGCGGATCCGCGCGCCGTCAATCAGTTGTTGTCGGAGCGCGCCGGTACGTAGAGCGGCGACTCGAGCCGAGCCGCGAAGTCGAGCTTCGTGGACGGCATCCCGAAGTGCTTCAGAGCCTCGCCCGAGAGGCGTGACGACACCTGGCTGAGGCGCGCCGCGCGCCTCACGTCCTTGGCGAGGCGCAGCGCCTCCTCGCCGGAGGGATCGAGTGAGTGCGGCTCGGAGTGGTCGACACGGCTCAGAAAGTCCATGATGAAGTCGTAGCTCCGCTCCATGTACCGCCCGACTTCGTTGCCGTGCAGATCCCACCGGCTGTTGACCGCGGCGATCTGGAAGATTCGCTGCCACGACTCGGTGTCGGTCACGTACACCATTCCGCGAAAGATCCGCCGATTGGTCTGCGTGCTGAAGATCGTCGGGCTGAGGATGCGGTCGAGGTGCTCGTCTTCCGACGCATGGTCGCGCACCAGCACATCGCGCGCGCGGTGACTGTACGCCGTTCCGAGGTGCATCTCGAAGCGGCTCTCCCAGTAGCTGTGTCCCAGCCCCGAAGTGCGCGACGCGATGATCAGGTAGCGCGGTACGAAGTAGTTGTGTGCCACGGCATCCGCGGCGAGATGCGCGAGGTAGCCGTACGCGAAACTCCGGATGCGCTCGTCGGCCGCCTTCTCGAGGATCTCGAATCCGACGGTCCACGAGTGGCAGTGCCGTCCCACCGGCGCGTACTTCTTCGCGATGCTGGTGTCTGCGGCGATGGAGCCGTAGAGGAACTCGATTGGGAAGGCCCGCAGCAGCTCGGCGATTCCGGAGGGGAGCGCGGAGAGCGAGCGCAGCACGGCTTCGCCCAGGAAGATGTGCGTGCCCGGCGTCCATGCGAGCGCGGATCCCGGCAGGATGCACAGCAACAGCACGGCGACGCCGCACATGAACAGAAGCTGGCGACGCGCCGAGGCGCGTCGCCGAGTCGCGATCTTCATGTGTGAAATGGCAGCATGGGGCAGAACCGCCAGGTGCTTGGCGCGATGCGCCACCCTCAGACGCCGAACCGCTTGCGCTGGCGCCGGACGGCCTTGCGCAATCCCTTCAGCTCGCGCGCCACCGCGTCGTCGATCGTGTCGCGCGCCGCCTCGAGATAGGAACCGAGGCTCTCACCGATGTCATCGAAGGGAAGGGAGTCCATGAGCTCGGCCCCGCGCTTCCGCACCCGCTTCGCCCCTTTCGCGCCATAGTGACCCGCCTTCGCGGCGCCACGCGACGCTGCGCGCGCCGCGATGTAGGCGGGACTGCGCCCCTCCGGGCCGCGTCTCACCAGTAGTGCGAGCCCTGCGCCGATCGCCGCGCCGAGCGCGACCGCGATGAGAAGATCGTACTCCTCCCTCGCGTTCTCCCGGCTACGACGGGCGGTGCCTGATCCGCGGCCGCGCCTCGGAGCCGTCTCCACCATCTCCTCCGTCCCTCGTCCACTGGTTGCCATCGTCCGTCTCCTCCCCATCGTCGTGTGTGTCGTCGATCGTGCCGTCGGAGTCTTCCGCATCCAGCATCATGCCGCGCTCCTGGAGATCGCCGGGCCCATCGATGAGTTCCTCGTCACTCGCGTCGTCGTATCCGTCTTCGGAGACGCGCGCGTATTCTTCGTCGTCCTCGAGCTCGTACTCGTCGTCGCTCTCGAAGTCGTCCTCGTCCTCCAGCTCCTCGTCGTCCTCGTAGTCGAGGTCGTTCAGGAGGCCGGCCGCGCCGTGCCGCAGCGCGTCGGCGCCAACGCGAACGCCCCGCAGCATGGAAGTGCCCGAGACGAAGGTCTGCTCCACCTCATCCTGGAGAAGGCGGAGAAGCGCACCCAGTTCGCGCACGCGCCGTTCGGAGGCATCCACCGCCGCATCCAGGCCGTCGTTCGCGCGCCCGAGCGTGTTCCGGAAGCGACCCACGTCGGCGCGGACCGCTGTCGAAATGTAGTCGGCGTTGTCGGCCACGCTCCGCGCGTGACCGAGGATGGGGTCGAGCTCCGTGCCGAGGCGGTCCAGCATCGCCTCCATCTTGGTCGCTGCCCTCCGAAGCTCCAGCAGCGCGGGCACGAGCGTCGCGACCAGTGCGACTAGCGTGAGACCTATGACGGCGATCGCGATCATCGCGATCACGCCGAGTATCCGGCCGCCCGGGGCGCTCTGCCCCACCGCGACGGTACCCGCTGCACTCTGCAGGAGGAACGCACCCGCCCAACCCAGTACCGGCATCTAGGCCGTATTGGGGAGCAAGGTTGATACCACTCTCATCACTCCGCTCATTCGTCGAGCTCCGGCGCCAGTCCAACGACGCGCGAGAGGGGAATGGAGAACACGATGCCGGCACCAGGCGACTCGAGGTTGCCGCACACTTCGTGGATGAGCGCGATGGCCGGTTCGACCTTGTCATCCTGCACGACGCTGAGTACGGTCTGATTGCTCGGACGCGAGCGCGCCGTCAGCGAGCGCAACCCGGCGAAGATCGGTACATCCTGACTGAGGACGTGCCCCATCCCTTCGCTGTTCACGATCGTCGCCCCGGTGATCCCCAGCTCGACGAAGCCTGCGAGGATGTCGTCCACCTGTTCGACGTGATTTATGATGGCGACGAGTAGTTGCATAGACTCACGGGGTTGAGCGCGGTAGCGTACCCGTAGCGCCGTCGAGTGTCAAGCGACGAGCGCTGCGCGATCGCTTGACTTCGGGTCGGAACGCGGGACATGATTCGGCCCCTCCCGAACCTTCCAGCAAGGTACGACTCACTTCTTCTCATTTCGATCCAGAAACATGGCTCCGCTGCAGTTCATCGTGGAAGGCTCGCACCCGCTATCCGGCTCGATCCGGCCATCCGGGAACAAGAACGCTGCGCTCCCCATCGTGGCGGCGGCGCTGCTCACCGAGCAGCCCGTGACGCTGGAGAACGTGCCGCGCATCCGCGATGTGGAGACGCTGGTGGAGCTGGTTCGGTCGCTCGGTGTCGAAATCGGCTGGACTGCACGCAACACGCTCGCCATCCGCGCGCGCGAGATCGGGGAGACCACGCTGGATCCCGAGCTCTGCTCGCGCATCCGCGCGTCGATTCTCCTCGCGGCGCCCCTTCTCGCGCGGCGCGGCGAAGTCACGCTTCCGCCGCCGGGCGGCGACGTCATCGGACGCCGGCGTGTGGATACCCACTTCCTCGCGCTCGAGCAGCTCGGCGCCACGTCCACCCTCGACACGGGTTTTCATCTCCGCACGCGCGGCCTGCGCGGCGCCGATGTGTTTCTCGACGAGCCCAGCGTGACGGCCACCGAGAACGCGCTGATGGCTGCCGCGGCGGCCGATGGCGTGACGGTTCTCCGCAACGCGGCGAGCGAGCCGCATGTGCAGGATCTCGCTCACTTTCTCGTCGCGCTCGGCGCGCGCATCGAGGGGATCGGAACGAACTGCCTGACCGTCGAGGGCGCACGCTCGCTTCGTGGAACCACGCACACCATCGGCCCGGATCACATCGAGGTGGGATCGTTCATCGGACTCGCCGCCGTCACGAACGCGGCGCTGCGAATCGAGAGCGCGGGAGTCGAGCATCTGCGCTCGGTGCTCATGGGCTTCGAGCGACTGGGAATCTTCTGCCGCATCGAGGGGGATGACCTGATAGTGGACGCGGATCAGCCGCGCGTGATCCAGAGCGACCTCGGCGGCCACGTGCCGAAGCTCGAGGACCAGCCGTGGCCCGCATTCCCGGCTGACCTCATGTCGATCGCGATCGTCACCGCTACTCAGTGTACGGGGATGATCCTGATGCACGAGAAGATGTTCGAGTCGCGGATGTTCTTCGTGGACAAGCTGATCGCGATGGGCGCGCGGATCGTGCTCTGCGATCCGCATCGCGCCGTGGTCTCGGGGCCGGTGCGTCTGCACGGCGCCACGGTGGAGTCGCCCGACATCCGCGCCGGGATGGCCATACTCCTCGCGGCACTCTGCGCACGGGGTACGAGCACCATCAACAACGTCGGACAGATCGAGCGCGGCTACGAGCGGATCGACGAACGCCTCCGCTCGCTCGGCGCGAAGATCACGCGCGTGACCGACGGCAGCGCGTGATCGAGCGCGAAGTCGTCCCCGAATTCGAAGCGTTCGGGATGGAAGCCTTCACTACCACACGCGCAGCGGGCACGTTCGGCACCGGGGGTACCGAGCCCGTATCGGAGGTGATGTCGCGCTGGAACCGGCTCATCACCGACCTCCGCCCGATGGCGCCGCGCTTCGCCACCGCGAGCCAGGTGCACGGCAACCGCGTAGTGGCGCACGACGGCGATTGGGAAGGGTGGCTTCGCGTAGCCGACGCCGATGGCCACTTCTCGCTCCGGGTCGGCATCGCGTTCGCCGTGACGATCGCCGACTGCGTGCCCGTCTTCATCGCGCACCCGGGAGGGGCGTTCGCGCTCCTGCATTCGGGTTGGCGCGGCACGGCTGCGCGCATAACCGAGCGCGCCCTCGCGCTCTTCGAGGAACGGGGCCTCCCGGCCTCCAGCCTGTACGTTCACCTCGGTCCCGCGATCTGCGGCGAGTGCTACGAAGTGAGCCCCGAAGTTCACGCCGAGCTGACAGGTCGCTCCGTCGCGGCACCCACCACGGTGGATCTCCGCTCCCTCATCGCATCTCACGCCAGCGCCGCCGGCGTCCGCCGCATCACGATCTCCCCCTTCTGCACCCGCCACCACAATGACCGGTTCTTCTCCCATCGAGCCGGCGACGC
>JBIQLU010000001.1:0-22206 GCA_044463985.1 Gemmatimonas aurantiaca | reverse complement strand
TCTCTCCTTGACTCCCCTTTCCGGCAAGTCTACATTACCCAGCGGTTGCCCCGGGCAGGTCCGAATGGGGCGGAAATGTGGGGATGATGCCCCACATTTTTTGTTATTGTGGCTTGTGATTCAACGTGAAAGAAGCGCTGGAAAAGGTTGTCGCTACGGAAGTTGACAAAGTGGGGTACGATCTCGTGGAGCTCCGTGTGGGCGGCTCGAGATCGCGCCCCACGCTCGACGTTCGCATCGACCGGCGCGATGGACAGGCGGTGACGGTGGACGATTGTGCCACGGTCTCGCGTGCCGTCGAGGCGCGGCTCGATGCGGGTCAGGAGGCCGGCGAACGCTACAGACTGGAGGTTTCCTCTCCGGGAGTGGAACGGTTGCTCAGGGATGCCGCCGACTGGCGTCGCTTCGCTGGGAGCCGTGCCAGTGTGCTCAGCCCGGCGCTCCACGGTCGCGAGGAAGTGGAGATCCTCGGCGTCGAAGATGTCGATGGTCGGGCCGTGGCTCTGGTCCGCGACGCACGTGGCGACGAGCAGCGAATCGCGCTGGCCGATGTGAAGGAAGCTCGGCTGGCGTTTCACTGGTAAATCGAAGAGGGACTCTAGATGGTCAGCTCAACCGACATGCTGAGCGCGATCCGCGAGATGACGAACACGAAGCAGCTCGATCGCGCGGAACTGCACGGGCTGTTGCAGGACGGCATCTTCGCTGCGCTCGCGAAGAAGTACGGTCCCACGGTCCAGGCCGAGGTCGAGATCGATGAGGAGCGCGGCGCCATTCGGATCGTCCGCCTCCGCACGGTCGTCGCCGAAGTCACCGATGCGAGCCGGGAGATCTCGCTCGAGGAAGCTCGCTTCTACGACGAAGGCTTCGAGGTCGGCGATCAGATGGAAGAGCCGATCGACTTCGCCGAGTTCGGCCGCACGGCCGCCCAGGCCGCGAAGCAGCGCATCATTCAGCGCGTGCGCGAGCGTGAGCGCACCCGCATCCGTGACGAGTTCGCGGGGCGAGTGGGCGACCTGCTATCCGGCGAAGTGCAGCAGATCGAGCGCGGCAAGCTCGTGCTCATGCTCAATCGCTTCCGCGAGGCGGAGGCGATCATGCCGTATCGCGAGCAGAATCACCGCGAGCACTTCCACCAGGGTGAGCCGATGCGCGCCGTGCTCAAGCGCATCGAGGAAACTCCCAAGGGACCTCGCCTGATTCTCAGCCGTGCCGATGGGATGTTCGTCCAGGCGCTCTTCAAGCTCGAGGTGCCGGAGATCCAGCAGGGGATCGTCGAGATTCGCGCGGTCGCGCGCGAGGTCGGGAGCCGCACCAAGATCGCGGTCTTCTCGCGTGACGACTCCATCGATCCCGTGGGCGCATGCGTCGGCCTCAAGGGCTCGCGCGTTCAGGCGGTCGTCAACGAGCTCGGTGGCGAGCGGATCGACATCGTGCCCTGGTCGTCGGATCCGGAGCGCTTCGCGAAGATGGCGCTCGCTCCCGCGCGCGTCGCACGCGTCTTCAGCGACCAGGCGGCGCACACGATCCAGGCCGTGGTGGATGAAGACCAGCTCTCGCTCGCGATCGGACGCAATGGCCAGAACGTGCGCCTCGCATCCGAGCTGACCGGCTGGAAGATCGACCTGTACTCGAGTCGCGAATGGCTGGAGCGCGGCGGCGAGCAGCCGCTCTTCGCACCGCTTCCGGAAGAAGAGGATGCGGAGGCTGCGGACGTGCGCCTCTCGGAGATCGGCGGACTCGGACCTGCCACGGTTGCCGTCCTGGAGGAGGCTGGTTATCGCACCTTCAACGACATCATCGATCTCGAGCGTGAGGATCTGGTTCGGCTTCCGGGAATCGCTTCGGAGGAGGCGGACAGGATCATGGCGCTCCTCGATGAGTTGACCACCGACGACGAATCCGGTGCCGATGCTGCCGTGGATCTGGCCACTTCCGGTGGTACCGCCGACTCGGCCGACGCCGGCTCGACGGATGATGTGATTGCGGCCGGTGGCACGGACGCTGGTGGTGATGAATCCGGTGGTGACGGGGCGGTGGGCGGTACCGAGGATTCTCGCGAAACGCCGGCCTGAGTGAATGCGGTTGCGTGGTGCTGGCGTGGACCAACAGGAGGGTAGGTTTTGATCAAGCTTCGTGTGCATGACCTTGCTGGAGAGTTCGGCGTTTCCAACGACGAACTGATCGGCATGCTGCGCTCCATGGACGTCCCGGTGCGCAGTCATCTGAGCACGCTCACCGATGATCAGGTAGCGCGTCTTCGCGCTCGCTGGGAGCGCGAGAAGCGCGCGCGTCAGGAGAAGCCTGCCGCTACCGCTACTCGTCGCCGTCGCGGCACCGCGACTGCAAAGGCGCCGGTCGCGCCGGAGCCAGCTCCAGCGGAGGAGCCGGCCGTCCGTCGCCGCCGCCGTCGCGCCGTGGATGTCGCCAAGGCGGAGGCCGCAGCGGCCGAAGCTGCGGCAGCGGCAGCCGAAGCTGCGGAAGCGGCTCAGGCCGAGGCTCAGGAAGCGCAGGCCGCGGAGAGAGCCGCCGCCGAGCCCGCGCAGGTGGAGCGCAGCGCTCCTCCCGAGGTCGTGCACGAGATCGAACGCGCAGTGGAATCCGCACCGCGTGCGGAGACTCTCGCGCCAGCGGCGCCGCCAACCGAACCCGCGCCGCCCGAGGCCGCGACCGAGACTCCCGCGCCTGTGCCGCCTCGCGCACGCCCCGAGCGCGACGCCGAACCCCGCAGAAGTGCAGCTCCGGAGCCGCGGCAGCGCAACGATCGTACGGAGCAGCGCACGGAGCGCGCGGCCGAGAGCCGCCCTGCCGCTTCGCAGCCGCAGCGTCCGAGCTCGCCCCCGCGCCAGTCCACGCCCGACTGGCAGCGTCCACGTCCGGTCGTACCCGGGCCCCCCCGGCCGAAGTCGGTTTCGGCGGGTGGACCGCTCCCTCCGCGTCCCGTCGCCTCCGCAGCACCGGGTGCGGGCACTTCGGTTCCCGGCCGGCGCGATGAGAAGCGCGGTGGCAAGCGCAAGAAGGGGAAGCGCGGAACCGTCGATCGCGAGGCGGTGACGGCGAACATCTCGCGCACCATGACCGCCATCCGCGGATCGCACTCCAGGCGCGGTCCGCGCCGCTCCGACGACTCCTCCTATCGCGAGGAGGTCGAGGCGCAGCGTGCGGCGGAGGCGGAGCGCGAGCGCACCACCGTTCACGTCAACGAGTTCATCACCGTCAGCGAGCTGGCGCAGATCCTCAAGATTCCGCCCACGCAGATCGTCGGCTTCGCGTTCAAGAATCTCGGGCTGATGGTGACCATCAACCAGCGGCTCGACTTCGACCAGATCGAGCTGATCGCCGGTGAGTTCGGATTCCAGGCGGTTCGCGAGGCCGAGTACGCTGCGGCTCCGGCGGACCAGGAAGAAGACCGCCCCGAGGATCTGGTGTCGCGGCCGCCAGTGGTCACCATCATGGGCCACGTCGATCACGGCAAGACGTCGCTGCTCGACTACATCCGCAACGAGAGCGTGGTGGCGGGCGAGTCGGGAGGCATCACGCAGCACATCGGCGCGTATCACGTGACACTCGCCGACGGCCGCGAGATCACTTTCCTCGACACGCCGGGCCACGAGGCGTTCACTGCCATGCGCGCCCGCGGTGCGCAGGCCACGGATATCGTGGTGCTCGTCGTCGCGGCGGACGACCAGGTCATGCCGCAGACCATCGAGGCGATCTCGCACGCGAAGAACGCGGGCGTGCCGATGGTCGTGGCGATCAACAAGATCGACCTCCCTTCGGCCGACGTGCAGAAGGTGAAGCAGGATCTGCTGCAGCACGGGGTCGTGCTCGAGGAGTTCGGCGGCAACACGCTCTCGACTCCGATCTCCGCCAAGAAGGGCACGAACGTCTCCGATCTGCTCGACCAGATCCTCCTGCAGGCCGAGATCCTCGACCTGAAGGCGAATCCCGATCGCAGCGGCGTGGGCACCGTGGTGGAAGCGCAGCTCGATCCGGGGAAGGGACCGGTCGCCACGATCCTCATGCAGAATGGTACGCTGCACGTGGGCGAGGACTTCATCTGCGGGATGTACTCCGGTCGCGTCCGTGCACTGCTCGACGAACGCGGCAAGGCGGTGGAGGAGGCGGGACCCGCGATACCGGTTCAGGTACTCGGTATCGAAGGCGTGCCGATGGCCGGCGACCAGTTCCTGGTCGTGGCCGAGGCGACGGAAGCGCGCGACATCGCGCAGCGGCGTCAGCGGCTCGACCGCGAGGCGAAGAGCCGGCGTACTTCGCGCGCCGCGGTCTCGCTGGAAGACTTCATGTCGCAGGCGGCAGCGGGCGAGGTCCGCACGCTGCAACTGCTCATCAAGGCCGACCAGGGCGGTCCGGCCGAGGCGCTCGCCGACGCTCTGGGTCAGCTCTCCAACGCCGAAGTGAAGGTGGACGTCGTGCACCGCGGCGTGGGCGCGATCACGGAGAGCGACATTCTCCTGGCGCGTGCGTCCGGCGCGATCATCATCGGCTTCCACGTGCGTCCCGACAACAACGCGCGGACGGCGGCCGAGCGCGAGGGCGTCGACATCCGGCTCTACCGCGTGATCTACGAGGCGGTGGACGATGTGCGCGCCGCGCTCGAGGGAATGCTTCGTCCCGAGCAGCGTGAGGTCACGCTCGGCGAGGCTGAAGTGCGCGAGCTGTTCCGCGTTCCGCGCGTGGGCGTCGTGGCGGGCTGCATCGTGCGCAGCGGCGTCATCAACCGGCAGGCGCAGGTGCGAGTCGTTCGCGACGGCGTCGAGGTCTACCAGGGGAGCATCGGCTCGCTCCGCCGCTTCAAGGACGATGTCCGCGAAGTCCGCGAAGGCTTCGAGTGCGGCATCGGAATCGAGAACTTCAACGACATCAAGGTCGGCGACCTCATCGAGTGCTACCGCACGGAAGAGGTGGCGAGGACGCTCTGAACCACTACAGGGGGCAGGGAGCAGAAAGCAGAGAGCAGTTGCTGCTTCCCGCTCTCTGCTTTCTTTTTTTTCTTTTCATATGGCAAACGACAATCGCCGCTCGGTGCGCGTGGCCGAGGCGGTGCGTGAAGAGGTGGCCAGCTTCCTGACCGAGGGCGCGAAGGACCCGCGTATCGTGGGCTTCGTGACCGTGACGGGAGTGGACGTCACCAACGATCTGCGGCACGCGCGGGTCTATGTCAGCATCATGGGCTCCGACCAGGAGCGCGACACCACGCTCGAAGGGCTCGCGAGTCTGGCGTCGCACCTGCGCGCGCGCGTCGCGCGTGCGGTACGGTTGCGCATCGCGCCGGAGCTCGAGTTTCGTCTCGACCGCACTGTCGAACGGGCGGCGCGCATCGAGAGTCTCCTCGCGGGAATTCACCACGACGAGGACGAGCGGGAGCAGAAGAGCGAAGAGAACGCAGCCGGTGTCGACGAGGAATCGGACGCTTGACGGCGTGCTGCTGGTGGACAAGCCGGCAGGGCCGACTTCGCACGACGTCGTCGCGCTCGTGAGGCGCGCGCTCGGCACGAGGCGCGTCGGCCACGCCGGCACACTCGACCCGTTCGCGACCGGCCTTCTCGTCGTGCTGTTGGGGCGCGCGACGCGACTTCTCCCATACATGGATGCCGAGCCGAAGGTGTACGAGGCCACCGTCCGCTTCGGCACGGCCACGAACACCGACGACGTCACGGGAGAACCGATCGCGCAGGCACCGCTCCCCGAACGCGAGAGCGTGGAGCGCGCCATGCGCGAGCTCACCGGCGAGCTGCTGCAACGGCCTCCCGCATTCTCGGCGAAGCAGGTGGGCGGGAGGCGCTCGTACGCGGCCGCGCGTCGCGGCGAGCAGCTCGAGCTCGAGCCCGTTCGCGTGGTGGTCCACCGCTGGGAAGTGCGCGCGTGGCGCGGCGACGAGATCGATGTGGTGGTCACCTGCAGCGGCGGGACCTACGTGCGCGCTCTCGCCCGCGATCTCGGTGAATGGAGCGGGAGTGCCGCGCACCTCGCCGCGCTCCGCCGTTCGAGCAGCGGGCCGTTCGACGTTCGCGATGCAGCCGTGCTCGACGATGTCGTGTCTGGTGAAGTGAAGGTTCTTCCCCCCGCCGATGCGGTGCGCTCGCTCCCGGCGGAGCGACTCGACGAGGCGGAGCTGGCGATGGTGCTTCACGGCCGTTCAGTGGCAGCGAGACTTCCGGGCGAGCGCGCCGCGCTGCTCGACTCGAACGGCGAGCTCGTGGCGGTGGCGGCGCGCACCGACGCCGACGGCGAAGCGCGCTGGCAACCGCGTCTGGTGCTGCGCGATGCATCGTAGCGTGGAGGACGACGTGCAGTCGGGCCTTCCGCCGGATTCGCCGGGGACGGTCATCACGGTCGGGACATTCGACGGCGTGCATCTGGGCCACCGGGATGTGCTCGCGCGCATAACCGCCCGCGCGCGCGAGCTCGGTCTTCGAAGCGCCCTCGTGACTTTCGATCCGCACCCGCTGCGCGTGATAAATCCCGAGGCTGCGCCCCCGCTCCTCACGGTAGGTGCGGAGCGGCTCGAGATCGTGGCGGAGAGCGGTGTCGACTACATGGTGATCCTGCCATTCACGCCCACTCTGCAGCGCTTCAGCGCGGCCGATTTCGTGGATGAGGTCCTGATCAGACGCTTTCGCGTGCGGCATCTGGTGATCGGGCACGACCACGGCTTCGGGCGCGGGCGTGAGGGCGACGTCGAAATGCTCCGCCGACTCGGCGCCGAGCGCGACTTCACGGTGGAAGTCGTGAATGCCGTCGCGGATTCGGAAGGGCGGCCCGTTTCATCCTCGGTGATCCGTCGCGCAGTGGCGGGCGGGGATCTGGAAAGGGCTGCGCTCGGCCTGGGCCGGCTGTACTCGGCGTCGGGTGACGTGGTCCACGGCGACAGTCGGGGGCGCGAGCTCGGCTTTCCGACGCTCAACGTCGCGCTCCCTCCGCCTTCCGCGCACAAGCTGCTCCCGCCGCAGGGGGTCTACGCCGTGAGGGTGCAGACACCATCGGGCCCCTTCGGGGGTATGATGAATCTCGGGCCGCGGCCGACCTTCGGAGACACGGCGACGTCGCTGGAGGTGCACCTCTTCGACGCATCGGTAGAGCTGTACGACGCGTACGTGAAGGTGGAGTTCGTGGCTCGCCTGCGCGATACGCGGCCGTTTCCCGACGCGAGCGCGCTCGTTGCGCAGCTCGCGCTGGATGAACGGGATGCGCGCGCCGCGTTGACTCGTTTGGACTAGCCCGGTAACGTTCAGTACTCCGCCATAACCCATCCCACTTCTCTTCGCAGCATGTCCAATCTCAGGACCCGCATCATCCTGCTACTGGTGTTGATCGCAGCCTCGGTATTCGCGCTCTGGCCACGAACCGTGACCGTACGCGAGCGAAACGCCGCGGGCGTCTTTCACGACACCAGCTTCACACGCGTTCCGCTCAAGCTCGGCCTGGATCTGAAGGGCGGAATGCACCTGGCTCTGGAAGTGGACGAGTCGAAGCAGGCCGTGGCCAACAAGAGCGACGCGATAGACCGCGCACTCAAGGTCGTGCGCAACCGCATCGACGAATTCGGCGTCGCGGAGCCTGTGGTGCAGAAGGTCGGAAGCGACCGCATCATCGTCGAGCTTCCAGGCGTGACCGATCCGGAGCGCGCGCGATCGCTCGTGGAGCGTTCGGCGTTCCTCCAGTTCCAGATCACGGACAAGACCAACGCCCTCGACAAGGTCATCCCCCGCATCGACCAGATCCTCAAGAGCGCAGGGGTGAGTGCGGCCCCGACACGTGGAGCCGCGCCGGGCGCCGACACAGCGAACAAGAGCGCGATCACATCGCTCTTCGCTCCGACCGACTCCGCGGGGAAGAAGGACAGCACGGCGGCCGACAGCGCGAAGGCGGACACCGGGCTCCTCGCAGCCACCAGCGGCGGCGCATTCAGCAGCCTCGTTCAGGCCGGCCAGATGCCCGGCGAGTACTTCGTGGCCGATAAGGACGTGCCCACGGTGGATCGCTATCTCTCACTGCCTGCGGTGAAGGCGGCGCTCCCGCCGGGGAAGACCATTCACTGGGGGCAGACCGACGCGGAAGGACCTGATGCGACCGCGTTGTACGTCGTCGACACCAAGCCGATCATCACCGGCGAGTACCTGCACGAGGCGAAGCCCGCCACGGACCCGATCGAGGGGAACATCGTGCAGTTCACGCTCACCACGGAAGGCGGGCGGCGCTTCCGGCAGGAGACGTCCAGGCACATCAACGACTACATGGCGATCGTGCTCGACGATCGCGTGATGGGGCGCCCGCCCGTCATCCAGAGCGCGATCGGCACGCGCGGCCAGATCACCATGCGCGGGCAGCCGCTGCAGAAGGTGCAGGACCTCGCCCTCGTGCTGAACGCGGGCGCGCTCCCGGTGCCGCTGAAGGTGGTGGAGTCTCGGCAGATCGGGGCGAGCCTGGGCCAGGACTCGATCCGCGACGGTATCAACGCCGGAATTCTCGGTGTGGCGCTGGTGATCTTCATCATGGTGGGCTATTACCGCTTCTCCGGCGTGCTCGCGGTGGCGGCGCTCACGCTCTACATGCTTTTCACGCTGGCAGTATTGTCGGCATTCAGTGCCACGTTGACGCTTCCGGGCATAGCGGGGCTCGTGCTGTCCGTCGGAATGGCGGTGGACGCGAACGTTCTGATATTCGAACGAATACGAGAGGAACTCGTGCGGGGGAAAACCGTGCGAACGTCCATCGATGAGGGGTTCAAGCACGCGCTTCCCGCGATCATCGACTCCAACGTCTCCACGATCCTCACCGCGCTGGTTCTCTACCAGTTCGGTACCGGCCCGGTGAAGGGCTTCGCAGTCACGCTCATCGCGGGTATCTGCGCGTCGATGGTCAGCGCGATCTTCGTGGTTCGTATCTTCTACAACGTGTGGCTGCAGCGCACGCATCGCCCACAGACGTTGAGCATCTAAATGTTCCGAATCCTACACGACACCAAGATCGACTTCATCAAGTTCTGGAAGATCACGACCACGATCACGCTGCTCTTCGTGATCCCGGGCTTGATCCTCATCGCCTTCTCGGGCTACCGCTACAGCATCGAGTTCACCGGCGGCACGCTCATGCAGCTCTCCTTCAAGGAGGCGCCGGATGTCGCGAAGATCCGGAGCACCGTCCAGGATGCAGGCATACCCAGTGCCGAGATAGCTCAGTTTGGTGGACCTACCGAGTTCGTGATCCGGGCACAGAATCCGGAGACCGTCGCGGCGCAGACGGAGGGGTCCGAGGTCGTAAAGGAGCAGATCAGCAAAGCGCTCACCCAGACGTTCGGAGACAGCAGCTTCGAGGTCACGAGTTCCGGTACGGTGAGCGCGAAGGTGGGCAGCGAACTGCGCCAGAAGGCAGCTCTGGCCGTCCTGATTTCCTTCTTCATCACGCTCGGTTATCTGGCCTACCGCTTCGAGTGGCGGTTCGGTCTCGCGGCGGTGATCGCTACGTCGCACGACATTCTCGCGACGCTGGTTTTCATCCGGTATCTCAACCTCGAGGTATCGCTCATCGTGGTGGGTGGCGTGCTGACGATGATCGGCTATTCGCTCAATGACACGATCATCATCTTCGACCGCGCCCGAGAGGATCTCCGAAAGAAGCGAAAAGAGTCACTGAAGGACACCCTCAACCGGGCTGTCAACGAAACACTGCCACGATCGGTGCTGACGCATACGACGACAGTGGCCACGCTGCTCGCTCTCGCTATTCTGGGCGGTCCGGTCATCCGGCCATTTTCACTCGTCATGCTGTTCGGTGTCGCGACCGGTACGTTCAGCTCCATCTACGTCGCGCCGGTCATCCTCCTGTGGATCGAGCACAGGTGGCCGCGCAAGGCCGGCGAGCGGAGCGTGGCGGGCCATCGCTCTTCGAGAGCGGTCGAAGATACTGCCGGTTCCTCCGCCAGGAAGGAGGCTTCCGTAGTCGCGACTCGGTGATCGGCAGGACGGTTACGAGTCGCGCGAGGTCGCGGATGCCAGGCACGTGGCGAGTCCGGTGAGCGGCTTCATCGACAGCCACGTACATCTCGCGGACCCCGCGTTCGACGCGGATCGCGAGAGCGTGATAGCCCGCGCTCGCGAGGCGGGCGCCGCGGCGCTGGTCTGCATAGGGGAATCCATCGAGGCGGCGGAAAGGGCGCGCGGCATTGCCGCCGCCCTTCCTGATTTTCTGTACTGGACCGCCGGAATTCACCCGCACGATGCAGCCGCCTTCGAGCCCGGTCGCGACGTGGCGGCGATCCGTGCCGCGCTCGACTCGGGCGCGGTGGCCGTAGGTGAATGCGGCCTCGACTACCACTATGACGACTCTCCGCGCGAGGCGCAGATCGCCGCCTTTCGCGCACAGCTCGGAATCGCCGCGGAGCATGACGTACCCGTCGTTGTGCACACGCGCGACGCGGAGGACGACACGGCGGCGATCGTGCGCGAGGCAGCGCGCGAGGGTGTCCGTGGAGTCTTGCACTGCTTCACCGGATCCCATGCGCTCGCGCGCACGGCGCTCGATGCGGGCTGGTACGTGTCGTTCAGCGGGATAGTGACGTTCCGCAAGTGGAGCGACGACGAGTTGCTGCGCCTCGTGCCGGACGACCGGATTCTGGTGGAATCCGATGCGCCTTACCTGGCGCCGGTGCCGCACCGCGGAAAACGCAACGAACCAGCCTTCGTTCCCCGTACAATCGAGCGTGTGGCGGCAGCCCGCGGTGTTCCGGCGGAGGAGATCGCCGAGCTCACCGCGTCGAACTGCCGCGCGCTCTTTCGAATCCCGGGTAATTCCCGCGAAAGCGGGGATCCACGTCGATCCACTCCCTCACCTGCGAGGATCCGTTGACCAACGTCCCATCCGACATCGAGATCGCCCAACGGGCACGCATGCGGCCGATCGCCGACGTAGCGGCGGAACTGGGCCTCTCCTCCGACGAAATCGATCCCTACGGGAAGTACAAGGCCAAGGTCGATCTCGAGGTGGCGCACCGCCCACGGCGCGGCAAGCTCGTTCTGATCACCGGCATCAACCCCACGGCGGCCGGTGAGGGGAAGAGCACCACTCTCGTCGGTGTGACCCAGGCGCTCCAGCGGATGGGCCGGAGTGCGGTGATGTGCATGCGCGAGCCGAGCCTCGGTCCGGTCTTCGGGATGAAGGGCGGCGCTGCCGGCGGCGGCTTCGCGCAGGTGGTGCCCATGGAAGACATCAACCTGCACTTCACCGGCGACTTTCATGCGATCGCCAGCTCGCACGCGCTCCTCGCCGCGCTCCTCGACAATCATCTCGCGCAGGGAAACTCGCTCGGTCTGGACACGCGGCGCATCACCTGGCCGCGCGCGATCGATATGAACGATCGGGTCCTCCGCGATGTCGTGATCGGACTGGGCGGTGCAGGGAACGGGGTCCCGCGCCAGGACCGCTGGGTGATCGTGCCTGCGAGCGAAGTGATGGCCATCGTGGCGCTCGCCACGAGCAGGGAGGATCTCGAGGAGCGGCTCGGGCGCATCATCGTGGGCTCGACTGCGGGCGCCGAGCGGAAGCCGATATACGCTCGTGACATCAAGGCGCAGGGCGCCATGGCGCTGCTGCTCAAGGATGCGCTCCGACCGAACCTGGTCCAGACGCTCGAGGGTGGTCCGGCGCTGTTGCATGCCGGGCCGTTCGGGAACATCGCGCACGGCTGCAACAGCGTCATGGCGACGAAGACGGGTCTCGCGCTCGCCGACATCGTTCTCACGGAGGCGGGTTTCGGTTCCGATCTGGGCGCGGAGAAGTTCTTCGACATCAAGTGTCGCATGGCGGGACTGAAGCCCGAGGTGGCGGTCGTGGTGGCCACCGTGCGTGCGCTCAAGCTCAACGGCGGCGCGAACAAGAAGGAACTCGCGAAGGAGGACCTCGGCGCGCTCGAGCGTGGACTGCCGAATCTCCAGGCGCACATCGAGAACGTGAAGCAGTTCGGCGTTCCGGTGGTCGTCGCCATCAACCTCTTCACGTCGGACACGGTGGCAGAGAAGAAGATGGTCGCCGACTTCGCAGCGGCGCAGGGCGTGCCGGTGGCCGAGTGCGACGTGTGGGCGCGTGGCGGAGAGGGCGGCGTCGATCTGGCGAACGAGATACTCGCCGCTCTCGACCGCGGCGGCTCGAACTTCCATCCGCTGTACGATGTGAAGCTCCCGATCCGTGAGAAGATCGATACGATCGTCCGGCGCGTGTACGGCGGCGATGGCGCCGACTATTCCGCGAAGGCCGAGCGCACGATCGACTACCTGGAGTCGATCGGGATGGGCGAGACGCCCGTGTGCATGGCGAAGACGCAGTATTCGTTCACCGATGATCCCACGCGGCTGGGCCGCCCTCGCGATTTCCGCATCACGATCAACGAGATCTACCCGTCGTCCGGCGCGGGCTTCGTGGTGGCTCAGGCGGGCGACATCATGACGATGCCCGGCCTGCCACGAGTCCCCGCCGCGGAGTCGATGTCGATCGCGGCCGACGGGAGCATTACCGGACTGTCGTGACGTCGGCGGCGCGGGTAGCTTGATGATCGAAGAGCAGGAAGCAGACGGCAGGAGGCACACGGCAGGAACTGCCTTCCGCCTCCTGCCGTCTGCTTCCTCCCCTGACCCAACCCAACCCACAGCGGAGTCCCGAAGACGTGTCTCTTTCCCAGGTAGCGACCAAGAAGGCGCCCGAAGCGATCGGGCCTTACTCGCAGGCGATCCGCGCGGGCGGCTTCCTCTTCACGGCGGGGCAGATCGCGCTCGATCCGGCGAACGGCAAGATCGTCGAGGGCGGCGTCGTCGCTCAGACGGAGCGCGTGATGCAGAATCTCACCGCCGTCCTGGAGGCCGCGGGCGCCGACTGGAACAAGGTCGTGAAGACCACCGTCTTCCTGGCCGACCTCGGTGACTTCCCGGTCTTCAACGAAGTCTATGGCCGCTACCTCGGCTCGGCGCGTCCCGCGCGTTCCACGGTGCAGGTCTCCGCGCTCCCGAGGAACGCGCTCGTCGAGATCGAGCTCGTGGCGCAACTGGAAGGATAGTTCCTCCGCTTCCCAAACCCTCCGGATTCGATGAGCGTCACTGATTCCCGGGAAGAGGTCGTCCGCCTCACCACGCTGGCGCGCTGCGCAGGCTGCGCGTCCAAGATGGGTCCGGGCGACCTCACGCGGGCGCTCGCAACGCTGCCCCGGCAGACGGATGCGCGGCTCCTGGTTGGCAACGAGACTTTCGACGACGCGGGCGTGTTCGTCCTCTCCGAGGACCTCGCGCTGGTGCAGACCGTGGATTTCTTCGCGCCCATCGTGGACGATCCCTACGACTTCGGCCGGGTGGCTGCTGCGAACGCGCTCTCGGATGTGTATGCGATGGGCGGTGAGCCGCTCACCGCCCTCAACATCGTAGGCTTCCCGACTGCTACGCTGCCGGTGGAACTGCTGGGTGACATTCTGCGCGGCGGCTTCGACATGGTGCACGCCGCCGGAGCCGTGATGGTGGGTGGCCACACGGTGGTGGACGAAGAGTTGAAGTACGGTGTGTCCGTGACCGGGCGCGCCGACCCCAGACGGCTGCTCGTCAACACCGCTGCGCGTCCCGGCGATCGCCTCCTTCTCACCAAGCCGATCGGGAGCGGCATCATCGCCACCGCGGCGCGCAACGGTGAGGCGGAGGCGGAAGATCACCGGGCGATGGTGGGCTGGATGACCCGCCTGAATGACGTCGCGAGCCGCGCTGCGCTCGCTGTCGGCGCGCGCTGCGCTACCGACGTGACCGGCTTCGGTCTGCTCGGACACGCCTCGCACATCGCTCGCGGAAGCGGCGTCACCCTCGAGATCGACGTGTCGGCTGTGCCGCTCCTTTCCGGCGCGCGCTCTCTCGCCGAGCGCGGCGTGTCCACGGGCGGTGGCAAGCGGAACGCCGAGTATCTCGCGACGCGCGTCGATTGGGGGGACGTCGACGCGGTCACCAGGACGCTCCTGGTCGATCCGCAAACTTCGGGCGGTCTCCTCGTCGCGGTCAGCGAATCCAGCGTTCCGGATTTCCGCGCGCGCGTGGATGAAGCGGTGGAGATCGGTACTGTTCTGCCACGCGGACTGGTGGACATCGTTCTCTCATGAGATTGGGGGCGGATGGGGCCTGGTGGCTTCCGCGGTCTTCAAAACCGCTGCGACCTGACTACGTCGGGTCGGGTGGGTTCGATTCCCACACGTTCCCGCCAGCTCTTCGGCGAGTGGCGAGATCGCTCGTCGCCATCGCGTGCTTCGGCATCGCGTCCATCGCATTCGCGCCGGGTGCGCGTGCACAGCTCGCCGATTCCGCCCGCGTGGGTCCCACCATGCGAGTGGCCGACGACACCGTGAGCGACTCCACCCCAGGCGCGAAGCTCGCCACCCCGCCGATTTCGCCGCGGCGCGCACTCCTGCAGTCGCTCGCGATTCCCGGCTGGGGGCAGGCTTCGCTCGATCGCAATACGGCGGGGGGAATCTTCGTCGCGCTGGAGGTCACATCCATCGCGATGCTGGTGCAATCGAAGAAGCAGCTCTCCATCGCGCGCGATGCGGCGCGCGACAGCGTGCTCGACACCACCACCGGCGGCTACGTGGCGAACCCGCTCGCATCGCGCGTCCGCCCTCGCAAGCGTGCCGTCGAAGACTGGACTGCGCTGCTCATCTTCTCGCACCTGATCGCGGCCGCCGACGCGTTCGTAGCCGCACACCTCTGGGATGTGCCGATCCAGGTGCAGGGTCACGAGGGGACGCGCAGTGCGAGCATCACCACCAGTATTCCGTTCTGACGTCCGGATGCTCGACGCGCGTGCTTCCGGTCACGAGTCGTCGCGATCGACGGCGCCGATAGGAATCTTCGACTCGGGACTCGGCGGACTCACTGTGGCACGCGAGGTCATGCGCACGCTGCCCGGCGAGAGCGTGATCTACTTCGGCGACACGGCGCGCGTTCCGTACGGCCCCAAGAGCCCCGACACCGTGCTGCGCTACAGCCGCGAAATCACGGGTTGGCTGGTGAACGAAGGTGTGAAGGTGGTGGTGGTGGCATGCAACACGGCCACCGCACACGCTCTCGATTCTCTCCAGCGGGAGTTCACGATTCCCGTGATCGGTGTGGTCGAGCCGGGCGCCCGCGCGGCGGCACGCGTGAGCACATCCGGTCACATCGGGGTGATCGGCACCGCGGGCACCATCGCCTCCGGTGCGTACGAGCGCGCCATCCACGCCGCGCGCGCCGACGCGGCGATCGCGGCGATGGCCTGTCCGCTCTTCGTACCGCTCGTGGAAGAAGGCTGGCTCGACGATGACGCGACGCGCCTCATCGCCCGCCGCTACCTCTCCGGCCTGCGTGGCGCCCATGTCGACACGCTGGTACTCGGCTGCACGCACTACCCGCTTCTGAAGCCGCTCATCGCCGAGACGATGGGCGATGGCGTGCGGCTCATCGACAGCGCCGAGGAGACGGCCGCGGAGACTCGCCGCGCCCTCGAGAAGATGTGTCTATCCGCCGATCCCGCCGCGACCACCGCGCATCGCTTCGTGGCATCCGATGCACCGGAGCACTTTCTACGGCAGGGGCAGCGCTTCCTGGGGGAGGCGATCGAGCGAGTCGAGAAGCTCACCCTCGGCTGATTCGTTCGCGGCGCCGCCCCAGCGTCGCAGCTCCACTCGCTGCGGCGTCACCACGAGGTAGCTGCGCGAGTCGAGCCAGGCACCGGGGTTGGCGTACACGCCTCCACCCGCAAGGCGCTCGAGCACCGCGACGTGCGAGTGGCCGAACACCACCAGCTCGAGTCGCGGATCGCGCTCCAGCAGCTCGGCCGCAATGATGCGCAGGCCGGCACCGCCGTCGCGCGCTCGGTGCGTGCGACTCGCATCGGAGCTCCCCGAAGCGAGCCTGCTGGCCCAGTCGGGATGCAGCCAGCGAAAGGCCCGAATCGCCAGGTCGTTGCGCAGCACGCGCCTCAGCCGACGGTACGCGCGATCCTCCACGGGACGCAGACCGTCACCGTGCTCGACGTGCGCGCGCCAGCCCGCCACCGAGCTGTCGAGCGCTCCGAGCTGGAAGTGGATTCCGACGTCGCCCTCGAGGATCTCACCGCCCCAGCAATCGTGGTTGCCGCCGATCATTAAGACGGGGAGCCCTTCGTCGCGCAGCTCCGCGAGCGCGCCGAGCACGCGCACGTGGCCGCGCGGCATGACGTGCCGCCACTCGAACCAGAAGTCGAAAAGGTCGCCGTTCACGAGCAGCGACCCGGCGCGGCCGCGCAGGTGATGCAGAAACGAAGCGAGCGCGCGGTCGTCGGCGGCATCGCCCGCACCGAGGTGGGCATCCGAGAAGATGAAGCAGGGCGCCTCGAGCATGCGCGGATACTAGCGCGGGCGTCGGTGCTTTACAAACCCGCGCCCTCCCGTCAACTTCGCAACTCATGGCTCGAAGTACCTCGCTCGAACTGCGCGTACGCTACGCGGAGACCGACAAGATGGGAGTGGTCTACCACTCGCACTATCTCGTGTGGTGCGAGCTCGGTCGCACCGATCACATCCGCGCTGGCGGGATGAGCTATCGCGAAATGGAGGCGGCTGGAGTGATGCTCGCGGTCGCGGAAGCGAACGTCCGCTACAGGGCACCGGCGCGCTACGACGACCTCATTCGCGTGGAGACGACGCTCACCGACGTGTCCTCGCGCGCCGTCACCTTCGAGTATCGGATCCACAACGCGGAGAGCGGGGAGCTGCTCGCCACTGCGAGTACGCTCCTCGTGTCGCTCGATCGCTCGCATCGCGTGGTGAAGCTGCCGGCCGACATCCGCGCGCGTCTCGACGCGAGCGCCGGAGCCGTGGCGTAGTGCGCAGCCCGGCCGCGGCGCGAGGGTGGGGGAGCGGAGCGCGTCTGGCGCTCGCGTTGGTCGGCGGCGTGGCTGGCGGCTGCGCGCCGAAGGCGCCGCTGTTGGAGGGAAACGTGGCGCCCGTGGCCATTCCCGCCACGCGACTCCCGCCGGTACACCAGAAGCTCGTTTTTCTCTGGAACTATGCCGATCCCGACTTCCGTGCGAAGGGTGACGGGGCCGCGCGTGTGGCGCCGCCGGACAGTGTTCGAATCGACCTCTTCGTGGGCGGCGGCTACGGCGGTGGGAGCGCCGTTCTCGTGGACGATTCGCTCGAGACTCGCGGAGATGAACGCATCGGCAACTACCTTCCTCCAGTGCCGTTCCTCTGGGCCGCGCTCGGGCGTTTCGCGGTGCCGCCGGCTCCCGACACCACGGCACGCGTTGACGGCGATACACTCAGGGTGGAGATTGGACGGGAGCCCGCGTGGCGCGCTACCTTCGCCGGTCGTCAGTTGCGACGGATCGAGCTGATCGCCGGCGGACGCATTCAGCAGTGGGTCACGCGTGACGACGGGGGAAAGGTGCACTACCAGCATGAGCGCGCGCACCGTATGCTCGATCTCACGGTGACGCGAGTCGACACGGTTTCGGCTTTCGATGCAGCGATCTGGCGCTAGACTCCTGAAGCTTCTTCTCGTTTCTATCCTCGCGACCACCGGCTGTATCTACGGTTTCGCGGGCGGTGGTCTGCCGCCCAACATCAAGAGCGTTGCCGTGCTTCCGTTCGAGAACCAGACGGCGCTGGCCACGCTGCAGCAGGAGCTGCTCGAGCCGATGCGGCGCGAGGTGGAGGGGCGTCTGGGGCTCCACGAGGCCTCGGAGAAGCGCGCGGATGCCGTCGTGAGGGGGAAGATCGTCAGTTACGAGCCGGACATCCCGGTGGCGTACAGCTCCGATCCCGCGCGCGCGAATACCGCACAGCGGAAGGTGCAGATCACCGTCGACGTCGAGATAGTGGAGCAGGCCACGGGCCGGACTCTCTGGTCGCAGAAGGGACTCATGCGAGACGCCACGTACAACGAAGGCTCCGAGGCCGATGGCCGGGACGATGCCATCGAGAAGATCGTGGAAGACGTGATAGCCGGAGCGCAATCGCAATGGTGAAGCGCGCGCCGCGTGGGGCGTCGACGCTCGGTTGCCTGTTCACTCTGCTCATAGTGGTGGCCATCGCCTACTTCGGGATGAACGTCGGCCGGGTCTTCTATCGCCACTACACCTTCCAGGATGCGATGAAGCAGGAGGCGCGCTTCGCGTCGCATCGCACGAACGAGGAGATCACCACGCATCTGCAGGCGCTGGTGGATTCGCTCGGACTTCCGCCCGGCGCCAAACGCGTTCACATCCGGCGCGGCAACCGGATGATCTTCATCTGGTCCGACTACTTCGCGACCATCGAGCTCCCCGGCTACACGCGGGACATCGAGTTCACCGCGCACGTGGAGCGCCCGTTCTGAATCCGCGCCTGCCTGCCGGGAAGGTGCTCTCACTGAACGAGGCTGTTCGCTGGCGCGAAGCGCGCCGCGACGCGGTCGTGTTCACGAACGGCGTCTTCGATCTCATCCACCCCGGCCACGTCGACGTCCTCCACGCCGCCCGTTCGGAGGGCGATGCGCTGATCGTGGGCGTGAACAGCGACGCATCGGTGCGCCGGCTGAAGGGCGCTGGCCGCCCCGTGCGCGGCGAGGCGGAGCGGGCGCTCGTGCTCGCGGCGCTGGAATCGGTGGATGCGGTGGTGATCTTCGAGGAGGACACGCCGCTGGAGCTGATCCGTGCTCTGCACCCCGATGTGCTCGTGAAGGGTGGCGATTACACTCCCGAGACCGTCGTCGGGCGCACCGAAGTGGAGGCGCTCGGTGGAAGAGTGGTGATCGTACCGCTCACGAAAGGACAGTCCACGACTTCGATAATCGAGAAACTCCGTGACCAACAGTGAAACCGTGGCGCGCATCGGTCGCGCCTCTCATGCCCTTCGTCCTGTCTCCCTCGAGCGCGGCGCGGCACCGAACGCCGAGGGGTCGTGCCTGGTGACCTTCGGCTCCACTCGCGTGCTGTGCACGGCATCCGCCGAGGCCGGCGTGCCGTCGTGGCGAAGGGGAAGCGGCGAAGGGTGGCTGACGGCCGAGTACGCGATGCTCCCGCGCGCGACCAGTACGCGCACGCCGCGAGAGCGAGGGCAGGTGGGAGGACGAACGCAGGAGATCCAGCGGCTCATAGGAAGGAGTCTGCGCGCGATGCTGGACGATTTCGCGTTCGGCGAATACACCGTGCGTGTGGACTGCGACGTTCTGCAGGCAGACGGCGGAACGCGCACGGCGGCGATAACCGGAGCGTGCATCGCCGTCGTCGATGCGTTCGACTGGCTCGTAGCGAGCGGCGCGCTCGCCGCGTCACCGGTTCGCCGACGCGTCGCCGCGGTGAGTGTGGGACTCGTGGACGGCGAAGCGCGGCTCGACCTCGATTACCCCGAGGATGTGCGCGCCGGCGTGGACATGAACGTCGTGATGACGAGCGAGGGACGTTTCGTGGAAGTGCAGGGAACAGGAGAGCACACGACGTTCGATCGAGCGACACTCGATCGCCTTCTGGCGCTCGCGCAGAACGGGATAGGCGAGCTGCTCGAGAAGCAGGCGGCGACACTCGCGCGATGAATGAAGCGGAACGCACGGCGAGCAACCAGCGCACGATAATTCTCGCCACGAGGAGTCGCGGAAAGCTGCGCGAGCTCCGGCCGCTCTTCGCCGAAGCGGGCTTCGACGTACTCGACCTCGACGCCGCCGGAATGCTCGAGGATCCACGGGCGGAAGATGAGCTGGAGCACTTCGAAACCTTCGAGGAGAACGCGCTCGCCAAGGCGCGATATTTTTTCGAGCTGGCCGGAGGCGAGCGCCCGGTGGTCGCGGATGACTCGGGGCTGGAGGTGTTCGCGCTCGGCGGACGACCCGGCGTGCGCAGCAAGCGGTGGAGCGGGCGGGGAGAGCTGTCCGGCCTCGCGCTCGACGAAGCGAACAATGCGAAGCTGCTCGCCGAGCTCGCGCGCGTGGAGCGCGATGGGAGCGATATGGAGCGATCGCTCGCGGCGGAGCGACGCGCGCGATACGTGTGCGCGGCGGTGTACGTGGATCGCGACGGAGAGCGCGTCTATCGCGGCGAGTGCAACGGCCGGATACTTCGCGAGCCGCGCGGTGCGGGCGGCTTCGGCTACGATCCGCTCTTCGAGCTCGAGGGGAGCAGCAGCACGTTCGCGGAGATCGACAGAGCGGCGAAGGAGAAGGTGAGCCATCGCGGGAGAGCGTTCCGCAGGCTCGTAACGGCGCTCGACGAACGGAGTTGACCGGATGCCACTGTCTGGATAAGTTCGTAGACTGTGCGGGGCGTAGCGTAGCCTGGTATCGCGCCTGCTTTGGGAGCAGGAGGTCACCGGTTCAAATCCGGTCGCCCCGACCTGGCAGGTCCTCCCGCGGCGGGATCGCGAGAGGTGAGAGGGTCGTGCTTCCCCGATGTACGGGCTCGCGACTTCGAGAAGCGCCAGTAGCTCAGCTGGATAGAGCAACAGCCTTCTAAGCTGTGGGTCGCAGGTTCGAGTCCTGCCTGGCGCGTAGGTGGGGAAGGTGCGGCAGGGAGACGCTGGTGGAGGGAAGTGGGAAGGGGTAATGCGCCCTTAGCTCAACTGGCAGAGCAAATGACTCTTAATCATTAGGTTGTAGGTTCGATTCCTACAGGGCGCACTGAAAAGTGGGGCGTGATGACTCCGGTCATCACGCCCCACTTTTCATCGCGCGGACACGCTGCGAGGTTGAAGCGCATCTGCCGCCGCGGCGGCACCGCAGTCCGACCCTGTCGAGGTATCCGATCATGACGGCAAGAGTGCGTAACGACAACCAGGCATCAACCGCGGCGCGCGCCGCATTCGCCGGTATGGCAGCGCTGGCGATTTCGATGTACGCGACGCCGTTGCACGGGCAGAGTGGCGCGGCGCCCGCATCCGGCCGCGAGCTTCTCGCGCGGATGCACGACCAGTGGGCCACGGGCGAGCCGTGGTTCCACACGCTCACCTTCCAGCAGCAGACGACGATCGTCCGTCCCGACGGCACGAAAAACGTTTCGACGTGGTACGAGGCGCTGCTCGCACCCGACAGACTGCGCATCGACTTCGGCGATCCGTCCGAGGGGAATGGCGTGCTGTACACCGCCGACAGCGTGTACGTGATGCGCGATGGCAAGCTGCAGCGCGCGGCGGGAGAGGGGAATCCCTTCCTTCCCTTCGTGATCGGCGTCTACACGCAGCCGCTCGAGACGACCATGGCGCAGCTCGCGCCGCTCGGCTTCGACATGAGCCAGGTGCGGAGCGATCGATGGAAGGGACGGCCGGTGTACGTGGTCGGAGCCAAGGGCGCGGCCGACAGCAGCTCGGCGCAGTTCTGGGTGGACAGCGAGCGGCTGATCCTGCTCAGGATGATCCTGGCGCCCGAGGGGAACGGCGGCGGTGCCGCCCGGTCGGCGCCGATGGACATCCATCTCGACGACTACGTCGAAACCGGCGGGGGCTGGCTCGCGACGAAGGTGGCGATGTACGTGGGAGGAGTGGCGCGCCAGACGGAGGACTACAGCGACTGGCGAACCGGAGTGGAACTGGACCCGAATTTCTTCGTGGTGGAGAAGTGGGGGACGGTACCGCACTGGAAGAGTGCGCCGCGCTGAAACTGCGGGCAGGAAGCGGGCGCGAGCAGAATGAAGCGCTTCCCCCCTTGAAGTGCGCGAAAGCGCCGTCTAGAATAGGAACTCTCCACGCGGAGCTGGAGCGCGCGAGTGAAGCGCGGGCGGTCGAACCGAGAGTAATCGAAGTTGAGCAGCAGGGTTGACCGAGCGCGAGCGTGCGTTTACAATTGTGGGCTGCCGTTGAACTTCTTGTTCAGGCGGCGAGTGGAGGGAGGCGCCGCATGATGTTAGCGGCGTATCGAGTTGGTGTTGGCGGCCTTGAAAGGCGGCCGGGGTTGACTCGAAGGGAAAACTTGAGTACATTGCAAGGCTGTCGTCGAAAGCGACGGTTTTGAATTGAACTAGAGCTTTTTGACAATCGATGTGAGAGAGGATTGTGCGAGGCGGACTCGTTGATCTTGGGGCTCGTTCGGGGTTCCAAGGGAGAGTTCAGACCTGAACAATTTTTAGTGATTCGGACATTGTCATGCGAGAGTGTGGCAACGTTACGAAGAGCCAAGCAAGACTTTTCAATTATTGGAGAGTTTGATCCTGGCTCAGGACGAACGCTGGCGGCGTGCTTAACACATG